>DBXN01000101.1:0-12351 GCA_002309585.1 Verrucomicrobia bacterium UBA1211
AAGAATGAAAAGAGAAGAATGAAAAGGCGGAAGGTTCACTCAACTCAACCCTCAACGCTCAACAGTCATTGAGAAATGCGCAGGATACCGATACAGACATCTGTATCAAGGATAATCATAGCGGCACCCCGCGTCCGGCGGTTCTTTCGCGAGTGATGTCAGCGATTGTCGCATGGATCGGGCGTGAGTCCTTCCACATTCCGGACAGTCCCAAGATCGTTTCCTTTTGCCGTTCCCCCTCCGAGAGGGCTGGGGGCTGAAGCGGGAAATCGAACCCCTCGTCAAACGAAACGACATACGCGAATAGCGACAGTATTTCACCGTTCAAACTGCGGTGATTGCGCGACGCGCGTTTTTTGAGCGCCAAGACCGTACGTTCCGGCAAATCCCTGATCGTCACTGATGCCATATCGGCCTTTCTGTGGCTGCAAAATGCAACTGCCTTGATATGTAGCATATAGCCGGCGCATTGGCAAGCGGTAAACACTCTTCCCAGTAAACAGAGCGCATCTGCTCAATTCACCGTCGAAGTTATGGTTGAAAACAACTGTTTTAAACAACTCTTCTTGTCTGCGCGGGCTAACTCGTCCGCGCACACCTGTCGTTCTTGAAACGGGCTCCCGTCGGAGGTCTACGACATGAGAAAACGGAAATAACGCGGGCGGGTTAGCCCGCGTTACCCTTCACGTTTTTTACCAGTTGTTTTGGTTGTTTTCCAATCCCCGGTCGGCATGGGTGAAAAGCACAGATGCACCCCAGTAAACACTCCCATCTTGAGTTCTGACGGAGGATGTGATACACTTTTCTTGTTTCGGTGCGGGTGAAAGCCCGGGCCGGAAAAGACAGCGTTCGGGAACTGACCGGGAGCGTCAACGGCCACCATACCGCGACCTCCCCGCTCCACCCCCGGACCACTTGACGATTTAGCATCAACGCTAACACGTCGTTCGACCGAAATACTACCACTATTTCAAAACCAGAACGACATGTGAGTGGAGGTGCGCCCGTCTGGGCGCATTCTCTCTCCGTGTATTCTGGTTTGGCCTGTGGTAGGGCTTCGGTCGAGTGCACGGAAAAGGGGAATGCGCTCTCTTTTTATGCATCCGGCACGGTGCCGCGCGACGGTGAAACAGCGCGGGAGGGCCGCAGACCGCGGCCGCGACAGGCATGGCAGCCGGACCGGAGAGGCGGGGAAAGCGAGGGAATGCGGATGGTTCCGCATTGCCCACCAGACTTGTGCGTTTCACCGCCTATCCGATCGCCGAGGCGTTGGACCTTCTGCTTGCGGACAAAACCACCCGGCGGAATATCCTTTTCGCGACAAACGCATACGCGGATGGCCTTTCAGGCATTAATGCCGCAACCCCCATTCCAGAGGCGTTTGTCCTGCGTACGCCTCCGCCCATCTGCCCGCGCGTCGCTAAAAGCCGTACTGCCCAGTCCGAACGTACCCGCAGGAACGCCGAGGTCTTCACCCCCGTCTGGATTTGTAACCGGATGAACAATCACCTCGACACGGAGTGGTTCGGACGGGAACATCTCTTTAATCGGGAATACCGCCCCGATGCGAACGACGCACCTCGGTGGCGGGCAACCCGCAACCCGATCCCATTTTCCGATCCCGACGGTTGGCGGCGATATGTCGATTCGCGCCGTATCGAGATTACCTGCGGTGAGGCACCGTTCATTGTCTCGCGCTACGACGCTGCGACCGGCCGCCCCATCCCCCTCAAGAGCCGTATCGGTATCCTTGACCGCAAACTGCGTGTGGTGAACGAGAATACCACCGATGAGACGGAATGGATGAGGTGGACAATCCGTGCCTTTCAAAGCGTTTACGGATTTGAGTATCAGGGCGACAACCTGCTCATCGCCCGCGCCAACCTGCTTATCACCTTCGCGGAAAACGTCCAGGCCCGATGGAACCGGCCGGCGACCCGAAGCGAACTCCGGAAAGTCGCGAATGTCATCGCGTGGAACTTCTGGCAGATGGACGGCACCACGGACGAAACGCAAACCTGTGAGGAGATCGAAAGCCCGTTCCTGCCCGGTCTCGAAGCTTACGCCGAGCGGGAACATACGCCTATCCAGCAGGATCTGTTCGGCGCGGATTGGGAAGAGCGGGACCCCGAACCGCCTCCGCCGTGTTGGAGCGCAACCAAACCCTGTGTCATCTTCGACTGGCGATCCCGACGTCCCGTGATTTACAGAACCATCAAAAAAGAGGAAAAGACCATGAAATTCGATTTCGCGATCGGTAATCCGCCGTATCAGGAAGAAGCGGGCGGAACCTGTACAAGCGACAAGCCCATTTATCATTTGTTCATGGATGAAGCATACAAGGTCGCAGATAAGGTGGAACTCATCACACCAGCGCGTTTTCTATTCAATGCTGGTGCTACGCCAAAGGCGTGGAATAAGAAGATGCTTGATGATTCGCATTTTAAAGTACTCGAGCATGTTCAGAAAAGTGATCAAGTGTTTGCGAATACGGATATCAAAGGAGGAGTTGCTGTGACATATCGAGATTCGGCAAAGGAGTTTGGCGCGATAGAGGCTTTCACCTCTTATTCGGAGTTGAATTCAATCTTGAAGAAGGTCGAAAAAACGAGTTTAGGTTGTTTGGCCGATATCATATCAAACCGTGGACTTTATCGGTTTTCCGAGAAGGCATACAGAGAACATCCCGAAGAGTTGAAAAAGACTTCAGACTCTCGCATAAGCACAAATGCATTGGATGAAATGCCAAAGTTGTTTACAGAGGAACATCCACAAGATGGGTTTGAATATTTCCAAGTATTTGGCAATCTAAAAGGCAAGCGAGTTTATAGGTGGTTTAGGATGGATTATTGTGTCTCGGTTGAGAACCTTTTAAAATACAAAGTAATTATCCCAAAAGCAAATGGGAGTGGTGTATTAGGCGAGGCCTTGAGTACGCCTATCATTGGCACACCGATGATAGGTTTCACTGAAACATACATTTCAGTTGGTTCTTTTGGCAGTAAGAAAGTAGCCGATTCATGTTTGAAATACATAAAAACCAAGTTTGCACGAACAATGCTTGGCGTGTTGAAAATTACCCAAGACAATACAAAACCGGTCTGGCGTAAAGTTCCTCTTCAGGACTTCACGTCGAAATCTGACATCGACTGGACGGGGAGCGTGGCGGAGATTGATGCGCAACTCTACAAAAAATACGGACTTTCGGACGATGAGATTGCGTTCATCGAGGAGAAGGTCCAGGCGATGGAGTAGGAGAAGAACGATGGAGAAACCGACGATTCAGACGGCGACGCGCGTGATCCCGATGATCTATGCCTACACCACGCCGGGCATCGCCTACCACAGCGGGTGGACCAAGATCGGCTACACGGAGCAGGATGTCACGGCGCGGATCCGGCAGCAGACCCGGACGGCGGATATCCGCTGGAACCTCGAATGGCGGGGGAACGCGATCTTTGATGACGGCTCGGGCATCGTCTTCCGGGACACGGATTTCCACGCCTATCTGCGCGGCCAGGGATTCGAGCAGGATGCCGGCAAGAAAAACGAGTGGTTCCATATTTCAGGGCCGGAATCAAACAGCGCGTTCAACACCTTCCGGGCCGACCACGGCATTCTGCGGGCGAACGATGCGGCGATTCCCTACACGCTCCGCGAGGAACAGGAGGAGGCGGTCTCCGCCGCGCAGGCGTACCGCGCCAGACACGAAGGGGGCGCATTTCTGTGGAATGCGAAACCCCGGTTCGGGAAGACGCTCGCCGTCTACGAATTCGCCAAACGCATCGGCGCGCGGACGGTGCTGATCGTCACGAACCGGCCCGCCATCGCCAACTCGTGGCTGGAGGATTACCGTCGGTTCCTCGGCGAGGAGTCGGGTTACCGGTTCGTGAGCGAGACCGCCGCGTTGGCGGGGAAACGCGGTGTTCTGACGCGGCGGCAGTTCACGGACGCCTGTACGGAGAAGATCTGGGGGTGTATCGAATTCGTGAGTCTTCAGGACCTGAAGGGGTCAATCTATTTCGGCGGCCAGTTCGACAAGCTGCGTGAATTGAGCGACGCGAAGGATGAGCGTGGCAGAAATCTCGGACTTGTGTGGGATCTGTTGGTGGTGGACGAGGCGCATGAGGGTGTGGATACCTACAAGACCGATGTGGCGTTCGACCATATCATGCGGAAATTCACCCTGCATCTTTCGGGAACGCCATTCAAGGCGCTGGCGAGCGGGAAGTTCGCCTCCGAGGCCATCTTCAATTGGACCTACGCCGATGAGCAGAAGCGGAAGGCGGCATGGCGGGAGACGGAGCAGGAGAATCCGTATGCGTATCTTCCGAAGCTGAATCTCTTCACCTATAAGATGTCGGAAATCGTGAAGGATGAACTGCGGCGGGGAATCGATCTGGAGGGGGAACAGGAGGCTTACGCATTCGACCTGAACGAGTTTTTCGCAACGGATGCCAATGGCCGGTTCAAGCATGATGACGCGGTGGATAAGTTTCTCGATGCGCTCACGAGCCAGACCCGTTTCCCCTTCGCAACACCGGAACTCCGGGAGGAGCTGAGACACACATTCTGGATTCTGAACCGGGTGGACAGCGCGAAAGCGCTCGTCCGGAAACTGGGCGAGCATCCGGTCTTCAAAGACTATGCGGTGGTTCTGGCGGCGGGCGACGGAATGATGGGGGACGGCGACGCGCAGCGGCAAATCACCAAGGCGTACGATGCGGTCAGGAAGGCGATCGCGGCGCATGACCGGACCATCACGGTGAGTGTGGGGCAACTGACGACGGGCATCACAGTGCCGGAGTGGACTGGCGTTTTGATGCTCTGCAGCATGAAATCGCCTTCGCTCTATATGCAGGCGGCATTCCGGGCGCAGAATCCCTGCCTCTTCCGGGATGGGACGGTGTTCCGTCGCAAGACGAACGCCTACGTGTTCGATTTCGATCCGGCCCGGACGCTCATCATCTTCGAGAAGTTCGCGAATGACCTCTATTCCGACACGGCGGCGGGGCAGGGCGACAGCGAGACCCGGAAGCGAAACATCGGTGAGCTGTTGAACTTCTTCCCCGTCATCGGCGAGGATGAGGACGGCGAGCTGGTACCGCTGGACGCGGAGAAGGTCCTGTCGATCCCACGGCGGATCAAATCGATGGAGGTAGTGAGGCGCGGCTTCATGAGCAATTTCCTCTTCCAGAACATCGGAACCGTGTTCGCCGCGCCGCAGGAGGTCCTGGCAATCATCCAAAAGTTCGACGCGCCGACCAAGGCGGACGAGGTCTTCGCGGCGGCGGAAAACGCGCGGGACCGCCTCGCGCTGAATGCGGGCGGGGAGGTTGCCGTCGCTGATGAGGCGGTGGTCGGAAAAGTTTCAGGACTCTTCGGTAAGAAGATCTACAGCGAAGGGGAGGAGATCGGGGAAGCGGTTGCCGCTATCGCCGAAAACGGGGCCGATGCCGTAGGAAAACTGAAGACCGCAGTGAAGGAGAACGTCATCCGCGAGATCATCGGAAAGGCGAAGGAAACCTACGGTGATACGATGAAACCCTCCGACAGACGGCAGATAGAAGCGCGGCTTTCCGCCCTTGCGGAACGGGAAATCGACAAAGCTGTGAAGGAGGTCGAGATCAAGCGGTCCGTGATCGAGCATGAGCGGCTGGAGGCGTTACGGAACCGGTTCGAGACTGGGAAGAGTCCCGCCGCCATCAACCGCGAGTTTGAAAAGCGACAGGAGGCGGCGCGGCGGGATAGCGAGGCGCAGATCGCCGGACTGATCAAAGATCTGTCTGAGCAAGCCAAACGCGAAACCGTCCAAACCGTCGAGACCCGAAGCCGGGAGCGTGAGAGGGATGCGATCGCGGACGGAATCCGGGATCATCTGCGCGGGTTCGCCCGTACCATTCCGTCATTCCTCATGGCATACGGCGACGGGAACACGACCCTCAAGAGTTTCGATACGATCATCCCGGACAACGTGTTCCGGGAAGTGACCGGCATCACACTCGCGGAGTTCAGGATCCTGCGTGACGGTCACAATCTCTTCGACCCCGTAGTATTTGACGACTCTGTGAAGGAATTCATCAGGAAACGGACGGCCTTGGCGAACTACTTCGATGAATCGGCGGACGAGGATATCTTCGACTATATCCCGCCGCAAAGGACCAATCAGATCTTCACGCCTCGCGCCGTGGTCAGACGAATGGTGGATTTGCTAGAGCGGGAGAATCCCGGTTGTTTCGGCGATCCGGAGAAGACTTTCGTGGATCTCTACATGAAATCGGGGATGTTCATCACCGAGATCGTGAAGCGGCTCTACAGGAATCCGGCGATGAAAGCGGTTTTCCCCGATGATGGTGAAAGGATCATTCACATCTTCGAACATCAGGTGTATGGCCTTGCTCCGACCGAGATCATCTACCGCATTGCCACAACCTATATTCTGGGGTTCGATACGGACGGGAAGATCGGACGACACAACTTCCGCCAGTTGGATGCCCTGCCGTATGCGAAAGAGGGTACGCTCTCCCGGAAACTGGACGAATGTTTCAGGGGGTAGCTTGCCGCAAGGGCGGGGGCGCCCTTGCCACATCCAGTTTTAGAAAACGAAGGGCTGCGGGCGGTTTGGAACCGTCCGCAGCCCTGATGAAAACGCTACGTCTCCGCGAGCGATAGCGATGGCTTCCGCCCTACTTCAGCCAGGTCCAGAAGTAGGCGTAGGCGGCGATCACCATCCCGATGACGAACGCGGAGCCGACGACATCCACCCAGTTCCAGCTGGCCCGGTTCTCGGCCTTGAAGGCATCGTCCAGACAGCTGTAGTTAAGCCCCTGGAGCTGCTCGCGGGCGGGCGGCGGCGCGCTGTAGGAGGCGATCGCGATGATCACAAACGAGAGGACCAGCAGCAACCCGGAGAAGTAGAAGTCCTGGAATTTGGCGATTGACTGAAGGAAGGCCGGTCCGCTCTTCGCGCAGGCCGAATTGACCGTCAGTTTTGCCATGCCGAGGATGAACCCGAGGGAGAGTCCCCAGACCGCGCCGCGCAGGTTGCACCGCTTCCAGAAAAGGCCGGCGAGGAAGACCGCCACGATCGGCGGGGCGAGGAATCCCTGCACACTCTGGATGTACTGGTAGAGGCCGCCGGAGGAGATCGCCTTCATGATCGGCACCCAGATGATGCCCAGTACCGTGATCGTGATGGTTGAGAGCCGTCCGACATGGACCAGTTCCCGTTCCGAGGTTTCGGGTTTGAGTTTCTTGTACACATCCACCGTGAAGAGGGTGGAGACGGAGTTGAAGAGGCTGGCGAGGGAACTCATCAGCGCGGCGATCATGCCGGCCACGACCAGACCCCGGAACCCGGACGGCAACAGCGACTGCACCAGCGTCGGGAAGATCTTGTCGCCGGCGAGGGCGCCGTTCTCCACCGGGATGTTGATCAGGCCGTGCTTATACAGCGCGTAGCCCAGCATGCCCGGCACAAGGAAGATGAAGACGGGGAAGAGCTTCAGGGCGCCGCCCCAGATGGTGCCCCGCCGCGCTTCGCGGAGGTTCTTGGCGGAGAGCGACCGCTGCACGATGAACTGGTCCGTGCACCAATACCAGACGCCGATGGTGACGGAGGCGATCAGCACGCCCAGCCACGGCAGCGTGGGGTGGGAGAGCGGATGCCACAGGGAGAACGCCTCGACGATTTTCGGATCCGCCCGCAGGGTTTCCTTCAGCACGCCCCATCCGTTGAAGAGCGTCCCGCCATCCACCGTGCCGCCCAGTTTGGAGAGGGAGAAGAGCGTGACGGCGATCGATCCGGCGAGGATGAGGCCGGTCTGCACCAACTCGGTGTAGACGACCGCCAGCAATCCGCCGAAACAGGAGTAGATGCCCGCGAGGGTCACCGTCGTGAACGCGCCGATCCAGAAACTGGAGATGACCGTTCCGCCGATCGTGATCTGGACTTCGGGCAGCATCACCTCAAAGAAGAGCGCGCCGGCGAAGACCGTCACCGAGACTTTGGTCAGGACGTAGGCCGCCAGCGAGACCAGCGAGAGAATCCACCGCGCCCGCGCCCCGAACCGGCGTTCCAGGAACTCCGGCATGGTGTACACGCCGCTTCGGTAGTAGAAAGGCAGGAAGACCCAGCTCATCAGGATCAGAACCCACGCGTGCAGTTCCCAGTGGGCCATCGAGAGGCCGCTGGAGGCACCCTGGCCCGCCAGGCCGATCAGATGCTCGGAGCCGACGTTTGAGGCGAAGATCGACGCGCCGATCGCCAGCCATCCCACCGTCCGTCCGCCCAGGAAGAAGTCTTGGCTCGTCTCCTGTTTCCTGTGCGTGAAGAATACCACGGCGGCCAAAAGCCCGAAGTATCCGAGAATCATCGTCCAATCCAACCCTGTCAGAATCGAATTCATCCTTTAACCTTTCTTTTTCCGAAAACCAAACCGCAAACCCGTTCCCCGAAGGCGGCTATCACTTCGTCGCCTCTTTCCCGGCGGCATCCTTCTTCACCTCCGCCGGCTGCTCTTTCTTCGCCGCCTGCTCCTCTTCCCAAACCGCCTTCTGGTAGGCGTTGGTCGGCATGTTGGCCCAGCCTTCCCGGATCGCCACCCGATACGGCACCCGGCGGCCGCGCTTCACCCCGAACTTCTTGAACATCTTGTACATCTTCGGGTAGTTCATGGGCTGCATTACCTGGAAGGTGTTCGCGTCAAGTTCCGCCAGCGAAAAGACCGGCTGCATCACACAATTGTCCATCGTCGAATAACCCGCGCCACCGATCATTCCGATCGACCGCCAGATCTCCTTGATTACCCGGATCTCCTTCGCCTCGGCATTGACTCCCTCCGCAAGCCGATCCGCATTGACGATCGCCACCCGCTCTTCCGGATAGACGCTCCACGCCGGCAGCGAGGTACCCTCATCCGCGACGAGGATAACCATCAGCGCCTCCTTTTCCTTCAGAATACCCGCCCCGAAGGCGAATGCAGGGAGTGTTCCGCGATCGCGCTTCTCCACCCCGATGCGTTGATGCGCCGCCCGTTCGAAGACCTCAACGACTTTTGCAGGACCTTCGCCCTTTTTCGCGCGCGCGTCCACGATCACGATAGCGGGTCCGGACGGCGGCACATCAATTAACCCGCCCGTCTTCTTCAAGACCCGCTCATCCCGCGCCTGCAACTGCTCCGGGGTCCATTTCTTCTTCGCGGCCTCGCTCACGGGCACAACTGTCTGTTGCGCAAGGGCCAATCCGGCCGCCATCACTCCCAAAACCATCCACTTTTTCATCCTTCGCTCCTTCCTTTTGTGCAAAATCGCCCAATCCTACTTCAGGGCCTCCTCGATATGCGAGGGCAACCGCAACTGGCCAAATCCCTTTTCCGCCATCTCCTGGTTGAACAGGGTACGGTACTCCTTCGCCTCTTCAACCTTCCCCTGTTTCAACAGCGACACCAGGTTCCGCATTCCTTCGACCTTGTAGCCCTTCTCCTCCTTCGCGTAGGCGGCCACCTCGTCGATGAAATCCTCATAATTTCCGCCGTTGTTGATGTAGTCGAGCATCAGCTCCTTCATCTTCACGACCGCCTCTTTTTTCGCCAGATCCGTCTCGGTATCCTGCGGATCCTGAACCACCGGTTTCTTGAGCAGCTCGATCACATCCTCCTGCCGCATTCCCTTCAGGAAGGCGGGAATGAAGGTTCCGCCGTCGATCGCCATCCCGATCAACTGGTTCTCGAAGGGGGTATCGAAAAGCTTGCGCGGCGTGACATCCCGCACGTTACCTTCGGAATCGATCTCCAGGACACTCCCCTGGGCGTGCAGGAGGGAGGTTTTGCCCGGCGCGGGCAGAGGTACCCGGAGGTTCTTCCCGTTCGAAAGGGTTACCGTCGCGATATTCCCCTTAACCGGAACCGTCACATTCTGGGGCGCTGCCGGCTTCACTTCCGGTTCCGGGGCGGGGTCATCCGGCTTTTCGGCCGTGGGTTTCGGTTTCGCGGCCGGTTTCCCGACCTTCTCCGGTACGGTCGGTTTCGGGTGGGGCGTTTTCGGCCGGTGGCTGAACCAGATGATCCCGCCGACCAGCACCGCCGCCAGAACGGCGATTCCCGCCACCTTTTTCAGTAAAACGGGATTGACCGAGGGCAAAGCCGGGCGCGCTTTCGGTTTCGCGACTGTCTCGACAATTGAGATGGGCGTCAAGCCCTCTTCGTTCAAAGCGGCGACAGCGCTCTTCCGGTCTGCCGTCTCCAGCGCCCCCCGAACGATCTCCCCCTTACTGTCCCGTGCCGTATACGTGAAATGCTTCATCTGTGAACCTTCACTTTCGATCCGTAGAAAATACCTTATCACAAGTTCAGTTTAGGGCGCAAGCCAAAGGTCAACCCCGCCCGTGTGATCGCGGAAAAGAATAGGGTAGGGGGGCGCCCGTTTGGGCTTGCGCGGGAAAAGGCTCCGTGGTACGGTTGGGGCGTGATCGGGAAAACGGGACAAGGAGGTTGGGATGAGCCGGGGATCTTTTTGGGTTTGGGCGGGATTGGTGATGCTGGCCGCTTCGGCGCTGAATGCGGGAGAGTATGCGCCGGCGGAGTGGAACCGAGAGGCGCGCGCGAAGTTCGCCGCGCAGCGTTACGGTATCTTCATCGTGTGGGGGATCTACGCGAATTACGCGCAGGGGGAGTGGTATCTCCACAGCGGGAAACTGGACCGTGACGCCTACGAGCGGATGGTGGACGGGTTTTATCCTTCGAAGTACGATGCGCGCGAATGGGCGCGGATCTTCCGGAAGTCCGGCGCGAAGTACGTGACGATCACCGCGCGCCACCATGACGGGTTCGCGCTGTGGCCGTCGAAGATGGACACCTACAACATCGCCTCGACACCTTTTAAGCGCGATATCATCGGCGAGTTGGCCGAGGCGTGCCGGGAGGAGGGGTTGCAACTTAATCTCTATTATTCCCTGCTGGACTGGCATCGCGCCGACTACACGCCCGGCCGGTCATACCTGAGGGCGCCGGTCAAGGGGATGAAGAGCGACTACGCCTCATATAAACGGTATATGATGGGGCAGATCACCGAGTTGTTGGACAACTATCATCCCGGGAACATCTGGTTTGACGGTGAGTGGGACCATTTGGACAAGGATCGCGGCGGAACGTTCGATTGGGGGTTCGATGAGATTTTCGACCTTATCCACTCCCGGCGGGTTCTCGTGGCCAACAATAACCACCGTGCGCCGCGTCCCAAGGAGGATATCCAGCTCTTTGAGCGCGATCTGCCGGGGGAGGGTACCCTCTTCTCGAAGGGGCAGCCGGTGCTGGATGACCGTCCCATCGAGCAGTGCGACGTGATCCAGCCGAATGTGTGGGGATACCGCATCGGCGAGAACCGGTTTATCACGCCGGAGGCGGCGGTCGCGCTGATTGTCCGGGCGGCGGCGAAGAATTCGAATTTGCTGCTGAATATCGGGCCGGACGGATCGGGCCGGATCCCCCAACGGGCGGTCGAGGTGTTTGAGGGGATCGGTCGCTGGTTCGAGAAGAACGGCGATGCCGTCTATGGCACACAGGCGGGCGGGGTCGGGAAGGGCGGCCAGGTGGTCTCCACCCGGAAGGGGGACACCCTCTACCTGCACTTCATCGACCCGGAGGTGAAGAACTTCTCCTTCCTGCTGGGTGGTGAAAAACAGACCGTGGCGTGCCCGCGCGCCGAAGGCGACATCTCAACCGTCGTGGTCCCGATTCCGCTTGGCGGGAAGACCCCCGAACCGTATGTGGAGCCGGAGGCGAAGAAAGCGGGCGCTACCCGTTGATATCCGCTTTGGCCTTGCCACATCACGTTTTGTCGGCGAGGCGGATATCGGGTGGCGCCCGATCCGGCTTCCCTTCTGCTCCGGCTACACCCGGCCAACGTTCAGCCACCGGCTGACGATCGGGCGGCCCGCCTTCAGCAGGGAGTTGACGGGCCGGACGGAGAAGCGGAAGTCCCCGTTCTGCGGCAGCTGGTCGCTCGCGATGGAGCACTGCTGCGGCCGTTTCGTCCGGGGGTTGTCGGTCGACATGTTGTAACCCTGCGCCAGCAGGTACTTCTTGACCGGCTTTTTACTTTCGGCCTTCTCCTCAATCGAGATCTCATACTCGAAGGCGCGTCCGCCCTTCGCGGCGGTGGCGGCGGGGAAGTCCAGCACGAAGATGTCCTTCTCCTCTGCGGGGACGGGTTTCTTGGCGTCCTTGGAGCCGCGGTTCCGGCCTTTGGCCCTGGAGACGCACAGTTCCGCTCCGGCGGCGAATTCCGGCGCGATCGAACGGGCCGCGTGGGCCGTGAAGGCGAAGGGTTTCGACTCGGCCGCCGGCAGCGGCA
>DBXN01000101.1:12368-67833 GCA_002309585.1 Verrucomicrobia bacterium UBA1211
GTAGACGAACTCGCGGCGCGTGAAGGTGATGTGGTCGCCGTAGACGCGGACCAGCATCCCCTGCCGGCCGTCCATCGTGCTGCCGTATCCGGCGTTCACCTTGAACGGCTCGTAGGTTTCTGTGGAACCGCCTAAATTCTCGTAACCCATCGGGAGGCGGGATTTGGCGTAATCCCCGCCGGTGTAACGGAGGGAGCTTGTGCCGACCGAGGTGAAGGCGCCCTGCCAGATCGATTTCTCGTGCGTCAGCGTCGTGTGCGAGTGGCCGGAGAAGGCGATCGCGTTCGGGAACGGCGAGAGCGCGCGTGTGGCGCGTCCGTCGTCTTGCCCCCAGGCCCAATCGCCGTAGCAGGTCCCCTTCGGGTGCGGATGCTGGTAGTAGAAGAAAGGAAGTTTCGGGTCGAGGGATTTCGCGTTCGCGGTGAAGAAGGCGTCAATGCCCTCAATGCCGAGCTCCTCCTTGCCCCGGCAGTGGTCGGCTGTCCAATGGCCGCCGATGAAGGCGTATCCCTTGACATCCTTACGGTAAACGGGGGCGTACGCCTCATGGAAAATGCGTTCCCAGTTGCCCTTCTGATCGGTACGGAGGACGTTTTTGGCGCGTTCGTTCTCGTCTGCCCAGATCTTCTTCGCGTAGTCGCCGTAGGTGGCACCCTCGTAATCGTGGTTGCCGTAGACGAAAAGCCGCTCGACACGGCGGCCATCCGGCGCCTTGTCGTTGGGGAAGACCTTGAACCAGGCGTCGGCGACATACTGGAGTTCCTTGACGAGTCCCTTGTCGGCGATGTCGCCGACGATCATCACCGCATCGGCCCCGTTGTCCCGGAACCACTCAAAGGTGTGGATCAGGGTCGAGGGGTCATGATCCTTCGCGAAACCCTCGCCGGTAGCGGCGAGCCGGACGTGGACATCGCTGACCACACCGAAACTGAGACGCGGTTTCCCCTGCGCGTACTTGCCGTCCGCCGCGCGGAACACCCGGCATCCTCCAAACGCGCCGAATGAAGCCAATCCACCGATAAACCACCTGCGTGAAACATCCATACCCATTTTTTCCCCTTTCGTTTAATGACACGGTAAAAGAAATGTAACACAAAACGGTCTCTCCGACAAGCCGCAGGGAAGGTTAAAAGATCAAAAGGTGAAAGGGTTAAAAGGTCGCGGGATTCGCGCAAGTTCCCCCTTGTGCGGCCTATATGGGGATGGTATCATATTTTTGGTGTTTTGATGCTTGGAATAGGAGGAGGGCGATGTCGAACGTGCTCAGGAGAGATTTGGCTTGTGCGGGTCAATTATCTGTTCCCGTGGAGAATGGGGTGATGCGCCGTCATTCCGCTGGATGGTCCGTCCTTGCGGCGATTGTCCTGTTCGGTACGCTGGAAACGGCGACGGCTGCCACGGCCGTGGATTGGCGCGGGGGGGCCGGCGGAACGGAGGAGGCGCCGCTCGACATCTATGACCCGACGAATTGGGGCGGGATAACGCCCTCGAAAAGCTACAATCTCAACTTTTGGGTTGATTCGCTGACCTTCCTCACGAACTCGATGGAGGACGCGGCTACCGTTATGGTCGCCGACAACATCAATCCCAATTCGGGTGACTTTGTTTTCCTTGGCACGATGTATTTCTACACGTTTGCGAATACTGCGGCAAACGAGACAACCTCCGTCCTTAAAAAGGGCGACTGGATACTGGATTACTATTTCCAATTTGGCTATGGGGCGAACAGCCGGATCGCGTTTACGAACGAAACCGGCAATTTGACCGCGAATCTGGCGGGTGACGCTCACATCGCCAGGGCGCAGGGTTCAACCGTGGAGATCGTGCACAAGTCCGGCGACTGGGCCGTCACCACGAAACACGTGCAGGTGGCCAGCGGTTCCGGATCCACGGCGATCATCGCAAAGGAGGGTGGCAATTGGACGGTGGATAACAATTTTGTGATCTGCAAAGGTTCCGGTTCCACGGCGACGATCCTTCACAAGGGCGGTACGTTTACCGTGGGCGGATATCTCTCCGTGGGTGATTTGGCCGGCGCGAATCTCGCGACGATGATCATCAGCGGCGGTACCGTCAACAGCACCCATTCCGGCGCGTATGCCATCGTCGGTTCCCAGTCCGAAGGAACGGTCGTTGTGACGAACACCGGCGTCTTTAAGGCGACGGGGGAGTTGCTTGTCGCCAACAACGCCGCCGGCACGCTGACGATTGTTGACGGAGGTAAGGTCGAAGCGGCGGGTAGCCTTATCTTCGGTTACAACGCCGGCGGCGGCCAGGGTGTCGTCAACTTGGAGCGTGGCGGTACGCTCGCCGCGAAAGGCGCGTATTACAGAAACGGCACGTCGTCGATGGCGACGATCCTGTTCAACGGCGGCACGTTCAAGGCCATTACCGACAATGACGCCTTCATCGCGGCGCACGACCGGCTCTCCGTGAAGGTTACGGCGAATGGCGGTATCATCGATGCGGCCGGCCATGCGATCACGATCGCGGAGGACATCCTTGAGGATGCGGCGTCTCCCGGCGGCGCGATGACGTTCAGGGGCGGCGGCAGCATTACCCTTCTGGGAGCGTACGCCTGCACGGGCGTGACGACCCTGGAGGTGGGAACCGCCGTGAGCGTGGAGTCTCCGAACACCCTCGCCGCAGGTTTCACCGTGACGTTGCCTTCCGGCACGGAGACCCCGCTGGTTGACGGCGAGTACAGGTTGCTCACACTTCTTGGCGATGCGACGTTTGACGAAAGCGCGCTCACCGGCCGGGTTCTGCCGGAACGGTGCGAGCTTCGCCTTTCTAAAAACAAGAAGTCCATTTACTGCGTCTACGGCAATCCGCCGGCCACCTGGATCGGCGGCGCGAGCGGTAGCCTGAGCGACCCCAACGGCTGGAACAAGGGCGAGGTCCCCGTAAGCGGCAACTGCGTGATCGGCAACGACGCTCCGGCCACGCTCACGTTGGGTGAGACCTTCAAACCGGAGGCCATCGCTTTCCCGGCGGACACCGCGCTCGTCACGATCGAGGGACCGGGGGCCATCACCGGCATATCGGCTATCGTCAATGACTCTCCGTTCCACCACGTGTTCAACTGTCCCGTCACATGTACGGACGGAATCACGCCGGCGATCACGCGTGGGGAGAATAACTACATGACCTTCGCTGGCGGCATCACGATGTTCAACGCCCCCAAGACCGGCGGCACGGTCATGGACTATTGGAGCGGGAGTATCACCATTACGACGGACGAAGCCCAGGAGTACCTGTCGAGCGGCGCGAAAAACTACGCGACGCTCGTGCCCGGTACGACCTTCACCTTCAAGCAGGGCAGCATGGACCGCATTTGGACGGATGTCGGCACTACGGCCGTTGTTGACCGTCTCGTTTATTACGGTTGTGCGAGGGTCTCGAACAGCGGCTGGAGTTCGGTTGTGTTTGACAGCGGCAACAGTGTTGTCCGCGTCGGCGAAATCCGGACCGAAAAAGACGCCGTCCTGTTCCACTCGTATGCCGGCAGCGACATGTTGGGCGGCACGATCATCGCGGACAAGCTGACCTGCGCCACGACGGTGAAGACCGGCGGTAAGTTCCCTTATCCCGTCTTCATGCTCAACTGCGGGTTCGTCAACGGCTCGGGTGTCTCCTCAAGCTCGGGATGGAACGGCGAGGGCGTGTGGGCGATCGGTCCCGGCGGTCTTTCCTTCCCCGATAGCGAAATCTACAACGGGGCACACTTCGAGACGTCGCTCGGCGTATCGATTGAAGGCCGTCCGGCGGCGACGCTGCACTCCTTCGCGGACTGGACGCTTCAGGCGCATCCGAACGGCCGCGGCGTGACCGCCCTGCAGGTGGGCGGGAACAATGACGGTTACATTGTGATCGACACGAGCCACTACACGGTGGGCGATCCGGCCTATGACACGGCGACGAGCCATACGGTGACGCTCGACGGCCGGGTGATGGGTTCGGGTGCCGTGCGCATCGCCGGTAACGGCAAGGTCATCTTTTCGAACGAATACAACGATTTCTCCAACGGACTGACGATCGCCGACACCGCGACGGTGGAGGTGATGCCGGGCTGCCAGCCCGGGGCAGGGGCGGTCTCGGTCGGTTCCGGGGCGACCCTGAAGGTCCCGGAGTCCGGTACGGTGGCGCTTGGCGGCGATCTGACGCTGGCGGATTCGGCTGTCCTGGGCTTCAACTTTACGGAAACGTCGGTTGCGCCGGTTCTCGATGTCACGGACAAGTTTGTCACGGCGAGAGGAACGGTGCAGATTGTACTTTCGTCGACGGACGGGTTGTGCCCGGAACTGGGGAAGTATAATCTTACCTCGGGAGGCTCATTCGGCGGTGTGAAGGTCGTGCTGGCGGGGGATGCGCCGGAGTGGGGTGCGAAGCTGGATGTGAGAGTGGATGACGGTGATATCGTCCTAGTCATATCGGGCGGTACCTTGTTGTTCCTGCACTAACGGGTAGCGCATGAGGTGCTGTAAGGCATGAACGGGATGGGGGAGGATGCCAGATGATGGCGGAGCGTTGGTTGAAAGGGTTGGTGATCGGGCTGGGGTGCGCGGGAAGCGTCTTGGCCCAGACGAAGATCGAATCGGAGAGCGGAACCCTGCTGCCGGCACCGGACGGGAAGATGGCTGGGATCTATACCCAGATCCCAGACTCTTCGGGCGGCGCGATCCTGGCCTACTTCCAGGAGGGGCGGGGGGTGCAGTATGGGAAGGTTCCCGCCGCCAAGTGGATTCTCTTCTCCTTTGCGACCCAAAGCAACGGGCAGAAGCCGAGGCTTCAGTTGTTCGACGGTGATACCCATCTGGGCGACGTGGAGTTTCCCGATTCGGGTGATTATCACACAATGTGTCTGCATCTGGCGAAATTCACCGTTCCGGAGGGGGCGCGGTTACGGATCGTCGCCCCTTCCCTTCCGGTCAATCTCGACTACATGGTCTTTTACAACACCGATCAGCCGCCTGAGTTGCCGAAAGAGTCGGTCATCCCCGTAGGGACGCTCCGCGAGCGGCTGTTGGCCGGGGATTTCGGGGAGGTCGATGAGATTGTTTTCGCCACGCGGACCCATACGCCCGAACACTGGTACGCGAATTTCGGGTATTACTGCTACGCGCGGGATTGGACGATCCTGAACCGCCAGGGGCGGCTGGTCGTCTACAACCTCAAGACCCGTTCGTTCCGGGTGCTGCTGGAGGATCTCGCGGGTGCGGTGCGTGACCCCTGCGTGCATTACGACGGCCGTACGATCCTCTTTTCGTACCGGCCCGGCGATGATGTGCGTTACCACCTCTACACGATTGCCGCGGACGGAACGGGGCTGCGGCAGCTCACCTCCGGCGACTATGACGACATTGAGCCGACATGGCTGCCGGACGGGGACATCATCTTTGTCTCCTCCCGCTGCCGGCGGTGGGTGAACTGCTGGCTGACGCAGGTCGCGAACATCTATCGCATGAAGCCGGACGGTTCCGATATCAGGATGCTCTCCGCCAATATCGAGCACGACAACACCCCTTGGCTTCTGCCCGACGGGCGGGTCCTTTATATGCGCTGGGAGTATGTCGACCGCCGCCAGGTGACCTTCCACCATCTTTGGACGATGAACCAGGACGGGACGCAGCATCAGGTCTATCAGGGCAACACCTATCCAAACAGCGTCTACATCGACGCGAAGCCCATCCCCGGATCCGATGATATCGTGATGATCGACTCGCCCGGCCACGGCCGGATGGAACACGGCGGGTTGCTGACGGTCCTCTCCGCAAAATCCGGACCCGACAACCGCTCCAACCTGCGCCATGTCTCCAAACGGAACTGTTATGATCCGTGGGCGTTCTCGCCGGAACTTTTCATGGCGACGGACGGTGACGAGGTGTTCCTTTCGAACCGTGTCGGCAACCAGATTCCGCTTTTCCGCCTTCCCCATATGTTCACGACCTTTGAGGGGCATCGTGACGGTTCGCGCATCAGCGAGCCGCGTCCGCTCATGAAGCGTCCGCGTGAGCAGACGGTTGCGGACCGCACCGACCTCACGGCGAAAACGGGCGAGTTCTATTTGGAGAACGTGATGATCAGCCGCAGCCTGCAGGGCGTGGAACCCGGAACCATCAAGAAGCTGATGGTGATGGAGAGCCTTCCCAAGCCGATCAACTACACGGGTGGGATGGATCCACTCACTTACGGCGGCACCTTCACCCTCACCCGGCTGCTGGGCACCGTTCCGGTGGAGGCGGACGGCAGCGCCTATTTCCGAGCTCCCGCGCTGAAGTCACTCTTCTTTGTGGCACTTGACGGCGAGGGACGCGCCGTGAAACGGATGCAGAGTTTCACGCAGGTGATGCCCGGCGAGCGGCAGGGGTGCGTGGGATGCCACGAGAAGAAAACCGAAAACACGATCCGCCGCTCGGCCACCGTCTCCAAGGCGTTGTCGCGCGGGCCCTCGGAGATCGATGCCTCCGGTCTCGCCTTTGATGTTCCGGATTTCCCGCGTGACGTGCAGCCGATTCTGGACCGTTCCTGCGTCAAATGCCACAATCCAGACAAGCGCAGCGGCGGGGTGGACCTCAGCGGCGATCACGGCGTGATGTTCTCGATGGCCTACTACTGCCTGATCGCGCACAACCAGGTGCTGGACGGCCGCAATTCCGAAACGAGCGATTGGCCGCCCTACGCCCGCGGCAGCGGCGGGAGTCCGCTGATGGAGAAGATCTCGGGGAAGCATCATAACGTCACCGTCACACCGGAGGAGCGACGCGTCATCATGCAGTGGCTGGACGGGTCCGCCCCGTATCCGGGAACGTACGCGGCGCTCGGCTGCGGATCGATCGGCGGCTACATGCAGAACAAGCAGATCATGAACAACGATACCACCCGTGCCGCGGCGGTCGCCGCGCAGCCGGTTCTCGCCCGCCGGTGTGACACCTGCCACACGGGTGGACGCCGGATCCCGCATACCCTTTCGGACGAGAACGGCATCAGTTTCTGGACACCCGACTGGAACGATCCGCGGCTGAAACACTACCATCGCCATCTGCTCTTCAACCTTTCGCGTCCCGAGAAGTCGCTCTATCTGAAGGCGCCGCTCGCGAAGGAGGCCGGTGGTTTCGGTCTCTGCACGGACAAGGAGGGGAAGGCGGTTTTCGCCTCGACGGACGATCCCGACTACAAGGCGCTTCTGGCGATGATTCAGGACGGGCATGATGTTCTGGAACGGGTGAAGCGCTTCGATATGCCCGGATTCCAGCCGCCCGGTCCCTATCTCCGGGAGTTGAAGCGCTATGGGGTCCTGCCGGCGGATGTCGATCCCACCGCGCCGGTCGATCCCTACGCCCTCGACCGAAAGTATTGGGCGCTGGATTGGACGGCGTTGCGGTAAGGACCCACCCGAGAGGGGGGGCGAACCCTCAACGATCAACCCTTTAATAGGAGGTACCCTGATGAAGATGATAGCACGACTCCTCGCGGCATGCCTGGGCATGTCCGTTCTCGCGGCGGAGACACCGACTGAGCGGATCGATCTCTTCAATGGAAAGGATCTCACCAACTGGTATGTGTTTCTGAAAGGGCATGGCCGTAGCGATCCGCGTGGCGTGTTCACCGTGACGAACGGCGTGTTGCGTATCTCGGGATCGGAGCTCGGCTGCATCACCACCGAGAAGGCGTGGCGCGACTATCGGCTCACGGTGGAGTACCGTTTCACGAAAGGCGCGCCGGACGCGCCCGGCAAATTGGCCCCGGACAGCGGCATCCTCTACCATTCGCAGGGCGCGGACGGCGCCTGGAACGGTATCTGGATGAAGTCGTTCGAGTACAACCTCATCATTGGTAAGACGGCCGACCTGATCGTGGTTGTCTCCGACGGCGGCAAGAGCGGTCCCGACTACCTGGCGACCGCGGAGGTTGACAACCCGAAGACGCGCCGGTGGACACCGGGCGGCGAGCGTCTCTCCCTGAAGAATGGCGGACGCGTGAACAGCCGTGTGGACCGTCCGGAGTGGCGGAACGCCGCCGATGAGACGGTCACGCCGCCGGAACATCCTTACGGTGAATGGAATACCGCCGTGCTGGAGTGCCGCGGCGACACGGCGGCGCATATCCTCAACGGTGTGCCGCTCCTGCGCCTTACCGGGCTTTCGCCCGCGGAGGGCCGCATCCAGATCCAGAGCGAAGGGTACGGGTGCGAGTTCCGGCGCATCGTGCTGGAACCCCTTGGAAAGTAGTCGGACGGTGGCGGGTTAAGATCGTTTTCATGGAAAGGATTGGGTACGATGCGGTTTGCCGTTTGGGTTGGAGTGTCGGTCCTGTTGTCGGCCGCTGTTTCCGTCGGTGCGCCTAATCCCGAGGCGTCGGCGGCATGGCGGAAACTCGAACGCTGCACGGCGCCGGTCTGCGGCGTGCGGGTGGGTTTCACGCTCGGTTTGGCGGGACCGAAGGATGCGGATGCGACGACCGTCAGCCACGGGCAGATGGGGTCGATGACCGTCGCCACCAACGCGAATGTGGTCACGGTGATCTGGAAGGGCCATCCGAAATGCGGCGAGGGGTTTACCGTGACGGCGCGGTTGACCCTTCAGCCGGAGGGGGGATTTGAATACAGCGGTTTTTCCTATTCGGGGAATGAGAGTCCGCTCTTTGTCAGGCGCATCGTCTTCCCGGAGGTGGTTGTGCCCCGGACGGACAAGACTACCCTCTTCACTCCGCATTTCGTGGGGGAGGTCCTGCATCCGGATTGGTCGAAGACGCGGCCCGGCCAGACCCTCACGTCGGACGGTCCGGTCTTTCTCGTCTACCGGTGCATCGCATCGATGGATGGGGACGCGCCGTCGCACTTTCTCGACCAGCGCGGCGAGGCGCGCCGTTATCCCACCTCGATGCAGATCAAGACCTGTTCCGCGCCCGGTTGGGTGGTGTTGCGCAATGTCTATGAGCCGCCGGTCACCGATGCGTTGCGCAAGGCCGGCACGCTGCCCTTCACCGGCGTGTACGCGCCGTACCGGGGCGGATGGTATGAGGCCGCGCGGATGCACCGGGCCTGGATGGAGAAACAACCGTGGTTCCGGGCTGCCGCCGCGCGCGACTTCTCGAAACTCCGCTCGATCGCGCTCTGGATGTGGAGCCGGGGCGGCATCGGGGTGTCGGAGCCGCCGGTCCACTGGTTCATGCGCGAGACGGGGCTCAAGGTCGCGCTCGACTGGTATTGGTGGCATAATGTGCCCTACGACACCTGTTATCCCTTCTTCTGGCCGCCGCGTGACGGCGAGGCGGCGTTCCGCGCCGCCGTGAAGCGCATGCGGGATGCGGGGGCGTTTGTGCAGGTCTATACCAACGGCATGCTGTGGGACTGCGACGATCCGCGTTGGGCGGACGGCGGCATCGACAATGCCATGCTGTTGCCGAACGGATCGGTCTTTTCGCATGTCTACAATCCCTTCACGAAACAGGCCCAGGCGCATAACTGCGGCGAGGCGCCGAAATTCCAGCGGATGATGCGCGATCTTGAGAAGACGCTCGCCTCGACGGGATTGGACGGTGTCTATATGGATATGATCAGCTGTGCGGCGCATAGCGTCTGTTTCAATCCCCGCCATGCCCACCCGCCCGGCGGCGGGAGCGCGGTGACGGACGGGTACCGCGCCTACGTCCAGGCCGTGCGGGACGATAATCCCGGTTTCCTGCTTTCGTCCGAGGGGACGAGCGAGGCGTATTGTGATCTTTTCGAGTCCGCCATCGTCCTCTACTCAAGCTGGGAGCGGAACAACCTCGGGACCTTGCCGCTTCACGAGCCCGTGCCGGCGGTTTCGGTGATTTATCGCGGCGCGATGGTGTTGTTCGGCTCCTTCGCGACCCCGGGCGGCATTCCCGGCTGGGATCCGCTGTGGGGGAAACGTCCCGACGGGCCCGAGGTCGAGGCGATCGCCGCCCAGTATCCGGACCAATTTGCGGTCGAGTTCGCGCGCGGGGTTGTCTGGGGTATCCAGCCGATGGTGCACAATTTCACGATGGCCGACCTCGAAAACCCGCGGCTTGCCGACGACATCCGGTTCATGAAGGATACGGCGCGGTTCTATTACGACCACCGCGACTACCTCTTCGACGGCGAGATGCTTCGGCCGGCGAAACTGGAATGCGCCTCCAAACGGGTCGATTTCCTCTCGGCCGGCTCCTACAAGCGTCCGAAAGACGCCAGCCGTTTCACGCAGTCCGCGCTTCCGGCGGTCTTCCACTCCGAGTGGCGCGCGCCGGACGGCCGCCAGGCGGCGATCCTCGCCAACTGGACGCGTGAAGAACAGGCCTATACGCTTGATCTGGGGAACGGAACGGTCCGCCGCGGTAGCCTGGCCCCCCGTTCGTGGCGATGCGAGGTCTTCCCCGGGCGATGAAAAAAAGAGGGGCGGGTGCTTGACAACGGGCGGGGGAATAGGGTAAATTATCCCCTCTTTTGATTCCGGTAGGAAGCTTCCGGAAGGTGGCAGTTCCTTAGAAGAAGGATGAAAACATGGATGCATATGCGGTTTTAGAGACCGGCGGCAAGCAGTATCGCGTGACGACGGGTATGCGGTTGGAGATCGAGCGGTTGGCCGCCGAGGTGGGGACGGATGTCGAGCTTTCGACGGTTCTCGCGGTTTCGGACGGTAACGAGATCAAGATCGGTATGCCGTATGTGGATGGCGCCAAGGTCGTGTTGACGATTGACGGCCAGATCCGCGGCAAGAAGGTGATTAACTTCAAGAAAAAGCGCCGGAAGGGGTATTCCCGCACGGTGGGACACCGTCAGGAGCTGACGGCCGCGACGGTGAAGTCGATTGTCGCGTAAAGAAGAGGAGAGTGGCTTATGGCAGGTGCAGCATCACGAAACGGGCGTGACAGTAACGCGAAGCGGCGCGGTGTGAAGCGGTTTGATGGCCAGGTCGTGACGGCCGGGTCGATTTTGGTTCGCCAGTGTGGAACGCGTTTCGCTCCGGGCGAGAACGTTGGATGCGGGCGTGACTATACCCTGTTCGCGTTGACGGACGGCACGGTGAAGTTCCGCAAAGGCGGCAAGGTGGTCAGCATCATTCCGAAACCGAAGGCGGAATAGGGAAGCCCGGTTTCTCCCGATTTGTGAAAACACGGACATTTGTTGACCATGTGGTGGTTCACGCCCGCGCCGGAAAGGGCGGAGACGGAAGCGCGAGCTTCAGGCGTGAATCCTACATTCCGGAAGGTGGTCCCGACGGTGGCGATGGCGGCCGTGGGGGCCACATTATATTTAAGGGGAGCCGCAATGTCGGTTCCCTGATCGCCCTCTATTTTGCCCCTGACCTGCGTGCCGAGAATGGCGTGGCGGGTAAGGGGCAGCAGATGTTCGGCCGGTGCGGCCGGGATCTGGTGACGCTGGTGCCCTGCGGAACGGAGATTTACAACGCGGAGACCGGCGAGCTGATGGCCGATATTGTGGACCACGGCCAGGAGGTGATTCTCGCCCACGGCGGGAAGGGCGGGCTGGGGAATGTCCATTTCAAGACCTCGACCCACCAGGCTCCGACGGAGCATACGCTGGGCGAGCCGGGCGAGGAGTTCAATCTGCGGCTGGAGCTGAAGACGATCGCCGACGCGGGTTTGCTGGGTTTCCCGAACGCGGGCAAATCCTCCCTGCTGCGCTGCGTGAGCGACGCCCGCCCGAAGATCGCCTGCTACCCCTTCACGACCCTCAATCCGATTGTCGGCACGATCCAGTATGACGACTTCTCCCAGTTGCGGGTGGCCGATGTCCCCGGTATCATCGAAGGGGCGGCCTCCGGGGTCGGGCTGGGGATTGATTTCCTGAAGCATCTCGCCCGTTCGCGGGTGCTGGTCTATGTGATCGACATGGCCGGCACCGACAACCGCGAGCCGTGGCGGGATTACGCCATCCTGCGGAGCGAGGTGGAGCAGCACGATCCGGAGCTTTTGGAGCGGCCGATGATGGTGCTGGCCAACAAGATGGACCAGGATGCGGCGCTGGTCAACCTGCCCCGTTTCATTCAGGAGACGGGGGTGTCGCCGATCCCGATGTCGGCGATCGATCCCTCGGACGAGGGGGTGGCTACCTTCAAGCGGCAACTGTGGGAAACGCTGAAGCCGCTCCCGAGAGGTTCATGGAAGGTCCCCGAGCGGGAATTGGACGGGGCTGGGGCGGAGCCGCGTGTCGCGCACGACCCCAACGCCGAGGTTCTGCACGAGGACTCGCTGAAAGCGGCTCCCTTCCTGGATCTCTCCCGCAAGCCCTCCAAGAAAAAGCGGCGGTAAATTGCCCGGCCTCTCGCCTTGGGAATCCAAGGAAATCTGAATGACGGTCTGGGTCGTGCGGTAGTGCGGTAGTTGGGTAGTGCGGTGGTGGCCTTCCCCCAATTAAAATGTTGCCAATGTGGAAATGTTGCCAATCCCAATTGGTCATTGGAACTGGATATTGGCAACAATGGCAACAATTTAACTCCGATGTTTCCGATCGTCTCACTAGCGTTCGACGGGAACGGAACGTTAGCGACGTTTCGGAGCAAAAAATGTTGGGGGCGGCAAATCATGTCGGCGGGGATGCCGTCTGACGGGCGATTCAGGACCTTCTTTCCTCTTGGCACAGCTTCTGCGAAAAGGGATGCCGTTGTTCAAAACACCCTTAACAAGGAGGTACACCATGAAGAACGGAAACGGAATGACGCAGACGGCATGTTCAACGGTTTGGAAGCGGTTTCGGAGCTTTCGGTCAGCCATGATCATCGGGATCGGTGTGTTGACCGCGACCTTTGCCCATCAGAGCGTTGCGGATTCATCGGTTTTGGAACTGATTGCGGCCCCGATCATTTGGGTTGAAGGCAACGAAGGCCATCTCGGGCCTCTATTCTGGTTTGGGGGCGGGTATTTCGGTAGCGGATTCGGTGTCTTTCCCCTTTTCCTTCTTGATACCGGGGCGGAGGAATTTTACTTTCTCTCGCCGGTAACGGTCTATTATTCCTCGGTGCAAACGTATGATCCTATCGGAAAGACCAACACGCCGTCTGTCTGGTATGGGGTACTGCCGCTGTTTCACCGGAACACCCATAAGGATGGCATGACCTGGTTCGCGGGGGGATTGACCGGTTGGGTCAAACGGGACAATGTGGTTTCGTACCATTGGCTCTTCCCCCTTTACGGGTACTCCGATCACGGGCTATGGAATAGCACCTGGGCCGCCTGCGGGTTGTGGCGGTACACGGGCTGCAAGGGGTTCGATGAGGCGATGGCCGGGATGGATGCGGAGCGTTTGTCCGAGTGTGCCGGCTCGGACCTCTACGAACGTAAAGGCATATCCCTGTTGTTTTTCAAGTCGGAGAAAGACCTCTTCATTCGCGTGCCGAGTCCGGCCGACACGAAGGACAGGTACCAATGGTATACATGGAACCACACCGTCGGGAACCCGTTGCTCTGGGAGGGGAAGAAGTGCCGGAGGGTCCAGTTTGACGCCGAGACCGGGGCGAAGATGAACGATACGGTCACCTCCCGCCACGCCCTTCTGGGATTTCTCTTCCGGTCGGAAGCGAAGCAGGACCGGATAACAGGTGATGTGGAGAAAACCCGTTCCCTCTTGGGTCGTCTCTACCGCCGTACCTTCCGTCCCGATACGGGAACGGAACGGCTGGATGTCTGCTTCATCCCGGTCAAGCGGGCTGAAGCCCGCCGGTCCGATATGGCCGTGCGGTAGTGTGGTAGTGCGGTAGTGCCCTTATCGGTATGACTGGTGGGTCCGGTGGGGAGACGGGCGGCACTACCGCACTACCCAACTACCCCATCCCGCTCACTTTCCGATTCGCATTTCTTCATCATTTTCTTTACCGTCTGACGGATTCTCGGTAAACTATCCTTCACGATCGTATTTTGTGAAGGAGTCTGCAATGGGTAAGTCGGTGTCTCTGTTTGTCGCGGGAGTTGTGACCGGTCTTCTGGTCGCATGTCTGGTGGGATCGTTCGCGTTGCGTCCGGAAAAAGGCGGGGACGGGGCGCGGCAGAGCGACAAGATCGTCTTGAAGCTGGCGCACGGTCTGGATGAGAAACATCCGGTCCACCAGGCGATGCTTTTCATGAAAAAGCGGCTGGAGGAGGAGACCGGCGGCCGGGCGACGCTGGACGTCTACTCCGGCGGCGTGGTGGGGAGCGAGGTGGAGTGCCTGGAGCAGGTGCAGCAGGGCCAGTTGGCGATGACCAAGGTCTCGACCGCCGCGCTGGAGGCGTTCCTGCCGGAGATGAAGGTCTTCAGCATCCCCTTCGCCTTCCGGGATGCGACCCATTTTTGGAACACGCTCCATTCCCCGATCGGCAAGCAGCTGCTGACGGCGGGGGTACGGCGGAACTTCCGGGGCCTCTGCTACTACGATTCGGGCGACCGCAATTTCTACAGCACCCAGAAGCCGATCCGCCGGGTTGAGGATGTCGGCCGGATGAAGATCCGGGTGATGAACAGCCGCACGGCGATGGACATGATCACGGCAATGGGCGGAAGCCCCTGCCCGACTTCGTGGGGCGAGCTCTACACCGCGCTCCAGCAGGGGATGGTGGATGCGGCGGAGAACAACTTCCCCTCCTTCATCACCAGCCGCCATTTTGAGGTCTGCAAATACTTTACCCTCTCGGCGCACCAGCGGATTCCGGATATGATGATCATCAGCACGAAGGTCTTCGACGCGCTGCCGGCCGATATCCAGACGACGCTGCAGAAGGTGGCCGACGAGTCGGAGGCGTTCCAGCGGGACCTCTGGAAGAAGATGACCGATGAGTGCATCGCGACAACCCGCGAGAAGGGCGTGGAGATCATCACGCCGGAGATCGAAGGGTTCCGCAAGGCCTGTGCGCCGATCCTTGAGCAGAAGGATTACGCCGATATCCGGAAACTCTACAACGAGATCCAAGAGGTGAAGTGATGGCGGCCTACACGAAAATCCGTAACGGGCTGGTGAAGGCGCTCGAATGGGCGATCATCGTTATGGTGATCGTCCTGACGATCGACGTGCTGTGGGGGGTCTTCACCCGTTTTGTCCTGGGCAGCGCGTGGGCCCATTCGCTCCTGAAGGGAATCATCGCGGAGGAGCATCTGGGGCAGGCGAAGTTCACCGATGAGCTGGCGTGCGTGATGCTGGTCTGGATCTCGATGTTCGGCGGGGCGCTGGCCTTCGGGCGGAAGGCCCATCTGGGGGTGGATGTCTTTCTCTCGAAATTTCATCCCGAAGCGCGCAAGGTCCTACTGGTCTTGGTCCAGCTGATCATCCTCGCGATGACGGTCGGGGTTTTCTGGATCGGGGGGTGGAAACTGGCGACGGGGCAGCTCTCGCAGGAACTGCCGACGATGCGTTGGATGAGCCGGGGTGAGGTCTATCTCTCCCTGCCGGTCGCGGGTTTCTTCATCCTGCTCTTCGCGGTGGAGAATCTGGTCTCGATTCTGAAAACGCCCGCCGACAAACTCGGTGGCATGACGCAGGCGGAGGGTTAGGCATGAGCGGGATTATTCTGATTCTGGTGGTTTCGTTCTTCGCTTTTCTGGCGATCAACACGCCGGTCGCGGTGGCGATCGCCTGCGCGTCGCTCCTGGCGATCTTCGCGCATGGCGGCGATGCCTGTTATACGGTCGCCCAGCGGATGGCGAACGGCGTGAACAGTTTCCCGTTGCTGGCGATCCCGTTCTTCGTCTTCTCGGGTTATCTGATGGGCCGGGGCGGTCTGGCGCGGCGGCTGATCGATTTCGCGGCGCTCTTCGCGGGGCGGCTGCCCGGCGGGCTGAGCTACGTCAACACCGTTACCTGCATGCTCTTCGGCTCGATCTCCGGATCGGCGGCGGCGGCGGTCTCGTCGATCGGCGGGTTCATGATCCCGGAGATGAACAAGAAGGGGTATGACCGCGATTTCAACGTCGCGGTGACGGTCACCTCCGCAACGACGGGGTTGCTGATCCCGCCCTCCAACGCGATGATCGTCTACTCCGTCGCGGCGGGGTCGGTCTCGATCGCGGCGATGTTCATGGCCGGCATCCTGCCGGGTATCCTGGTGGGACTCTGCATCCTGATCGTCTCCGGCGTCATCTCCATCGCCAAGGGATACGGCCGGCGGACCGTGGCGGCGGAAGGGCCGGCGGACGTGACGCCGGCGGCGCGCCCGTCCGGTTGGAAGGTGTGCTGGCAGGCGGTTCCGAGTCTGCTGCTGGTGGTGCTGATCATCGGTGGGATTCTGGCCGGTGTCTTCAGCGCGACCGAGGCGGCTGCGGTGGCGGTGGCCTACTCCTTCATCCTCTCGGTGGTGATCTACCGGGAGATCAAGTGGCGCGAATTGCCGGAGATCTGCCTCCAGACCGGGATCACGACGGCGGTGGTGATGCTGCTGATCGGGGCGTCCAGCTCGATGTCGTGGATTATGACGATGGCGAACATCCCCCAGACGGTCTCCAACGCGCTGATGGGGCTGTCGAAGAACCCCTATGTGATCCTCCTCACCATCAACATGATGCTGCTGGTGGTCGGAACCTTCATGGACATGACACCGGCGATCCTGATCTTCACGCCGATCCTCCTGCCGGTGGTGCAGGGGCTCGGGATGACCGAGGTCCAGTTCGGGATCGTCCTGATCGCCAACCTCTGCATCGGGCTCTGCACGCCTCCGGTCGGAAGCTGCCTCTTCATCGGTTGCGGGGTCGGCAAGACCTCGATCGCGAAGGTGACGGTGAAGGCGTTGCCCTTCTTCCTGGCGATGTTGGCCGCGTTGCTGTTGATCACGTATGTGCCCTGGTTCTCGCTGGCCATCCCCAGACTTTGCCATTTGATCGGGAAGTAGGACCCTCAACCCTCAACGTTTGGTATGGGCAAGGAAAGTGCGGTATGAGCATGACACTGAAACGGCTGTCAAGTTTGGCGGTGGGGCTGTTTTCCGCTTGGTCTGTCTGGGCGGTGAATGGGTTTTACCTGGAGTTCTATTCGGATCTCCCGGCCGGGTACGGGGTTTCGCTCCTCACCTCCTCCAGCGTCTTCCCGGATTCGCCGACATGGGAGACGATCATCGAGGGGCCTTTTGAGGCGGATGAGAATATCGGCGACCAATACGGCCAGCGGGCCCGGGCGATCCTGACGCCGCTCGTGAGTGGCGATTACGTCTTTTATCTCGCCACCGACAACGGCGGCGAGCTTTGGTTCGGCGCGGACGGGACACCCACTACCCGCTCGCTGATCGCTTCGGTCTCCACCTATGCCGCGAAGGGTAACTGGACCAAGGAGGCTTCGCAGAAGTCGGCGACGATCTCCCTGGTCGCTGGGCGCCGCTATTATCTGGAAGTCCTGATGAAGGAAGATGACGGGGGGGATAATCTGGTTGTCGCCTGGACGACGCCCGGATCCAGCGCCATCACGGTGATCCCGCAGTCCTACATCGAGCCTTACCTGGAACCGCCGGTCATTTCCGGCCAGCCCGCGTCGGTTTCGATCGACCGGCAGTGGGCGGGAACGCAGGCGGTCACCTTCACCGTCACGCTGAACCGGAAGACGGGCGTGACCTACCAATGGCTGGAGGATGGTGTCGAGTTGCCCGGGGAGACAGAGGCGAGTTACACGCTGATCGCCGATGCGGAGCGTGCCGGCCATCTCTTTACCTGCCGCGTGACGAACCTGGGCGGAACAGTGACCAGCAATCCCGCGACCTATCAGCTGGTGGACGACACCACCGCCCCGACCCTGGTTTCGTGGCGGCAGGATGCCGGCGCCAAGCAGCTGACCTTGAATTTCTCGGAACCCCTCTCGGCGACGGCGTTCGAGGCGTCGAATTACGCGTTCACCCCGGCCGCCGAAGTGGCCTCCGCCGTTTCCGCTTACGGTGGGAAGAGTGTGGTTTTGACCTTCGCCGAATCGCTTCAATTGGGTACGACGTATCGGCTGAATGCGGTTCTGACGGATTGCGCCGAACCGCCGAACAGCCTGACGCTGACCGACTATCGGATGGCGATCGCCGCGCCACCGGTTCTCCCCGCGCGGCTGGTTCGGGGCGGGGTGGAGACGGCCGGCCCCTCCTCCCGCCGCAGCCCGATCGCCATCACCGAGATCCATGCCGCGCCCGCCGCCCGGACCGACGGAAAGGATGTGCGGTTCATCGAGTTGTACAACAGCAACCCCTATCCCGAACGGCTGGGTGGTTTCACGCTTTCGGGTTCGATCGCCTACACCTTCCCGGCAGGATACCGGTTGGAGGGACAGAGTTACCTTGTCATTGCCGCTTCGCCCGCCGACATCCGTTCCGTCTACGGGATATCCAACGTGGTCGCGGCCGATGACGCGTCGGCATTCACACTGCCGGGCGAAGTGACGCTCAAGGATGAGATCGGCGCGTGGATTTCGACCATCGCCTTCGCCGATGCGGACGACTGGCCGGGCGGCATCAACGGCACCGGGCATTCGCTGGTCTTGGCGCGACCCTCCTATGGCGAGCGGGTGCCCGAGGGATGGGCGCGTTCCGCCTCGCTGGGTGGCTCGCCGGGCACGGCGGATCCGACCCGTCCGACCGCTTACGCGCAACTGCTGATCAACGAGATCCTTCCGCACGGGACTGGGGACGGGTTTGTGGAGGTGGTCAACCTCTCCGGCTCGGCGGTCAATCTCGGCGGATGCCGGTTGGCCTGTACCGGGAAGGAAGCGCTCTATGCGTTCCCGGCGGGGACGACGCTGGCGGCGCACGGTGTGTTGGGCGTGACGGAAAGCGACCTTGGTTTCACGTTGAACGGCGCGGGAATGGAGGCGCTTCTGCTTGCACCCGAAACCGCGGGCGGGTATGTGATCGACGCCCTGCGGGTTCCGCCCACGGAGACCGGAACCGCTTACGGGCGCGCACCGGATGGCGGGAATCTGACGGGCCGGCTGGAGACCCCCACCCCGGGCCATCGGAACGCCGCGTTCAAACGGTCGGAGGTGGTGCTCAACGAGCTGATGTACCATCCGATTACCGATACGAAGGATGACGAGTATATCGAGCTGCTGAACACCTCGGACCAACCGGTGGATCTCAAGGACTGGACCCTCTCGGGCGGGATTACGTACACCTTCACGGAAACCATTCCCGCCGGCGGTTACCTGGTGGTTCCCCGGTCAAAGAAACGGTTCAAGGCGCTCTATCCGGGAGCGATCGATGCGATGGCCGCCGATTCGTACGACGGGGGACTGTCGAACGAGCGCGATACGGTCCTGTTGAGCCGTCCGCTTCCCGTGACGGATGCCGACACCGGGACGGTCGCGGAGCGGCTGGTGCCGGTTGAGCGGGTGACGTACTGTGACGGCGGCGCGTGGGGCGAGTGGGCGGACGGCGGCGGCAGTTCGCTGGAACGCATTGATCCGCGCGGGGATGCTCGGTTGGCGGGGAACTGGGCGGCAAGCGATGAGACGGCTAAGAGCGGTTGGACAACGGTCAGCTATACCGGCGCCATCGAATACGGTCGCGCCTCCAACCGCTACGGCGATCCGAACGAGATTCAGATCGGCCTGCTGACGGCGGGGGAGTGCCTGATCGATTCGGTGGTTCTGAAACGGGAGAACGGATCGAATCTGGTGCTGAACCCCTCGTTTGAAGAGGGGAATTCCTCTTGGCGGTTTTACGGGTCGCATGAGGATTCGGCGATTGAGACGGATCCGAACGCGGATGACGGCGGGAAGGTTCTGCATCTGCGCGCGGTGGAACGGGTGCAGACGAGCGGGAACGGCGTTCGCGGCTATCTGAGTAGCTCGCTCCCCACAAGCGGACGCGGGACGATCAGCGCGCGGGTCCGCTGGCTGGCGGGATGTCCCGAACTCTTCATGCGGGCGCGCGGAAACTGGATCGAGGCCTTCGGCGACATCACCACCACGCGTGCGTTCGGGACGCCGGGCCGGGCGAACAGCCGGGCGGGTAACGCGCCGCCGGTGATCATCAACGTGACGCACGAACCGCTCCTGCCCCGGAACGGTGAGTCGGTGTCGGTCTATGCCCAGATCGCCGATCCGGACGGGTTGCGGCAGGTTACGCTCTCCTATCACCAGGATGGTGTGTCCACGGTTTCCCGGGTCGCGATGACGGCCTGCGAGGGCGGCTGGTTCAAGGGGGTGATTCCCCTCGGACAGGCTTCGAACGCGCTGATGGCCTTCACGGTCACGGCCGAGGACAGTACCGAACAGTCCCTCTCGGCCCGTTATCCCGCCAAGGAGTCGAGGGAATGCTTGGTGCGCTACAATGAGCCGACCAATATCTACGCTTTCGGGTCGTACCGGATGTGGATCACGGCGGCGAACCTCAACCGGTGGGGAGCGCGGAACCAGGACAGCAACGCACCGGTCGATGCCACCTTCCTTTACGGGAATGACCGTGTCGTGTACGGGGCGGGGGTCCAATACGGCGGGTCACCGTTCCATAACAAGAATTTCTCGCTGCCGATCAACAACGGGTACATCGACTATAAGTTCGACTTCCCCGGCGACGACCGGATTCTGGACAGCACCCATATCGTTCTGGCGACGACGGGCAACTCCGGTAACGACCCCGCCGGCGTCAAAGAGCAGTACTGCTACGCGCTCGTCCGGAAACTGGGTTTCCCCAACATGTACCGACGGTTCGTCCATTTCTACGCGAACGGCACGCTCCAGAACGGCCAGCGGATCATCGAGGATACCGAAAAGCCGGGCAGCCCGGTGCTGGCCCACTGGTATCCGGATCACGATGACGGCAATCTGCTGAAGGCGGATGACTGGTTCGAATACCCGAACGAAGCCTTCCGGGATTTCTCCTATGACGAGAAAGGGGCGACGCTGGAGTCGTTCAAGACCACCGACGACACGGGTGAGTCGAGCTATAAACTGATGCGCTACCGGTGGAACTGGATGATCCGTGCCGGGAAGAATTACGAGCAGAACAACTATACCAACTTTTACGCGCTGGTGGATGCGATGAACCTCACGGGGAGCGCTTTCGAGGAGCGGATCGGACAGGTTGTCAATATCCCCTCCTTCGTGGGCATCGCGGCGGTCAACCAGTTTATCGGCAACTATGACGCCTACGGCAAAGAGCGCGGAAAGAACATGTACATCTACAACGGCCTGTCGGGCTGGGAGATGGTGGCGTGGGATATGGATATCAACTTCGGTGGGGCGGGGGTGCGCGACACATACATGACCGACCACATGGACCCCATGAACAGCGCCTACAAGTGCATCGATCCGATCTTCCTGAAATTCCTCCGTACGCCCAGCGTGACCCGCGAATACTGGCGGGCGGTCATCAAGCTGGAGGCGGCCGCGCGGAGCGGTTCCGACGAACTGGTCGAGGCGCAGGCGCGAAATACGGCGCTCCGCGCCGACAACACGACGATCGGGTCGATCAGCGGGTTCCTGACGAATGTGGAGCGGCGCCGTGCGACGGTTGCGGGGCATATCGCCGCCGCAGACGTGGCCTCGTTCCAGGTGCAGACGCCTGCGCAGTCACCCGCTTCGGTTGATGTCAATGTCGTGACGGTTACCGGCTTGGCTCCGTTTGCGGTCACGACGATCACGGCGGATAACGTGCCGCTGACGGTCACCTGGACCACGCCAACCACCTGGACGGCGCGGGTGGTGCTGCGTGCCGCGGAGCAGACCGTGACCTTTGCGGCGTTGGACGAGACGGGTTCGCTGATCGGTTCGGTCGATCGGACCTTCGTTGTCAACGGCGGCATTTTGGATGATCCCGACAACTGCCTCAAGATCACCGAGATCATGGCCTCCCCCTCTGCGGAGGGTGGCCAGTATGTGGAGATTCTGAACACCTCCTCCAACACGCTCGTGGAGCTGAGGGGATATTTCCTCTCCGGCGCGGTAACGGGTCGGCTCCCGGATGGCTATCTGCTGGATCCTCGCCAGGCGATTGTGCTCGTCGCGGATGGGGCGGTCTTCTCCGCACTCTACGGGTCGGGCATTTCGGTTGCCGGAACCTTTACGGGGGCCCTGCCGGCGGCGGGAACGCTGCTGCTGTGCCGCGCCGCGCGCGGAATGGAGTTGACCGATCCGATTGTGGACAGCGTGACTTACGGCGGAATGGGGTGGCCGGAAACAGCGGCGGGGTGCCCGTTGTTGCGGGTCGATCCGGATGCGCCGGGTTGCCAGCCGGCCAACTGGCGGATTGCCGAGACCAACACCTTCGCGGTGGGGACCCGCATGGTTCTCCCACTGAACACGAGTTGGAGCTATTACGCCACGGGGTATCCCGGTGACGGCTGGAAGTCGGATAGCTTCAATTTCAGTGCGTGGCCGGCGGGCGCGGCTCCGCTTGGGCACGATACGGACGCGACGGGGTGGGCTAACCCGATCCAGACCGACTTCGCCCTGACGTCAGGCCGGGTCGCCTACTATTTCAAGACCGGGTTTTACTACGTCAACCCCGCGAATGTCGATGGCGGCGTCATCTATCCAACGGCACCCTCGCCCGAATTGATCGCCAACAACTATTTGGTCCACCGCTGGTCTTTCAACGGTACACCGGAGGATTCGGTGGGCGGCAGCACGGCGACGTTGAACGGTACCGCTTCCCGCTGCTATTTCATCAACAACACCGGCGTCTATTGCGTAGGCGGAAACAAAGGCCGTTCCTGGGTCACGCTCGGAACCGATATCCTGCCCACGGACGGGACGCCGGTGACGATCGAGGTCTGGGGGCAGATGTGCAGCGTCAAGACCTGGAGCCGTGTCTTTGATATCGGTTCCGGCACGACGGATTACCTGACCGTCGGGAACATGAACAACACGACCACCGGTTTCTTCAGCGTTCTCACCGCCAACTATTCGGACTTCGGGTCGTTCATCATCGGCAGCGATTATCACCTCGCGCTGGTTATCGTGCCCGATGCCGGCGGTTCAACCATCACCTGTTACCTTCAGGATGCCGCCACAGGCCAGACACGGGGCCGTCAGACGGTCTATGCAAGCGGTTGGACGCCCGCCTCCCTGAACCAGGTGAACTGCTGGCTCGGCCATTCGCAGTACAATGACCAGGATGCCAATGCCATCTTCGACGAGTGCCGGATTTGGAACGTGGCGCTCTCGGAGACGCAGCTGACGCACAACGCCTGGCTCGGTCCGGATCAGTTGCCGGATCTGGCGGCGCAAGGGGCCGCCCGCGAGAGTTTCACCCTCTCGTATCTGGTTGACGACAGCGTTGTCGTCTATCTCAACGGGGAGGAGGTCCACCGCAGCGAGCTGATGCCGGAGGGCGAGATTACCGATTCAACCACGGCTCTGAACTATGTGCCTCAAGCGCAGGAAGGTGCCTTCTTCGGGCCGTATGCCATCTCCACCTCGGCGTTGCGCACGGGCTACAACGTCCTCTCGGCGGAGGTCCATCAGAATGCGGGAACAAGCAGTGACCTCGCCTGGGGAATGGAGCTCTCCGCCAGCAACTTCATCTCGTCGGCGGCCTCGCCCGGTTTCGAGAACGGCTTAACCTCCGAAACGGTTATCCCGCCGGTCGTCTTCAACGAGATCGCCCAGAGCGGGGAGGTCACCTGGTTCGAATTCCACAACCCCGGACCGGATACGGTTTCGCTGGCGGGTTGGCGGATCGCCCAGGCGGATGACGATCCGGGCTGGTGTTTCCCCGCCGGTGCGGAGGTACCCGGCGGCGGGTTCTTGACGGTTTGGGCGGACGGGATGAACACGGTGGATGCGGACGGAACCCTCCATGCCGGATTCATTCTTCCCGGGAGTTCTGGTTCGGTTCTGCTCTACGCCCCCGACGGGGAGGAGGGCTGGCTCTGCGCGGACCGACTGGATTACAGCGGCGTCACGGCGACCTTCGCCTACGGCTGCTATCCGGACGGGGATCCTGCGCGGCGGATGGCACTTTACCCCTCCACGCCTTCCGCGGCCAATCGGGTGGACCGGCCCACGCGTCGGATTGTGATCAACGAGTTTATGGCGCAGAACGGACTCTTTGTCAATCCCTTGACCGGGATGATGGACGATTGGTTCGAGCTGTACAACGCCGGGTTGGAGACGGTCGATCTCTCCGGATGGGTTGTGACCGACACCCTCAAGAGCGAGAACCCCGATGTCCCCAACACCAAGGCGTCCAAGGCGTTGACGATTCCCGCCGGGGTCTCGCTTGTGCCGGGTGAGGCGATCCGGATCTGGACCGGCGCGGACGGCGCGGAGACGCTGCCGTTCGACCGGGACAACCTTCAGGCGCCCTTCGGACTGAACAAGACGACCGATAAGATCTGCCTCTTCGATGCGGAACTGAATCCCGTCGACCGGATCGATTACGATACCTTGCAGGACCCGGCTATCAGCTCCGGCCGCTGGCCGAACGGGACGGGCGGATGGATCGCCTTCGCGGTCCCGACACCCGGCGCGCCGAACCATCCTTCCCGGTTCACCCGGCACCTGCTCGCAGGCGGACCGGTTGTCATCCCCGAACGCGAGCGGTATTGCGCCACGAACGCCTTCGCCGAAGCGGTGGCGGGCGCGGTGCTGACGCTGCTTCCCGCGGATGCCGACGCGTTGCCGGAGGGCTTGGCCTTTGACGGCGCTTCGGGCGAATGCGTCTGGACGCCCAGCGAGGCGCAGGGTCCCGGGGTTTATGACTGTCTGCTGTGCGGTGTGAAAGACGGTGTCTGTATCGATGCGGTGCCGTTGACCTTCACCGTCCTGGAGACGCTGAACCCCATCCTCTTCAATGCCGTTTTCGATCAGAGTGTCTCAGAGGGCGACACGGTCACCTTCACCGTGACCGCGACCCGAGAGGAGGAGATCCCGCCCCGCGATGTTCCTTTCCGGTTTAGGATGGTCTGCGACCCCGCGATGAGCAACGCCGTCCTGAATGCCGAGACGGGCGTGTTCCAGTGGAAAACGGGTGAGGTGGATGGCCCCGGCGTCTATTCTGTCACCCTGATCGCCGAGGACGCGCAGGAAAGCGCCGTCTCCGCTTCGACCAACCTGACCGTCACCGTGAAGGAGGTCAACCAGCCCTTCACCTATGTCTCGCCGACCAGTTTCTACCTCTGGCTGGATGAGCCGTTTGAGGTGGCGTTGCAGTTCGATGATCCTGATCTGCCCCCCAACACATTCAGTTTCGTCACGCTTTCCGCTCCGGACGGCATGACGCTGGATCGCGACACGGGCGTTGTCCGCTGGACGCCGACCGGCGGCCAGACCGGCACATACAAGCTCCGTTTCCGCGCGTTCGACAACGCAGGTTCCGCCAAGACGATCGAGATCTCCTTCATCGTTGATACGGCGGCGCTGACGCTTGACGCCGGAACCGCCATCGACGCCACGCATCTGCGCCTGGCGTGGAAGGGCAAAGCGGGCCTCACCTACATCGTCGAGTGGTGCGACGACCTGACGGTTCAGAATTGGCAGCCCTTCCCGGAGATGGTCCTCCCCGGGCAGGCCGCCATGACGTGCGAACTGGATCTCACCCTCCTCCCGGCACCCCGGACGAAGGCCTTCTTCCGTGTCCGCCAGACACGGTAAGGAATTCAAGTTAAAAGATTAAAAGGTTAAAGGGTGAAAAGGTTAAAGAGGGGAACGGGGAATGGGGAACGGGGAACGGAGGAGTGACGGGTGACGAGAGCCGAATGTCGTCCGCTTGTCGCGTGTCGCATGTCTGGAAAAGTGTGGGCGGCGGCCGGTTGACCGGTCGCCGCCCTTCACGTTCAGTTCGGTTAAACAACTGACGGTTAATCGCCGATGTGGAAGGCACCGAGCGGAAGGCCCACTTCGTTGTAGAGCGAGCCTTGCCACGGGTGGCTGTAGAGGTAGCGGAGTTTCTTCGGTTCCGCGATCCCTTCGGCGGAGACGATCAGGTCCGTACCGCGGATGACGCCGTTGGAGCGGTATCCCTGCGGTTTCTGCTCCACAAGGTTTTCAAGTTTCGCGGGAACGAACTTGCCGTCTTCGCCGGCGATTTCGAAACCGGTTTGGGTTTTCCAGTCCGGATCATAGAGGAACCATCCTTTGGCGTCATTGAAGGTCAGGATGAACTTACCGTTCTCCACCTTCCAGCTCTTGAGGGTGGGGGAGTTGTCGACGATGGTGTCGAACCCGTAATCCCGTTTGAGCGCGTGGAGGGCCAGCCGCTTGCCGACGATCAGCTTCTGGTTGGGATGGATGTCGGAGAGATTGCCGAAGTCATTGATCACGGCCATGCCGGCGTTCTTCTCCTCGGCGTCAAACTTCGCCTGCGCCTCTTGGATCTTGGCGATGTCGTTGAATCCCCACGGCGCGAGCTGGACGAAGTAGAGCTTCAGGTCGGGGTTCTCGAACATCTTCGCCCAGCCGTTGTAGAGCGCGTGCATGGCATCGGCGTAGCGCGCGTGTTCGCCGGCGTTGGAGCAACCCTGGTACCAGATGAAGCCGCGCATGGAGAACGGAACCCACGGGGCGACCTGCTCGTTCCACAGCACCATCGGTTGCTGGTGCGGGTGGTTGTTTTGGGCTGCCTTCGCCGCCTCCGCGTCGAGCAGTTTGGTTTCCGCCTCAGCCGCGAAGGAGGGGACCGTCTCGAATCCGCAGCGGGGTGTCCACGGCTCAATCCGGGTTCCGCCCCAGTAGGAACCGACGACCGCCACAGGGATATCCAGCGCGCTGTAGAGTTCCAGCGCGTAGTAAACGCCCATCGCGGAGAAGCTGCTGCCGCCCATGAGGTTCTCCGGCGTGAACGGTAGCCAGTTGACCTTCTGGCCGAATTCCGCCTTCGGCTCGGTTGACCAACGGTAATTGGCGGTGCGGGCGAAGCGGATCATCGGTTTGCGCGTGACTTGGGCCGTCAGGGCACCGAACGCGTCCCGGAAGTGCGGGTTTCCGCCCCACAGCGGCAGTTCGGTGTTGGACTGGCCGCAGACGAACCAGACTTCACCGACCAACACGTCATTGCAGGCGACGGTGTTTGCGGGCCCGGCGGCCGTAAGGGTCCGGCCCTCCTTCGAGGCCGGCATCGGCGCCAACTCCGTCCGCCACTTGCCGGTCCCGTCCGCTGTCGTCTTCAGGGTTTGCCCCCCGAAGGTGACCGTCACCGCCTCGCCGGGATTGGCCATGCCCCACACGCGCACCGGTTTGTCGCGTTGCAAGACCATTCTGTCACCGAAAATCGAAGCCAGCCGGACATCGGCCTGGACCGCCATCACCGCGCATACCCACGCGCAGCCCATCATCATTCGTTTCATGGATTCTCCTTTCAATCCAAACTTAAACCGTTGAAACCGTTACCATCGATCAGTTTGACACAAACCCCATCCCCGTTCAAGCGGAACTTGGCTATTCCGGGCCGTTCTTCCGGGTATTTGTGTCCAATTGGGGTATTCTGAATCGTCATACGGTCCTCTTTCCGTAATCCTACCATCAAACGTGCGTTTATGAACGTTTTTCCCCGATTTCTCTTCCCGCACTCGTCCATGATCGCGCGTCACCCAGTTTTGAGAAAAAACACGTTGACGGCGTCCAAAAGGGTGTGGTACCCTATTGGTGAACTTGGTGAAAGGTTTTTTGGACTCTTTTTTGACGAGAACGTTTAAGAGAGGATGGCAGAATGGATTATCAGCGTATACGATGCATGACGATCGCCGGCCTGTTGCTGGCGGCGGTTGGTTTGCAGGCTGCGGACGCCGTGCCTGCAAAATGGAATACGAATCCTTGGACGGCCGGTGCGCTGTTGGAGGCGTTCAACGAGGCGGTTCCGGCTTGGGCGAGTGATTCGGAATTGAAAGAAGATGTGGCTACGCCGCCCACGACCCGTTTTTGGGCGACGGAGATCGCACTCGGCAAACAGCTCTTCTTCGCGACGGAGTCGATGAGTTACGCGCTTTCGGACGCGAGCTTCTCCACGGTCGATCCGCTCTATGTCGATATGATGTGCAAGTTCACGCTGATGGAAGAGGCCCCGGCCGATTCGGAGGAGACGTATGTCCTGCGGGCGTATGTGACCCCTGAGAAACGGTTGGTCGTTCAGACCCCGAAAGAGACGAAGACCGACACGACGGCCGAGATCGATCCCGATACCTATTATCGGCTGACGATCCGTCTCGAAGCGGACCAGTATGTGGTTCAGATCAATGACGGTGCCGTTCTCACCATGACCGTCGCGGCCGCCGACACGAAGCCGAGTTCGATCAGCCAGGTCGTCTTCTCCGGTTCGGGCTATGTGGACGATCTCTATGTCGGGCATGGCGACCCGGCCCGTTCGATCAGCTATGTCGCGAACACCCTGACGGCGCAAGAACTGGCGGACGCGACCGCCTCCGAGGCGAACGCCGTGAACAACTGGCTGGTGCACAACGATGCCACCGGGTTGACGGCCGCGCAGGCGGTGTCGAGCTACCTGATCGGCGAGAAGGTGACCGATGACAAGCCGGCCGAACTGCTGATCTCCGATTTCGACGTTGACACGGCGGCCAAGACAGTCGCCGTCAAGGTCTTCCTGTCGGTCGGCGGCGCGGTGAAGAATGGCGCGATCAACGGTTTTGTCCAGCTGTACGGCTATGATGACAGCACGGATAAGTTTGTCGCGTTGGATGCGAAGACCCCCGCGATGACGGAGTTCACGGACGGGTTCACGGCGGAGTATACCTTCAGCGTGGATACCGACAAGTATAGCATGTTTAAGCCTGTGATTGTCACGGAGTAACGGAGCGAACGATGAAGACATTACTTTTCTTGGCTTGCGCGATGGTTTCAGGTTGGACGTGCGTGGCGGCCCCCGCCTGCCAGCCGAAGGGTGACACGTTCCCCGTGTTCACAGACGGTATCGACCTGTATGAGGATGGAACGCAGGTGCTCGACGGCGAGCGTTATGCGTTGGTGTATGTGGCTGAGGGCCAGACGTTTGGCGGTTTCCTGACCGACGGCACCTTGGCTGATCCGGCCAACAACAAGATTGTGACGGACAAACTCTACGCCAAAGGCGGCAAGTGCGAATACACCCCCGTCCAGATCCCGGAAGGCTTCCTTCCCGAGGGCGGTTCGTTCTATCTGCTGGCGCTCGACACCCGTACCCCCGCCGGTGGCGTGGGTGATCTGGTGAACGGCTGGGGTCTTGTGAGTGTCAAGGCGAACGCCACCTCCACGGGTGGTGTCTCCGCCAAGGTCGCCGGGTTGACGGCGGCGCAGATCTCCTCCTCCGCGGCGTTGCCGGCGGATGTCATCAAACCCGTGATCAAAGGGATTGAGATCAAAGGCGGCAAAGTGCTCGTGACGGTCGAGGCAACCTCCGCCAAGGCCTATTACGGCCTCAAGGGCGCTGACGATTTGAACAGCGCTGAGTTTAAGGGCGGTGCGACCGCTGTGCGCGGCGGCTTAACGCGGATCGTGCTGGAGTATCCGGTCTCCGCAGGCACCCAGTTCTTCAAGGTGGTCGGCGGTACACTTCAACAGGTGACCAAGTAAAGAGGAGAAGCACTTCATGAAGAAGATTTTGGTTTTGGGTTTGGGGCTTTGCGCATGCGTCGCTTCGGCTTCGCTGAAGATGGACGGTAATGCGGCGGTCGCCTTCTTTCCGGTTCCGTTGGCGGACACCGACACGGTTCTGTCTGTTCCCTTTACGGACTGTCTGACCGATGGAGACATCGCGTTGGATAAGCTGGTTTCGACCAGCACCCTGACGGGGAGTGATACGGCGTCCGAGGCGGACCAGTTGGTTCTCTTCAAGGACGGGGTTTATTCGTACTACTACCTCAACGCCGCCAAGACGTGGGTCGCGTTGAAGACGACGGTGGCGGGTGCGGATTCGACCGCGCCGACGGCGATCGATGAGCAGAAACTGCCGCTGGGTTATGCCGTGTGGCTGAAGAAGATCGGTGCCAACACCACGACGGCCATCATGAAGGGGCGTCTTTCGGAAACTCCGGTGACGATTGAGATCGTTCCTGGCATGAATCTGGTCGGAAACACGCTATTTGATCTCGATCTCAACACTGTCCCGGCGACGATTTGGCCGGCGGATGTCGAGAAGGACGAGGTTCTGGTTTCGGAAGTGTCCGCGACGGCGGCCGGCGGTTACGCGACGTATCGCTATCACGAGGGGAAGTGGATGAAGCGGACGCTCGACAAGAGCGGCACCATCCCCGGTACCTCGATCCCGTTGACGAAAGAGGTTTGGAGCGAGATTGGAACGATTCCCGCCGGGACGGGTTTCTGGTATCGCCGGAATGGATCGACGTCCTTCGTTTTCCAGCCTATCGCTCAGTAATCCAGCCTTTGTAATAAGGAATGAAAGAGATGAAAAAAGCCATTGTTTTCATGACGGGTATCCTGTTCGCCGTGGTCAGCCAGGCGGTCGTTTTGAGCTGGCGGGTTGACCTCACCGAGGGGGATTCGCAGTTCGCGTACGCCGCGCTTTATGCGCAGGCTGCCGGTAGCGGATCGGCTGCCGCGATTGACGGTGTCGCTATTTCGGGCGGTACCACTTCGATCGATGCCCAGACGGATATCTCCGATTACACGGGCGGCTCGTTCTACATTCAGATGCTGAACAGCTCGGGCGGTGAGATTGCCGGTGCCAAGAGCGATGTGATGTCCTATTCAGATCTCTCCGGCTCGATCTCCGATGGAACGTTCTTCGGAGCGGGCGGGGTCTCGGTTTGGACGATCCAGACGGTTCCGGAGCCGACCACGGCGTTGCTGTTGGGGTTGGGCGTCGCGGCCGCGTTGCTGCGCCGCCGGACCAAGCGCGCATAAGCCGTTTGCGTTACGTTGTTTAAACGGACGGTCAGACGAAAGTCTGACCGTCTTTTTTTGTTTGTGCCCCTGTCATTTTTGAAAAACGGGAATAACGCGGGNNGGCGAGTTAGCCCGCGTTTCTCTTCACGTTGTTTTGGTTGTTTTCCGATTCCAGTCGGCATGGGTGGAAAAAACAAATGCGCCGTCAGGCTCGGCGATGCGGGGCTTGAATCCGTTTGGGAAGGTGTGGTATGATCTCCCTGTTACGTTGAGTGGAGGAAACACGATGCGGATCAGATATTTAGCGGTGATGGGAATGGTCCTTTACGCCGGAATCGCCGGGGCGGATGGGAAACGGTGCATCAGCGGAATCTATCCGCATCTGGCGATGTACAACAACGAGGGGGAGTGCGGGACTGGCGTGGTGGCGGTGTGGGGAAACCGGCTGTGGACGGTGACCTACGCGCCACATTGCCCGAACGGGTCGTCGGATAAGTTTTACGAGATCACGCCGGAACTGGAGCAGATCGTCCGTCCGGAGAGCGTGGGCGGAACCCCCGCGAACCGGATGATCCACCGGGAGTCGGGCCAACTCTTCATCGGGCCGTATGTCATCGATCGGGATTTAAAAGTACGGGTGATCCCGCCTTCCGCGATGTTCGGCCGGCTCACGGCGAATATGCGCCATCTCACCGATCCCGCGAATAAGATCTACTACGCGACGATGGAGGAAGGTTTCTATGAGGTGGACGTCCGATCACTCGCGGTGAAGGAACTCTACCAGGATGCGAACCGCCAGCCCGACCACGGCGGGAAGTTGCTTCCCGGTTACCACGGGAAGGGCGCCTATACGGCGCAGGGAAGGGTCGTCTACGCGAACAACGGGGAGACCGGGGCGGCCGCGCAGCGGGATCCGACGATCACCTCCGGCGTTCTGGCGCAATGGGATGGGAAGGATTGGGAGGTGGTCCTGCGAAACCAGTTCACGGAGGTGACCGGTCCGGGCGGCATCGAGGGGAACCGTGACCCGGCCCGTGATCCGCTCTGGAGCATTGGGTGGGATTACCGGTCGCTCATCCTGATGGTACTTGACGGCGGGAAGTGGCGCCGGTACCGCCTGCCAAAGGGGAGCCACAGCTACGATGGCGCGCACGGGTGGAACACCGAGTGGCCGCGTATCCGTGAGATCGGAGAGGAGGATCTGCTGATGACAATGCATGGCACCTTCTGGCGTTTCCCGAAAAACCTCTCGGCGCAACGGTCGGCGGGGATTCGTCCCCGGTCGAACTATATCAAGGTGATCGGCGATTTCTGCCGGTGGAACGACCGGATCGTTTTCGGCTGCGACGACAGTGCCAAGAGCGAGTTCCTGAACAAGCGCCGCGCGAAGGGAAATCTGAAGGGACCGGGCCAGTCGAACTCCAATCTCTGGTTTGTCGAGCCGGAACGGTTGGATCATTTGGGCCCGGCGATCGGCCGAGGCGCGGTTTGGATGCACGATGACGTGAAAGCGGGAGAATGGAGCGATCCCTATCTGCTCGACGGCTATGACCGACGGGACTTGTACCTGTTCCACGGCGCGTCCGAAACGGCGCGGTTCCGGCTGGCGTTTGACCGCGCGGGAAACGGTCAGTGGGAGGAGGGGCCGGAGGTGACGGTGCCGCCCGGGCAGGTGACGGTCGTGCCGCTTTCGGCGGAACGCGCGGCCTGGGTCCGGTTGGCGATGCGGCAGACAGCGCGTGGTGTGACGGCGGAATTTCTCTATGTGAATGGCGATGCCCGGCCCTTAGCGTCCGATGCGCGTTTCGCGGGGTTGGCGCGTCCCGATACCGCCGACCGATTGGGTGGCCTGGTCTACGGGCGCGGGGCGAATCTCCGGACGCTGGGCGTGGCGGCGTACCGCCAGACGGGCACGACGGTGAAGTCGGTCGGCTTCTATCAGATGGGGGCGGATCTGAAGCTTGAGAAGGTCGCCGATCCCAATGCGTTCGGTTACGCGGTCACGAACTACGGAATTCATCGTGACGGCGTGGAGCTGGATGTGGCATCGGCGGTGATGATCGACAACCAGGGGAAACGATGGCGGTTTCCGCGCGCGTCGGCGGATTGGCAAGAGGCGAAGCTGGGGGAGCGGCTCTGCCGCGAGGTCTGCACCGAGCGCGATATGCTGAACCTCTGCGGGATCTTTTACGAGCTTCCGGCGGAGAATGCGGGCGGGTTCGCGAAGGCGCGCGCCATCGCGACGCCGGATTTCACGGTACACGACTACTGTTCGTGGCGCGGGATGCTGATTCTGACGGGTATCGACGCCGCCGCTCCCGCGTCGGACCACATCATCCGTTCGGCGGATGGTGCCGTCGCGGTGTGGGCGGGCGTTGTGGACGATCTTTGGGCGGCGGGCAAGGCTCGCGGCGTGGGCGGCCCCTGGAAGGAGAGCGACGTGAAGGCGGGAGCCGTGTCGGATCCCTATCTGCTGACGGGGTTCGACAGGAAGGCGCTGACCCTCTCGCAAAGCGGCGCGGAACAGGTGACGTTCACACTGGAGATCGATGTGACCGGCATGGGGGATTGGCAGCCGTATAAACGCTACACCGTGGGCCATGCGCCGGTACGCGACACCTTGGACAGCCTCCGCGCCTATTGGCTCCGTTGCCGTACGGATGCCGATTGCCGGGCGACGGTCTGGTTGGAATATCGGTGAGGTTTGGGGAACGGTGAGAAGGAAAAATGAACGCTCAACCCTCAACGCTCAACGGTTAAACACACGGATTTGTTCGCCGCTAACGCGGCTCACCGTTTCAGAACGGCGAATGCCGTTTGGGAGTTCAATGGCTGAAGTCTGATGTCTTGTGGCTGAAAGGATGGAAAGGGGTATGGTTATGCGGAATGGAATGTGGATGGGCGTGCTGTTCGGGCTGCTGACCGTCTGTGGGGCGGTAGCGCAGCAGGGTGAGACTTATCGTGTGGTCTCCCCCGATTCGCAGGTGACGGTTCAGGTGACGGTGGGGGACGGGCTTTCGTGGTCGCTTTCCCGGAAGGGGACGCCGCTCGTTCTTCCGTCACGGCTGGGTCTGGCCTTTAAGGATCAGCAGCCGTTCGGTCGGATGCGTGTGGCGGATCGGCAGGAACGGACGATCGACACCGTCTGGGAAAATCGCCTCTACCGGCAGCGCCGGATCCGGGATTACGCCCGTGAGCTGACGTTGCATCTGGAGGAGACGGACGCACCGAAGCGGAAGCTGGATTTGGTTTTCCGCGCGTATGACACCGGCATCGCTTTCCGCTACGGGATTCCCGCGCAACCGGGTTTGGACACCTTTACGCTGACGGCGGATGAGACGGCGTGCCGGTTCGCGGGGGATCCGGAAGGGTGGATCACCACCTATGGCGGATACAAGACCTCGCAGGAGTGTCCCTTCAACCATGTCCGGCTCTCCTCGATCAAGCCGGATGCCCTGATCGGGAGCCCGATGATCATCGAGGTCGGGGATCAGCTGGCGGCGTTCGCGGAGGCCGACCTGACCGACTGGTCCGGGATGTTCTTCGCGGTCTCGCCGGAGAAGGCGGCGGGAACAGAGGTCGTGACCCGGCTCAGCCCTCGGTTGGACGGGCAGGGGCTGGTGGTCTCGCGGGCACCGAGGCTCGCGCCGTGGCGTGTGGTGATACTCGGCGACAAGCCGGTCGATCTCGTGAACCACAGCGCGTTGATCCTGACGCTCAACCCGCCGCCGGAGGGGGGCGACGCGGCGTTTGCGTGGGTCAAGCCCGGTGCAACGGGTTGGGATTGGTGGGTTGGCTCCAAGTTGACCCAGTCCGGGATCCGGGAACAGATCGACTTCGCGGCCGAGATGGGTTGGCCGTACCACACGATCGACGCCGGTTGGTACGGGCGGCCGAATCACGGTCCCGGGGTGAAACTGGCGCCGCGCGCGGATCTTGATTTCCCCGCCCTCTTCGCCTATGCGAAGGAGAAGGGTGTGGGACTTTGGCTATGGGTCTACTGGTCGGCATTGGAGGACAACGGCATTGACACGACTTTCGACGCGTTCGAGCGGTGGGGTGTCAAGGGTGTGAAGATCGACTTCATGGACCGGCAGGATCAGGAGATGGTGCAGTGGTACGAAAAGGTGGTCCGCTCGGCGGCGAAACACCACATTCTGGTGAATTTCCACGGCGCCTTCAAGCCGACGGGGATGAACCGGACCTGGCCGAACCAGATCACGCGGGAGGGGATTCTCGGGAACGAGTACAACAAGTTCAGCGACCGCGTCACGCCTGCCCACACGGCGACCCTCCCCTTCACGCGCTATCTGCTGGGACCTGGCGACTTCACGCCCGGCAGCTTCGATAACGTCTTCCGGCGCGATTTTGTCCAGCAGAACAAGCGGAAGAGCGAGAACGGACCGGTTCTCGCGCAGGAGATCGGGACGCGCGCCCATGCGCTGGCCCTCTGCGTGGCGTATGACAGCCCGCTCATGACCCTTTGTGACTGGCCCGAGCGGTATCGGGGTCAGCCGGGTGTCGAGCTTTTGCGGAACCTGCCCACCGTGTGGGATCAGACGATCGCGCTGGCGGGGGAGATCGCCCGTTATTATTCGGTTGCCCGGCAGAGCGCGGACGGCGCGTGGTACTGGGCGGCGATGACCGTCGAGCCGCGCCGGTTGGAGCAGCCACTGACTTTCCTCGGCGAGGGAACCTATACCGCGACGCTCTACACCGACGCGTCCGACAGTGCCCGTGATGCGCGGGCGCTGGCCATCCGGACGCAGACGGTGACCGCCCGGGACACGCTGACGCTCGACCTCGCCGCCGAAGGCGGTAGCGTGGTGGTGTTTCGAAAGACGGCGAAGTGAGGCGGAATTGAGGGGACTAGGGTTCTAGATGATCTAGAATTCTAGAAAGCCTAGCGGTGCTAGATGATCGAGAAGTTGAGGAGAACGATATGAATGCGCATTCGCCGATTTTGACGATCGCCCTTCTGGCGATGATCGCATTTCTGGTTGTCCAAACCCGGCGCGATAATCGGATGCGGCTGGAAAATGAGCGGTTGGTGCAGGCGTTGCAGGAGATGCGCGGGGAGGCGCGCGACATGCCGTTGCCCGGGCCGGAGAAGCGGAGCGAGCCGCCGCCCGCGTCGGGCGGGACGGTACATTCGGAGGGTACCGCCGTTTACCGACGCGTCTCGCCTTCGGTGGTCGCCGTCGCGAACAACGCGCTGGTCCGGCGCGGGTATTTCAGCGTCCGGCTGGTCGAGGTGCCGCAGGGGACGGGCACGGGTTTCGTCTGGGATGAGGAGGGACACATCGTCAGCAACTACCATGTGGTCCATCAGGCCAATACCCTGACGGTGACCTTCCCTGACGGTACCCAGTATCCCGCCGACCTGGTCGGTGTGTCGCCGGATTATGATCTGGCGGTTCTGAAGGTCAACGCGCCGGCCGAGAAGCTGCATCCCGTGACAACCGCCGATTCGCGCCGGCTCCAGGTGGGACAGCCGGTCTATGCGATCGGCAATCCCTTCGGTTTGGATACCACGCTCTCGGCGGGGATCGTCAGCGCGTTGGGACGGACGATCACCTCGATGACCGAACGGAAAATCAAAGATGTGATCCAGACCGACGCGGCGATCAATCCCGGCAATTCGGGCGGACCGTTGCTGGACGCGGCGGGGAATCTGGTGGGGGTGAACACGGCGATCATCAGCCCGAGCGGGGCATACGCGGGAATCGGTTTCGCGGTCCCCTCGGCGACGGTCTCGCGCGTCGTGCCGCAGTTGATCGAGAAGGGCCATGTGACGCGTGCGGGATTGGGGGTTGAGCTGTTGCCCGACCACATCACGGAGCGTTCCGGCTTGGAGGGTGTCGCGATCTATGCGGTGCCGGAGGGAAGCCAGGCCGACCGCGCGGGGCTGGAGGGCCTGGCGGTGAACCGGCGGTACGGGGAGGTCCGTTTCGGCGACATCATCGTGGGGATCGATGGGAAACCGGTTCGGACGGTCGAGGATCTCCAGTCGCTGCTTGACGCGCGCCAACCCGGCGACACCGTCCGGCTGAAGGTGAACCGGAACGGGAAAACGCGCGAACTGTCCGTGCGGCTAATGGCGGAAGAAGAATGAAAAATGAGGGAAGAGGGTGATTATGGCATTGTGGAAATATGGCAATGTGGCATTATGGTAATGTGGCGGTGTGAAATTTCATAATGGCTTAATGTCATCATTCCATCATTTCAGAATTTCAGAATGAAAATGGGGAACGGGGAAAGAATGGGAACGAGAGGAATGAAAAGGATGAAGAACGCTCAACGCTCAACGCTCAACCCTCAACGTGTCGGTATAATGGGATGTGTGGTTGCGTTGCTGGCGGTGACGGCGGCGGTTGGGGCGGAAACGGCGTGGCGAACCGATCTCTGGCTGGGACGCGGAAACATCTGGCGGAAACGGGTTCCGGTGACGGTTACGGTTCCGCCCGGCATCTCGATGGCGGAAGGCGAACCGGTCGCGGTTCCGATCGGGGACGGGAAGGATGCGTTGCCGATCGTCGGGGTCTCACCTCTAACGTTAAGGGTCACCGATGACGCGGGTGAGCAGTTGTTGTATGCGGCCGTTCGGAAGGATGGTGAAGCGCTGGACCCATTTGTGTCGACTCTCGAAGATGCCGAACTGTTGATCCCGTTGGTTCGCGGCAAGGACGGGACGGCGCGTTATTGGGTCTATTTCGATAACCGGGACGCATGGGAGTTGGCCGATTCCCTGCCGGGTGAGGTCGAGAAACCCGTGAACGGGGATTTTGAGTTGGGGGAGAAAACGCCGGTCGGCTGGAAAGTGGGGGAACTGAAGAACGGCCAGCGCCTCTCGCTCAGCGATGAGCGTCCGTTCAGCGGGAAGCGCTGCCTCAAGGCGGAATCCCCCGACGGGCTCGCGCCGAGCTGGTTCGGATGGAAACGGGGGGATCTCCGGGTTGTCCCTGGCGCGGAGGTGACGATCCGGGTCCGGGTTCGTGGCGAGAAGGTCACGGGCACCGCCGGATGGTATGTCCACATCGGGAACGAGCGGGACAGCCAGATCGTCAACCGGGTCTTTAAGACGGGTGACGGGACTTTTGATTGGCGTGAGGAGGTGATCCGGCTGAAGGTTCCGGAGGGTTGCACGCGGCTTTCGACCGGCTCCGTGCTGTACGGGAGCGGGACGGCGTGGTATGACGCGTTCTCCTTTGATCCGGGACGGGAACGGAAGAAACCGACGGTGACGGTGGGGGAGGTCGAGCGGTTGGATCTCCGGACCATCGGCGAGGGTGATTGGGGTGATTGGTGGTTGGAAGGGGAACCCGCGTGGCGGTATCGGATCCCCATCCGGCTATTGAATCCGAGCGATCACGACCAGAAGGGTGTTCTCTCGGCGGTGGATGTGCATCAGGCGGCGCAGATGATCCGTAATCCCCGTTTTCGGATGACGCTGAACGGGAAAGAAACGCCGATGAGCCGACTGGGGGACCGTTTGCTCTTCTTATGCGATCTTCCGGCCCGGTCGCTGGTCACCTATCACCTCTACGTCGCCTCATCCGGGACGAAGCCGGGAATGCGTACCGGTGCGGTCGCGTCGGGTCTCGGAAGCGACATCCCCTCCGATCAGGTGGTGCGCGGGATCGTGTCGCCAGTCGATCTGGAAGAGGTCAGCAAGGTGTTGGCGAATGTCTCCAATCGGGTGAAGAATCCCGGTTTCGAGGAGGGCGAGGCCGGCTGGACGCACAGCGCGGTTCTACCGGGTGTCCGGTTCGGGGTGATCGACGGGGGGTGTTTCGGGAAACGGTGCGCGGAATTCGCCGTTTCGGACGAGGCGTCGGCCGAGTGGCGCGGATGGTATCAGTCGGTGCCGGTGGAGCCGGGCCATACCTACCTCTACGGCGGATGGATCGCGGTGAAGAAGTTGACAGGAGCCCCCGCGCGCATCTACGCCCATCTGCGGGACGCGGAAGGGAAGGTGTCGGAGTCGGGCTTTCTTGAGACCGCCCCGGTGACACCGGGAACATCGGCGTGGATGCCGGCCTTCGCGACGGTACGGATCCCGGAAGGTGTCACCACGCTCCAGGTCCATCTGACCATGAACGAACGCGGTACGCTGCATCATGACGGGGTCTTGGTGACGGAGTTTGTCGAGGCGCTGGTGGGGGATCCGGAACTTTCCGCTGTGGAATTGATGAAGAATGGATCGGCACCGTTCGGACATGCGCCGTTGCAGGTGTGGCGCGTCGATCCCATCATCAAGGTCTTTCCCCAATCCCTGCCCGAAGACGTTCCCGCCTCGCCGCTTACGGTCTCCCTGGCGCGCAACGAGACGGAAGCGTTGCAGGTGGCGGTCCGCGCGCCTTGGATGGGCGCGGTGACGGTGGAGGTGGAGCCGCCCCGCAACGCGGAAGGAAAAACGTTGACGGGTACCACCGTCGGATGGGTCGATTATGTGCCGATCGATTACCCGACGGCCTATTACAACTGCAAGTCTCCGCCGTATGTCCTGAAGGTCCCGACCTCGTCTGGAGAGTCGGACGGATGGTCGGGCCGGTGGCCGGACCCGATCACGCCGAGCGATACGACGAGTGTTAACGCCTGCGAAACCAGGTCGGCATGGATCACCTTCACGGCCGATGCGGCGACGGCGCCGGGAGAGTATCGGGGTACGATCTGTTGGAAGCGGCTGGGCCGTGTCATCCGGCGCGATCCCCTGACGGTCAAGGTGTGGGGATTCACGTTGCCGGAACGTCCCGCGTTCCCCGCGGTCTACGATCTGCGTTTCTCCCATTGGTGGGATCTCCCCGGAGATGACGCGAATGCGGCCCGCCACCGGCTCCTGCGTTTTATGGCGGAGAAGAAGATCTGCCCTGATGCCGTTCCCGCCGAGGTCACCTTCCGGCGGGATGCGTCGGGTAAGATCACCGCCGATTTCTCCGCCTACGATGCGATGGCGGCGCTTTACTTCGACACGTTGCAATTCCCCGTCTCCTATATGCCGAGTTTCTTCTACCTCTTCGGTTGGGAACATCCGCCTAAGGATGTGTTGGGCGAGAAGCCGTTCGAAGGGAAGTATCCCTACACCGGCGTGGACCGTATGAACCTGCGTCCCGCCTACCGCGAGGCGTTCCAGCGGTGTCTGCGGCTCTACTGGGATCATGTCAAGGCGAAGGGATGGTCGGACCGGCTGGTGCTCTACATCTCCGACGAACCTTTCCTCGACAAGCCGCACATCATCGACCAGATGAAGGCGCTCTGCGCGATGGTCCACGAGGTCGATCCCGCGATCCGCATCTACTGCAGCACCTGGCGGCACCAGCCCGCGTGGAACGAGTCGCTCGACATCTGGGGCGTCGGCCACTACGGCTGTTTCCCGGTCGAGGAGATGAAGGCGCGGCGGGATGCGGGACAGACCATCTGGTTCACCACCGACGGCCAGATGTGCACCGACACGCCCTATTGCGCGGTGGAACGGCTGTTGCCCCACTACGCCTACGCCTACCATGCGGAGGCCTATGAGTTTTGGGGCTGCACATGGCTGACCTATAATCCCTGGCGTTTCGGATGGCACCGATATATCCACCAGGTCAGCACGCCGGGCGAGTATTACTATGTCCGCTATCCGAACGGGGACGGGTACCTGATCTATCCCGGCGCAGAGGCGGGATCTGCGGGTGGTCCCGTTACCTCCATCCGGCTGGAGGCCGCGCGTGACGGGGTGGAGGATTACGCCTACCTTCACCTGCTGGAGGTGTTGGCGGCGAAGCCGGGCGAGGCGGCGAAGGAGGCGGCGGAGCTGCTGGCGGCGTTTCGTCAGCTGGTCACGATCCCCAACGCGGGAGGCCGTTACTCCACCGCGATCCTCCCCGAACCCGAACGGTTGGGTATCTTGCGCGAACGGGCGGGCAACCTCTTGGATCGGGTGCGGTGATGCGCGTCGAATCGGTTACGCCATACGGATCGGGAACGGGTAAGCGGGAGCAGATCCGCCGCGCCTTTGACGCGATTGCGCCGGGTTACGACCGGATGAACCGCATCCTCTCGCTCGGGATCGACCGCTCATGGCGGCGGAAGGCGCTCGCGCTTTTGGATTCCCTCGCGCCGAAACGGATCCTCGATGTCGCGACCGGCACGGGGGACTTTGCCCTGATGGCGGCGAAGCGTTTCCCCGGGGCGCAAATCACCGGTATCGACCTCTCCTCCGCCATGCTGGACCGGGCGCGGGAGAAGGCCGGGCGGACGGGACTTTCCGGGTCGCTCCGCTTTCTGGAGGGGGACGCGCTTGATCCGCCCCTTGGCGACGAACGCTTCGACGCGGTGACGGTCGCCTACGGGGTCCGGAACTTCGAGCGGATCGCCGATGGCCTCGCCGCGCTGTATGAACGGGTCTCGCCCGGCGGCGCGCTGCTGATTCTGGAGCTGACCCGTCCCGAACGTTTCCCGATGCGCCAGCTCCACGCCCTCTGCCTGCGCCACTGGATTCCCCGCGTCGGGCGGCGTCTGGCGGGACACGCGGAGGAGTACCGTTACCTTTCCGCCTCGATCGCCGAGATGCCGCAGGGCGAGGCGATGGCCGCGCTTCTGCAGGCGGCGGGTTTTTCGCATGTGATGATCAAACGTTACACCTTCGGCGTCTGCACGGCTTATCTCGCCGGCCGGGGCTAGACCTCCTTTTTTCTCGAACGGCGGGGAGGAGTGTGGTTTAATGATTGTCATGAAACATGTCGTTATCCTTTTGTCGGTCCTTATTTGGGGCGGAGTTTCGTTTGCGGAAAAAACCGTTCCTTCGTTCTACCTGCCGGTCGAGCAATCCGAAGGGCGCGGGGTCCATTATTTTGCCGACCATGCTCTTGACGCGGCGGATACCAACGCCCAGCACGCCGTCGTGATCATTCACGGTCTCAACGGCGGGATGCAGGATGGCGCCGGCAAGGTCCGCAAGATCATCGCCAAGTACCGTGACACCTCCCGTGTCTATTTCGTCGCGCCCTGCATCGTGGCCGAGAAGTTGCTTAACGAGGAGGAGCGGGCGAAGACCGTCTACTGGCGCCTTTGGCAGAAGGGACAGGATTCGCCGGTCGTTCCGGGGTTCTCCGCGTTCGACGCGCTCGACCGCGTGTTCGACCGCCTCAATGACCGTTCCCGCTATCCGGCCCTCAAGACCGTCCTCTTTTGCGGCTATTCGGCAGGCGGGCAGCTCATCAGCCGCTACATGGCGGTTACGGCCATCCGGCCGCGCGAGGGCCTCCAGGTCAATTTCGCCGCCGGTGCCCCCTCCACCTGGCTCTTCCTGAACCGCGACGCGCCGTGGCACTTCGGTTTGGACAGCCGGAACCGCTATACCGCTGGAGTCACCGATGAGATGATTTTCAACAATCTCGCCTCCCGTTACGGTCTCTGTTTCTGCGGGACGGCGGATATCGCCACGAACAATCTGGATGTCTCGTCATTCGCAATGGCGCAGGGCACAAACCGGTATGAGCGGTTCAAACGCTTCCGCGCGCATATCGGCACCTTTCCGCAGTTGCGCGACGCTTTTCGGTTCACGGAGGTGAAGGGCGGTACCCACGGTGGCCATTGTTACGACAACGAGGACTTTGTCAACCTCGTCTTCGGCATTCGGTAACCGATTCTTGAAACAAAAGGGCGGAATGTGTTAAGGTATATCCATACCAAGACGATGGGAAGCGAGGTTGACGATGGAAATCCGGCAATGGATCATGTTGCTTTTGACGGGATGCTGGCTGGGAAACGCGTTCGGGGCGGCGGTTTCCGGTGAAGAGGCGCAGCGGGCGGTCGCGGGCTGGTTGCGGCAGCGGGCGACGCTGGGATGCCGTCTGGGAAGCGGGCCGGAGTCGGTCGAGACCTATCCGGGACATGACGGGGTCGGGACTTTCCATGTCGTGCGGCTGAAGGACGGCGGGTTCGTAGTGACCTCCGCCGAACGGCGTCTCTCTCCGGTTCTGGCCTTTTCGGGCGACGGCGAGTGGACCGCTTCCGATGCGAATCCGTTTTGGGCGCTCGTGACGCGCGATATCGCCGACCGGACACGGGCTTTGAATGCGGGCGGCCGTACCTTGGCGGCGGCGGGTTCAAATGCGAATGAGGCGCGGTGGGAGCGGTTGCTGTCGGAGCGGCCGGTGACGGCATCGGCGGGCCTCGACTCGCTTTCGGATGTCAGGATCGCGCCGCTGCTCGGTTCGAAATGGAACCAGCAGACCCATAACAACTACGCCAACGGAAGTTATTGTTTCAACTATTACACCCCCAGCAACTATCCCTGCGGGTGCGTCGCGACGGCCGGTTCGCAGATCATGCGTTACCATCGGTATCCGACGCAGTCGGTGACGGCCGGGACCTATGATTGCGCGGTGGATGGCGAGTCGGTCCGGCTGACGATGAAGGGCGGCACCTATGCGTGGGATGACATGCCGCTGATCACCTCCTCACCCCGCCCGACGGAGGCGCAGTGCCAGGCGATCGGAAAACTGACGTATGATGTCGGCGTCACCTGTCTGATGTCCTACACCCCCCACGGCAGCGCTGCGCCGGGTTATCTGCTCTCGAAACGGTTGACCGAACGTTTCAAGTATGCGAACGCGATCAGTGCGGTGTTTTACGATAGTGGCTATCCCTACACGACGGAGAGGATGACGCGGGCGATCCTGCCGAATCTCGACGCGCGGCTTCCGGTCCTGCTCAGCGTCCACAGCGAGGTTTACGGGCATGCCGTTGTGGCGGACGGATACGGTTATTCCGACGGCGATCTTTACCTGCACATCAACATGGGCTGGGGCGGCGTGACCGATGCCTGGTACTCGCCACCCGACATTGACGATTACACCTCAATCGACGCGATTGTCTACAACGTCTATCCGACCCAGACCGCCAACGGGACCATCGTGAGCGGACGTGTGCTGGATGCGGAGGGGACGCCGGTTTCGGGTATGTCCGTCTCCGCCCTCACCGCATCCGGTGGGGTTGCCGCCTCCATGGAGACCGACGGCAAAGGCATTTACGCGTTCATCCTTCCGGCCGCCAGCTACACGATCCGGGCGGGCAGGGATGGCCTCATCGCCAACCAGACGGTGACGGTCTCGGCGTGTGAAGGTTCCCGCTTAACCGACGACGGTGCATATTATCTGATGCCCGCGACGATCAGTAACCTTTATGGGGTGGATCTGACCCTGCCGTCGGCCTTGACGGTCGCCATGCCGACCTGCACCCCCATGTCGGGAACGATCTCGTTTGACGATTCCATCCTCGTCACCCTCGCGTGCGGTACCGATGGCGCGGAGATCCACTATACCTTGGACGGGAGCGAGCCGACAACGGCGAGTTCCCGTTATGAGGCGCCGATCCGACTGACGGCGACGACCACCCTTAAGGCCCGCGCCTTCAGGTCGGACTATAACCCCAGCGATATTCTGACGGCGACCTTCACCTTCCCCCCGAGGCATGACTACTTCGAGGACGCCAAATCCATCTCCGGTACGAACGGGACCGAGACGGTCAACATCGATGGATTCACGCTGGAGACGGGCGAACCGCTCCACCGGAGCCATTATAACCAATTCCGCTCCGTCTGGTTCCGCTGGTTCTCACCGGGCAACGGATCGGTCACCTTCTCGGGAGGGTGCAAACGGGTCACCACCAGCGGTAACACCATCTCGACGGTGATCATCCCGACCTATCTTTCGGTCTATACAGGGACGGCGGTGAACCGCCTGACCCGGGTGAAGGAGGGGACCTATTCCAGCACCGACAAGACCTCCTCCGCGACCTTTAACGCTACGGCGGGGACGGTCTATTACATCGCGGTCGCAACCGGATCGGAGACTGTGGGGGATGTGACGATGAGCTGGGCGACCGCCAAATCCTTCGCCCCCGCTTACACGATAACGACCGAAATCCCCGTTCCCTACGCCTGGCTGAGCGGAAAGGGTGTCGTGACGGGTAACGATTACGAGGCCGCGGCCAAGGCCGACACCGATGGCGACGGTTTTGACAATTGGGAGGAGTACCTCTGCGACTCCGATCCGAAGGATCCCGCGAGTTATCTGCGGATGACCGGTATCACCGTGAGGGATGGTGTGGGGGTTCCCGCTTACCTTCCGTCCGCATCGCCCTACGGCTCCTTCATCCTGGAGGGAACCGATTCGCTCACCCTCCCGCTTTGGGCCCCCGCGGGCGCGAGCCACCGCTTCTTCCGCGTCCGCGTTGTTCCGAAATGACCGTTTAAGGGTTGAGCGTTAAGGTTTAAGGTGTCATCGGCCTCGGGGGATGGGTTACAGCGTGTAGTCCAGAACTTCCGCGAAGGCGCGGATGACCGCCTGTTTGACGGCGGCCATGTCGGGGGCGGCACCCAGGATGCGCTCCATGGAGGTTACACCCGCGTCGCGGATGCCGCAGGCGATGATCCCGCCGAAATCGGAGAGGTGCGTGGAGACGTTCAGGGCGAACCCGTGCATGGTCACCTGATGCGAGACGCGGATGCCGAGCGCCGCCAGCTTGTTGTTCCCGACCCAGACCCCCCGGTTGCGCTCATCGCGTCCGGCCACGATGCCGAAAGCCGCGACAGCCCGGATGATGGATTCCTCCAGCGCCGTGACGTACTCGACTACATGGAGGTCCGCATCACCCAGATGAATGATCGGGTAGCCCACCAGCTGGCCGGGTCCGTGGTAGGTCACATCCCCGCCTCGGTTGGTCTCGACCCGCTCGATTCCCGCCGCCTGGAGGTCATGGCTGCCCCAGAGGATATGGCCCGCGTCCGCCGAGCGGCCCAGGGTGTAGACGCGCCGGTGCTCCAGCAACAGGAGGGTGTCGGGGATCTCCCCCGCGCACCGCTGGGCGTGGAGGCGTTCCTGGAGGGCGAGCGCTTCCGAATAGGGGATATCCTGCCCCAGATCGCGTATGGTGAGGGATTTTCGCACGATGAAAAGTTGAATAAGGTTAAAAGACGGCGGCCATTGAGCGTATTCGTCTTTTGTGAAAACAGAAAAACCCGGTCAATTGCCATCGGCAACTGACCGGTTTCAGAAAACAACGGCACAAAGACGGGTTACGCCATCTTCTGGATGGCGAGCGCCATGCGGGACTTTTTGCGGCTCGCGTTGTTCTTCGCGATCACGCCCTTCTTCGCGGCTTTATCCAAAACGGAAGAGTACTGGCTGTACGCCGTGACCGCCTCGTCCTTCTTCCCGCCGGCGATCGCCGCAAGCACCGCTTTCCGCTTCGCCAGCACCATGCTCTTGCACGCGCGGTTACGCAGATTGTGGGCCTTCGCCTGTTTCGCCCGCTTGATTGCACTCTTAATGTTCGCCATGTAACAAAGCTCCTTAACCTCTCTAGCTCAAAGATGAAACAGCATTGTATAAGATGCCGTCCCTCCCGTCAATAGCGATTTCTGGCCTGGGACGGGTTTTTGGCGGGGATGGCCGACCGGCCGGAATTTCCGGAGGGGTGGCGGACGGGTGAAAATGACGCGGAGGCGAAACCCGCTCTCGACTCACCCTGTCCGGTTTTGATAAGATATTCCCCATGGCAAATATACCTTACACCGTAACGCAATTGGCCGGCAAAATCAGTTCGCTCATCCGGGCGAACCTGAGCGCCGTTTGCGTCGAAGGGGAGATTTCCGGGTTTAAGGTCTACAGTACGGGGAACGCCTATTTCATCCTGAAGGATGAGACCGCGCAGCTGACGGCGGTCTGGTTCTCCTTCCGGGCCCACCAGCCGAACCTCACCTTTGAGGTGGCGGACGGGATGAAGGTGAGGATTACGGGCCGGGTGGATTTCTACGGCGGGCGCGGTCAGTGCCAGCTGATCGTCAACAAGCTGGAACCGGCGGGGCAGGGCGATCTGATGCGCCGGTTCCTTGAGCTGAAACAGCGGTTGGAGGAGGAGGGGCTTTTCCGCCCCGAACGCAAACGGGCACTGCCCTTTCTGCCGCAGCGGATCGCGGTGGTGACCTCACCGACGGGCGCGGTGATCCGCGATATCTTGAACGTACTGGACCGCCGTTTCCCGAACGTGCAGGTGCGGCTGGCGCCGGTGAAGGTGCAGGGTGAGGATGCGGCGCGGCAGATCGCGCATGCAATCGAGGTGGTCAACCGGCTCTACGGAGCGGGGAGCGAGTGGCCGGCGGATCTGCTGATCGTCGGGCGGGGCGGCGGCTCGATGGAGGACCTTTGGCCTTTCAATGAGGAGGTCGTCGCGCGGGCGGTGGCGGGTTCGATAATCCCGGTCATCTCGGCGGTCGGCCACGAGACCGATTTCACCCTTTGCGATTTCGCGGCGGACAAACGGGCCCCGACACCCTCGGCGGCGGCGGAACTGGCCGTTCCGCTCAAGAGCGATTTGGAGCGGGGCGTGATGCGGGCGGGACAGGCGTTGCGCTCGGCGCTGGAGCAGCGGATGCAAACACTGGCGGCGCGAGTGGCGGCGGTGAAGGCCGCGCCGCTTTTCAGCCAGCCGGCATCGGCGGTGGAGCGTCAGCGTCAACGGCTGGATGGACTGGAGCAGCGGTTGGCGCATGCGGTGAGCGAGCGGTGCCTTCGGGAACGGGAACGGCTGGCGCGGGTCGGTCACGCCTGGGGCGTGATCCGCGAACGGTGCGTCGCCAAAATCCGGAATCGGTTGGAGACGGCGGATCGGGCGATGGCGGGTGCGGCGGGGTTGATGCTTGAGCGCCGGAAGGCGCGATTGGAGGGTGCCGCCCGGCAACTGGCGCTGGTGAATCCGCTGGCGGTGTTGGATCGCGGGTATTCGCTGACCCGCACTGCGGATGGGCGGCTGGTGCGGTCGGTGGAGTCGGTGGCGCCGGGCACGCGGATTGTGACACAGGTCCGCGACGGGACATTTGAGGCGGATGTCAAGGAGGTTAAACGCGATGGCGGAAAAGCGGAGTGAGAAAGATAAGATCGGATTCGAGGCGGCTTTGAAACGACTGGAGGAGATCGTCGAGCAGATGGGGTCGGGCGAGATGGCGCTGGATGACATGGTCGCCGCGTTCGAGGAGGGGCAGGCCCTGATCAAACACTGCACGGAAAAGCTGAACGAGGTGGAGAAGAAGATCGAGAAACTGACGAAGGATGCGGACGGCCAGTTCCAGGCGGTCCCGTTTGAATAGCGCTAACCCCCAAACCGGATTGTTGCCATGCTCTATGCGATCGTTTCCGATTTACACGCGAATCTGGCCGCCTGGCGGACGGTCCTGCGGGACCTGACCGACCTGAAGGCGGAACGGATCATCTGTCTCGGGGATGTCGTGGGATATGGTCCGGATCCGGTGGAGGTGCTGGAGTCGGTCTACCGCCATGTCCATGTGACACTGATGGGCAACCATGATGCGGCGGGGTGCGGGGTGGAGGATGACGAAACCTTCTCGCCCCGCGCGCAACTGGCGATCCGCCAGCAGCGCAAGCTGCTCTCCCCGGCCGCCCTTCTCTGGCTGCGCAAACTCCCCTTCATCCATGAGGAGGCGGGATTCTGCTGCGCGCATGGGGATTTTGAGGACCCGAAGCGCTTCAATTACATCATCGAGCCTGAAACGGCGTTACCCTCGTGGAAACGGCGGACGGAACAGCTGATGTTCGTCGGGCACACGCACATGCCCGGCATCTATGTGATCGGCGCGAGCGGGACACCCCATTTCGTCCCGCCGTTCGATTTCGTCTTGGAGGAGGGTAAACGGTACATCGTCAATCCCGGCAGTGTCGGATATCCGAGAGTCGGGGATTGCCGCTCCTCCTACTGCCTCTACAATTCCGAGACCAAGGAGGTCCGTTTCCGGCAGTTGCCGTTTGATGACGCCGGATACCGGGAGGCGCTGGCGAAGCGGGGGTGGGGCAGTGACCATTGGCTGGAGGCCAAGGAACGGACGCGGCATGTGATGGACCTGCGGGAACAGCCCTGTTTCGGACGGCGGGACGCGTCCGCCCCGGCGGTTGTCCGGCAGGAGGAAAAGGAGATGGGGCGCGCATCTTCCGCCGCGCCGGACTCGCGTCCCCTTCCCAAGACGGGCGCCATGCTCGGCCAGATCATGAGGCGGCTGCACGGATGGATTTGGCTGACCGGCATCGTTCTCGGGCTTTTCGTGGCGGTGGCACTGATTTTGGCCTTTTGGGCGGGGCGGAGCGATGCCGATGTCGCGTATGCCATTGAGATTCCGCCCTATGAGTTGACCACCGCCCCGATCTATCCGCTTTCGCCGCCGGATAAAAACTTCCTGCCGCCGTGGCCGACGGTCCTTGACGCGGACGGTCGGCTGAACGGATGGCGGTACGCGTTTGAGGACAAGAACCGTCAACGGCTGGGGACGGGTCTGCGGGACCGGGAGATGACGCTCATGGTCACCCACGACCAGCGGCAGAAGGTCCGCGTGGAGTCGGCGCTGATCAATCTGGCGGGAACGGAGATCAAGGCCGTTCGCGTGCGCGTCCGGATCCGGAAGGGCGAGGAGTTTGAGGGAACGCTGCGGGTGTCGGTGGACCTTTACGCTGCACAGGAGAACGGCGATTACGCGCTGTTGCGCCGGACACCGTTCGAGTTGAGCCGCAAGGGCCGGGATGATGCGGTTGTCGAGGTGAACCGGAAAGTCCCGCTCCTCAAGAAGACCACCCATCTGCGGTTTTCGGTTGGGGGTGAATTTGCCGGGCGTATTGAGGTGTTGCCGCCCTATCTGGGGCAGGCGATTGAAGCGGTCGGGAGAGAGGGATGATACAGCGTGTTTCGAATGAGGTGTGGGCGTTTGACTGCGAGTGGGTACCGGACCTGCAGGCGGGCCGGTTGATTTACGGGTTTCCTCCCGACGCGCCGGATAAGGATGTGCTGGAGGAGATGTGGCGGGCGGGCGGCGCGACGCCAGAAAATCCGCAACCCTTCCTCCGGACGATCTACTGCCGGATCGCGAGCATCGCCCTCATACGGCGGCATGTGACGGAGAAGGGCGAGGTGGAGCTCTCCCTCAAATGGCTGCCCGCCAATCCGGACAATCCCGCCGACCGGGATGAGGCGTCGATCCTGAGACTCTTCCTTCAGGAGGGCCTGGGGCGTTTCTCCGGCAACGGCGCCTCCAAGAACAAGGTGCAGCTGGTGGGGTTCAACTCCCGGAACGCCGATCTGCGCATCCTGCTTCAGCGGGCGATCGTGAAGGGGCTTTCCCTGCCGGCTTTCTGCGATCGGATGGATGTGAAGCCGTGGGAGAGCCAGGATGTCGATCTGATGGAGATGGTCGCCGGATTCGGAAAGAATTACATGGTCTCGCTGAATGACATCGCCCGGCTCTGCGGGATTCCCGGCAAGATCGGGACATCTGGCGACGATGTCTGCGGGCTCTGGTTCAGCGGCAACTACCGCAAGATCGTCGAGTACAACTGTTTTGACGCCATGACGACCTATCTCGTCTGGCTGCGGCTCGCCTACTTCTCCGGCCGTTTCTCACGGCAGGAGTACGAAGAGGAGCAGCACCGGTTGCGGACGATGCTGGAAAAAATGTCCCAAACGCCGGAAGGGGCCTATATCCAGACCTATCTCGACGAATGGGACCGTTTGAGCCAATGCCAGCGGGACGGTTAAACCGGTAACGGCCGTCTGCCGTTATTGCCCGGGCACCATCCACTCGTTCTCGCCGGGGAGTTTGATGTCTTCCCCGCGCTCGAAGTCTTCGGGCTGGACCGGCCATTTCCAGTTGTAGATGGGCGACTTCTCGTTGGTCAGCAGGTCGGACATGCGGACCATCTGTCCCGTATAGGTCGCGAGGGTACCCATCACGGTGGTGGCGGTGGACATGGCCTCGAAGTCACCCTCGTTCATGTACGTTCCGGAGTTGAGGGCCTTCAGCAGATCCATGTGCTCGTTCACCATCATGTTCTGGTTGATGCCCTTGATCGCCTCCGTGTCGAACGGGAAGGGCTTGGAGGTGCCGTCGGCCAGGACGATCTTGGAGCCGAGGACGTCAATCTGTCCCTTCGTGCCGGTCAACATCGCGCAGCAGCGGTCCCAGCAGCCGTTCACCTGGCGGGCGATGGCGTGGATGTGTAGGTTCTTGCCGTAATCGTAATCGACGCTGAGGCAGTTGTAACCGTTGCCGGTGCTCTTGCGGTAACGCGCGCCGATGCCCATCGCCCGCTCGGGGTAGCGCCCGACGAACCAGTTCGCCAGGTCGACCTCATGGATGGCCTGTTCGGTCAGGTTGTCGCCGCACATCTCGCGGAAGTTGTACCAGTTGTTCGCCAGGTAGCCGGCGTTGGTGTCGGTCGGACGGCGCGGCCGCTCCCAGATGGCGCCGTGGCAGCGGTAGACGACACCGCCGAGGATCTCGCCGATAACCCCGTCCCGGACCGGCTTGATCATTTGGAGCGCGCGCCAATTGTGGCGGTGGCAGGTTCCGGAGAGGATCATCTGTTTACGCTGTTTGGCCGCCTCGACCGCCTTCAGGAAGCGGCGGATGCCGGGCGGATCGACCGCGATCGGTTTTTCGGCGAAGAGGTGTTTGCCCGCCGCGATGACCGCTTCGGCGTGAAGCGGACGGAAGATCGGGGGGGTGCAGAGCAGAACGATGTCCGCATCGCCTTCCAGCAGTTTCTTGTAACCGTCACCGCCGCCGAAGGCGAATTTCTCATCGCATCCGTGGGCCTTGCAGACGGCTTTCGCTTTGTCCTCGAAGAAGTCGGCCGCGCCGACCATCTTGGCGACCATCCCGAGATTCCGTGCCGCCTCCTCAATGTTCGCCGCCGCGCCGGTGCCGCGTCCGCCGCAACCCACCAATGCGTACTTAAAGGTCTTCGGCGCGTTCTGCGCCAGGGAAATGCCCTGCATCGCCGCCATCGCGCCCGCGCCCACCATAAATGACCGCCGAGAAACACTCATCTTTTCCATCTGCCGTTCCTTTCGTGAAATGCCCCGTACCCGGACGGGTTCCTCCTTCAAACACATCAAAACTATATCACGGCAACGGGGTGAAAGTCAAAGGTACAACGCTGATGGGATTTGGGGGTTGACCCCTTTTCGGCAAAGCCGTAAAATGGGGCGCATGGAAGGGGATGAAACGCAGAGGAGGGCGCAATGAAGACGGACGGAATGTGTGGCGGTTGGCGTCGGGCGGCGGCGATGGGTGCGGCCGTTCTCTTCGCCGTGTCGGCCGGGGCGGATCCGTCGGCCGGGCCGAAGGCGGGGGATCGGATGACGGTCGCTTTGCCGGACGGCACGGAGATGGCGTTTCGGTGGTGCCCGCCGGGAACGTTCATGATGGGCAGCTCCGAGTCGGAAGCGGACCGGTGGGAGGATGAGACGCGCCATCAGGTGACGCTTACCAAGGGATTCTGGATCGGGGAGACGGAGGTGACCCAGGCGCAGTGGACGGGTGTGATGCGGTCATGGTTCGGGGCGAACAACCCTTCGGCGTTCAAGGGTGAGGACCGTCCGGTAGACGGGGTTTCGTGGAAGGATTGCCAGGCCTTCATCCGCAAAGCCAATGCGCAGACCGGTTTCGGATTGCGCCTCCCGACGGAGGCGGAATGGGAATATGCCTGCCGGGCGGGCAGCGCGGAGGCGTTTAACGGGAAGGGACCGTTCGGGAAGTTCGGATGGTTCAAGGGGAACAGCGGCGGGGAGACCCATCCGGTGGGGCAGAAGGCCCCGAACGCCTGGGGTTGCCGCGATATGCACGGCAATGTGGCGGAGTGGTGCGAAGATTGGTATGACGGGAACTATCCGGACCAGCCCGTGACCGACCCGGTCGGGCAGCGTCCCTCCCTGTTGCGGAGCAACCGGGTCCTTCGCGGCGGCTGCTGGGATTACGAGTCAAAGTTCTGCCGTTCCGCGATCCGGCATGGCCGTTCCCCCGGCGGACACGATGCCCGGTTCGGGTTCCGGGTTGTCTGCACGACGCCCCCGGCGCGCTGACCCCGCGGCACCCGGTCCGCGATGGTGTCGCGCCGTTCTCGGCCCGCTCCTGAAACGTGTCCGGTTGACACGGAAACTGAAGTGACAGGCGGGGGGAGGATGTGGTACACTTTGACCATCTTTTCGGGAAGAAAGAGGATAGAAGACGTTTAAGGATTTTGTTGTGAGCGAGAGTTCTCAATTTATTGAGCTGGTCAACGCAAGCCTCGTTTGCCTGAACCGTTCCGAGACGGATGGCGAGGCGCTGTTGGCGGGGCTGGTGGACGAGGCGGTCGCGGCGGGGGTGCTGTCGGAGGATAATCGGCGGCGGGCGTTCCGGGCTGTGCTGAACCGTGAACGGAGCGCGTCGACGGCCCTCTCGGGCGGTGTGGCGTTGCCGCATGGCCGGATGACCGGGCTTGAGCGGCTGGTCTGCATCTTCGCCATCCATCCGCAGGGCGTGGCGTTCGGCGCGCCGGATGGCGAGCCGGTCCGGATTTTTGTGATGTTGCTGGTCCCCGTGGAGGCGGCTGTGGTCCATGTCCAGTTTTTGGCGCATCTGGGACGGTGCCTGGGCGAACAGTCGGTCCGCAACGATCTGCTGGCCGCGACCTGCCGCGAAGATGTGATCCGTGCGATTTTGAGCCATGTTGAGGAAGGAACTGTTGAATGAAACCAATCCTGTTGCCGGGAGCGTCCGCTTTTTCCGCATTCCGTCTGGAAGCGCTGGAGGGGCGGCTTCATGAACAACTCGCCCTGTCGGGGAAACCGACGGTCGAGGCCGCGTTCGTCTACCTGATCCATGCGGCCGCGCCGCTTTCCGCCGAAACGTTGGCGCGTGCCTGTTCCCTGCTGGGCGCCACGGATGCGCCGCTGCCGGCGGGCGGGTTCTTTGTGACGCCGCGCAAAGGGACGATCTCGCCGTGGTCCTCCAAGGCGACCGACATCTTTACCAATTGCGGGTTGGCGGGCATTGAGCGCGTTGAGCGGGGTGTCCAGTTCCGGATCGCGCTTGACGGTCAGCCGCTCGATCTCCAGCGTCTCGCCCCCGCATTCGGGGTGCTGCATGACCGGATGACCGAAGGGGTCTACACGGATCTGGATGATTTCTTCGATCAGTTGCCTCCCGCCCCCGGCCGCGTCTACGATGTCCTCGCGAAGGGAATCGACGCGCTCCGTGAGGCGAATGTCGAGATGGGCCTCGCGTTGAGTGAGGACGAGATGGAGTACCTCTGCGCGAACTACACCAAGGCCGGCCGCAATCCGACCGATACGGAACTGGTGATGTTCGGGCAGGTCAACTCCGAGCACTGCCGTCACAAGATCTTCAACGCGGAGTGGATCATCGACGGCGAACGGCAGGATACTTCCCTCTTCAAGATGATTAAGAACACCTACGCCTGCCATCCCGAGGGGACGCTGGTGGCGTACAAGGACAACTCCGGTGTGATCGAGGGGTTTGACGCCCAGCGGTTCGCCATCGACGGGACCACGCGTGCCTACGGCTTCGAGCCGGACCGGATCGATATGCTGATGAAGGTCGAGACGCACAACCACCCGACCGCGATCTCGCCCTTCCCCGGCGCCGCAACGGGTGTCGGCGGGGAGATTCGCGACGAGTCGGCGACGGGTACGGGTTCGAAGACCAAGGCCGGTATCGCGGGATTCATGGTCTCCAACCTCCATGTTCCCGGGTTGCCGATGCCGTGGGAGAAGGATTACGCGGAGTTTCCGAAGCGGCTGGCCACGCCGATGGCGATCATGATGGACGGGCCGATCGGCGGCGCGGCGTTTGGAAACGAGTTCGGCCGTCCGCAGCTGTGCGGATTCTTCCGGACCTACGAGGAGACGGTCGCGGGCCGGTATCGGGGCTACCATAAGCCGATCATGCTGGCGGGCGGCATGGGAAACATCCGGCATGGATTGGTCCACAAGAAAGAGGTCCCTGCGGGGGCACTGATTGTCCAGATCGGCGGGCCCGCGCTCCGGATCGGTCTGGGCGGCGGCGCGGCGTCGTCTATGGTCACCGGCAGCAATGACGAGGCGTTGGATTTCAATTCCGTCCAGCGGGGCAACGCCGAGATGGAACGTCGGTGCCAGGAGGTAATCGACGCCTGTGTGGCGATGGGGGAGAAGAACCCGATTTTGAGTATCCACGACATCGGCGCGGGCGGCCTCTCGAACGGCTGTCCGGAGCTGATCGAGAAGACGGGCGGCAGTTTCGAGTTGCGGGCGGTTCACAATGAGGAACCCTCGATGAACCCGATGGAGATTTGGTGTTGCGAGGCGCAGGAACGGTATGTGCTGGCGATCCTTCCCGAACACCGTACGCTGTTTGAGTCGCTTTGCGCCCGCGAGCGTTGCCCGGTCGCCTTCATCGGCGAGGCGCGCGGGGATGGCCGCCTGGTGCTGACCGATTCGCATTTCCATGACAAGCCGATCGATATGGATATCGGGGTGTTGCTTGGAAAACCGCCCCGGATGTTGCGCGATGTGCGGCATGACGCGATCCGGCCGGCGGCGTTGGATTTGACGGACGTCCGGCCGTTGGATGCGATGGAGCGGGTGTTGAACCTCCCGACGGTCGCCGACAAGACCTTCCTGATCACCATCACCGACCGGAGCGTGACGGGTCAGGTCCACCGCGATCAGATGGTCGGGCGCTATCAGTTGCCGGCCGCGGATCACGCGGTCACGGTGACGGATTACGTCGGGTATACCGGCGAGGCGATGGCGACCGGCGAACGGACGCCGGCGGCGTTGATCTCCGCCCCCGCCTCGGGGCGGCTGGCCGTGACCGAGGCACTGACGAATCTGGCCGCCGCGCCGATCGGGGCAATCGGGAAGGTGAAGCTTTCGGCCAACTGGATGTGCGCCTGCGGTGAGGCGGGCGAGGATGCGGAACTCTT
>DBXN01000101.1:67868-74458 GCA_002309585.1 Verrucomicrobia bacterium UBA1211
CCGGTCGGTAAGGACTCGCTCTCGATGCGGACCGTCTGGGAGGATTCCCAGGGTAAGTCTCACAAGCAGGTTGCGCCGCTGAGCCTGATCGTCAGCGCTTTCGCGCCGGTGACGGATGTGCGTAAGGCGGTGACGCCGGATCTCAAGCCCGGCGCTTCGACGCTCTTCCTGATCGATCTCTCGAAAGGCAAGAACCGGTTGGGCGCGAGCGCGCTGGCGCAGGTCTATAACCAGGTCGGCGATGTGGCGCCGGATATGGATGACCCGCTGTTGCTGAAAGCCTTCTTCGAGGCGGTTCAGGAATTGGTCGAGAAGGGATTGCTGCTGGCCTACCATGACCGTTCGGATGGCGGCGTGGCCGTAACGTTGGCCGAGATGGCCATCACGGGTGGTCGCGGCGTGAAGGCCGATCTGGGCGCGGGCGATCCGTTGGCGGTCCTGTTCAGCGAGGAGCCGGGTGCGGTCTTGCAGGTTGCGGCCGCGGATGCGGCGGCGGTTCGGACGGTTCTCGCCGCGCACGGCTTTGCCGACCCGAATCTCTGCCGGGAGATTGGCGCGCCGACAGATGACCGCGCGTTCAGTCTGACAGTAAACGGTACGGTTCAGTTGGAGACGGACCTGACGTGGATCCGCCGCCAGTGGTCCAAACTGACCTATGCGATGCAGGCGCAGCGCGATAATCCCGCCTGCGCGAAGCAGGAGTACGACAACGGGTTGGATGAGAATGACCCCGGATTGACCTACCGGTTGACCTACGATCCGGATGCGGTCCCGTCGGTGACGCATCGCGACACCAAACCCCGGATGGCGATCTTGCGCGAACAGGGCATCAACGGCCATGTCGAGATGGCGGCGGCCTTCGCGCTGGCCGGATTCGAATCGGTCGATGTCCACATGACCGACCTGCTGAGCGGCCGGGTGGATCTCGCCGGTTTCAGCGGGCTGGTCGCCTGCGGCGGTTTCTCCTACGGCGATGTGTTGGGAGCCGGTTCCGGCTGGGCGCGCAGCATTCTGTTCAATGATCGGATGCTGGCGATGTTCAAGGCGTTCTTCGAGCGTCCCGACACCTTCACGCTTGGCGTCTGCAACGGTTGCCAGATGGTCTCCCAGTTGAAGGGGATCATTCCCGGCGCCGCGCATTGGCCCGCCTTCCGCCGGAACGTTTCGGAGCAGTTCGAGGCGCGCTACACCACGCTCGAAGTGCTGGATTCTCCCTCCATCCTGTTGAAGGGGATGACCGGTTCCCGGATCCCGATAGCCGTGGCGCACGGCGAGGGTCTGGCGGTTTTCGATTCGGCCGAGGATGAGCGGAAAGCGGTCGCCGCGTTGCGGTATGTCGATGGCTATGGCCGCGCGACGGAGCGTTACCCGTGGAATCCGAACGGTTCGGCGGGCGGCTTGACCGGCTTCACCTCCGAGGACGGCCGCGCCACGATCATGATGCCCCATCCCGAACGCGGGTTCCGCTCGGTCCAGATGTCCTACCGTCCCGCCGACCTCTTCACGAACGAGGCCGGCCCGTGGATGCGGATGTTCCGCAACGCCTACGCGTTTGTCGTTGAGCGTTGAGAGGTTGAGCGCTGAGGGCTGAGGAAGTTTAAAGGGTTAAAAGGTTAACGGTGTTGGGGATCAGACGCTGGAAGGTTGAAGTCTGAAGTCCGACGTCCCATGGTCCGCTCAACCCTCAACCCTTTCTTCCGGTGTCCGCCAACGCTTTACGCACAGGGTGGCGGCGGCGAGGATACCCGCGATCGCGTTCAGGATCGGGAGGAACGGGTGCAGGGTCTTGCCCAGCGTGACCGTATGTTTGCCGGGGTGGATCAGAACCACCGCCCATTGGGCGTCGGCGGTGTAGATCGGGACCGCCTTGCCGTCGATGCGCGCGGTGAGTTCCGGCACGTTCTTCTCGGCGAAAATCAGCAGGGCGGGTGAGGACGCGGGATTCTCGATCTCTCCGCGCGTCTTCCAGACGCCCGCCTGACCCCTTGATGCGTCGAACCGGACCGCGCGGGGCGCGTCTGGACTCGGGGTCGCCGATACGGGGGCGTCCGTGACCGGTTGCCCGGGCCGTTCGGTGCCCGTCAGCGCCGCAAGTTGGTTGGTGACGGAAACGGCGCCTTGCCAGGCGGTATGCAGGGTGGGCAGGGGCGGGAAGGCGGTCACTTCACAGCAGGTAAGGGTTTTCTCCCCCGGTTGCTGGACGGTTCGGAGCGCGCCGTTTCCCGTGAATTCGAAGTTCACAAGCGGCTGAACGCTCCGGTTCTGGAGAAACGCGGAGAGGGCCTTGTATGGCAGCATGACGAAACGGACGCCGTTCAGCCGCCAATACGTGATCGGGTCGTTTTTCAACGCCTGGTGGAGTTCCTGAAGGATGGGCGTGTCCGCCGTCGGTAGCGCGTTGTTGAATCCGTGGAGGAAGAGCGAGGTGCCGAACCAGTCCTGCTCCTGCATGCCTTGCGAGACGTAGTTGGCGATCTGGGCGGGTTGGCCGCCGGTCTTCTGGAGAAGTGTCTGGACCACGGCGTTCCGGGCGTAGTGGGGGGCGACATTGATCGGCGCGACGTAGCGGCGCGCGACAACGGCGAGATCGATCGCGCACAGGAGCGCCAGAATCGCGCCCAGCAGGGGGATGCGGGGAGCTTTGACCTTTCCTGCCGCGAAGAGGATCGCGAGGGCCAGGAGGGATAGGACGATGGTCCGGCCGAGATTGGCCTGGGTGTAGCGGGCGAGCGGTTCGGCGTATTGTGGCAGGCCGATGCTCTTGATGTGCGCGACGGTCATCGGGGCGAGACTCAGGCTGAGGATCCAGCCGATCGCCAGGAGCGCGATGCCCGCCACACCCGCGATGAGGGTCTGTTTGCGGATCCGGACCCACCGTTGGCGGAAGAGGGCCTCGAAGCCGAATCCCGCCAGCATGGTGACCGCGCACTCGGTCAGATGGTGGAACTTCACCGGCGCGCGCAGGTAGTTCATAAAAGGCAGCGCATAGGCCATCCGGTAGAAGGGCGTGTATCGACCCATCGCCAGAAGGATGCAGAGAAGTGCCGCGCCGGTCCAGAAGGGGACATCCGAGAAGTCGGGGGCAGCCTCACCCTCTTCCGCCGCTGGGGTTTCACGGTTGGCCCGGACACCGATCCAGCCGGCGATGCCCGCGAACGCCATCAACAGCAGGATCACACCGAGGTAGAGGGTGTGCTGGCGGTAGTTCGGCATCATCCGTCCCGCCTGGAAGGGGAACGGTTGGCCCAAACGGCCCCAATACGGTGTGGGCGGCTGGAAGGAGGCGTCGCCCCAGATGCCGGGCACGAAAAACTCCGCAATGTCTTCCGGGGGCATGCTCCAGTTTGTCGCGAAGATCCAGTTCGATTCATCCTGCTGTTTCTTCGCTTCGGGCGAGGGCTGGGCTTTCGCGGCGCCAGCCTGGCTGAAGGCCTCCATCTGCTCCTTACGGCCCGCCAGGGATTGGGTAAAGGCGTTGCGGATCGGAACCGTGCCGGCGAGGGCGATCACGGCGGCTGTCAGCAGGAAACGCGGCCAGACCGTCTTGAAGAATCGGCAATCCCCGTCCGCCTTCCGGCATTTGACCGAACACCAGATCGCGTAGGCGCCGAGAAGAATCGTGAAAAGCATCCAGATGTCGGGCTGGTGGATCTCCGCCCAGATCAGGACGGCTCCCAACGCGAGAAAGTAGGGGAAACGGCCCGTTTGGAAACACCGCGCCATCAGACCGAAGGCGAAAAGCCCGCAGCAGATGAAGTCGAAGTAACCCGCGTGGCCCGCGTTGAAGAGGGTGAACGAATAACCGATGAAGGCGAAACAGAGTCCCGCGCTCCAGGCGGCGAGCGGGGAGAGGTGCTGGGTTTTCAGGTAATAACGGACTCCCAGTGCGGCGAAGAGGGAGGTGATGACAAAGAAGAAGGTGTGCCGCCAGAGCGGATGGCCGCAGAAATTCAGCAGCATGGAGGGACACCACGGGTCGGTGCCGCTTAAAAGGTTCTCGCTCCAGGTCACGAACCAGGAGGGCTTGAAAAACTTGGCGTAGTCGGGCGAGAGGGTCACGGTATGGAGCGGGAGGACCGGCGCGAACACATAGAGCATCAGCAACGAAAAGGCAAACAGGAAAACCAGCGGCATCCAGACGGTCTTCGATTTCAGGCAATGATGGATCATGGCGTCTCTTCTCTCTCAAACGGCTGTCGGTCCCGGAACGCGGCATCCCCGCTTCCCGCAAAGAACCCCATCATCATAACAGAACCCCATCGAAAGTTAAAAGATGAAAAGAGGGGGATGGGAGTGACGGGTGACGGGTGACGGGAGGGATAATGAAGAATGAAAATGGGGGAGCGGTGGTCTCGCGTCTCACGTTTGATGTCTCTCGTCCTTCAACCACCCACTTGTCCGCCAAAGCTTTAGCGGCGGCGGAACTACCCAACCACCGCACCACCCAACCGCTGAAGTCTGATGGCTGAAGTCCGAAGTCTTGTGGCTGAATGGTAAGTGAAGGAAAATCGAATTCCATAATGAAAATGTTTTGCGCTTGACCGGCGGAAGCGGGAGCGCCTACACTGATGAACGGTGGAAAGGCGGAAGGGGGAGGTTCGATGATGGGCAAAGGAATCGGGAATTCTCTGAAGAGTCGGACGGCCGTTTGCATAATCGGTTTTGCCGTCTGGGCCACCTCGCTTTCCGCGCGGGAACAGGATCGACCGAACATCATTTTCATCCTGGCGGATGATCTCGGCTATGGGGATGTCGGCTACAACGCCTGTACGGCCACGAATGTGCTGGCTAGGTTGCGGACGCCCCATCTGGACCGACTGGCGCGGGAAGGAGTCGTCCTCACGGCGCACTATGCCGCCGCGCCGGTTTCCGCGCCGAGCCGCGCGTCACTCATCACGGGACGTGTGCAGGGCGCGTGCTCGCTGCGCGACAACTGTTTCGACCGTCCCTTCACGGAGACGCATACCCTCGCCTCGGTCTTGAAGGGGGTCGGATACGTGACATGGGCGGTCGGCAAGTGGGGAATCGCGGGCGGCGGCGAATCGCGTACGCCGGTCACCTCGCATCCGCTGGATCGCGGGTTTGACTACTTTTACGGCTTTTTGGACCATCTGGCCGGCCACACCTATTACCACTACGAGGGGCATGTCCGGAACGCCTTCATGGGCATTACGGAGAACCGGACGGATGCGACCGCTTCCGCGCGCGGTGTCTATTCGACCGATCTTTTCACCGCCAAGGTGAAACAGCTGATCGGGCAACATGTCGCGGCGAAACCCGGCACGCCGTTCTTCCTCTATCTCGCCGTCAACACCATTCACGGTTCGGGTATCTGCGATGATACGATTCAAACGAAAAACAAGTTGCATGTGCCGGGCCGTCCCTATCCGGAATCCGGCGTGGCATGGCCGCTTGAGCCGGAACCGCTGGCGGCGCGCAACACCTGGATCGATCCCGCCTATCGGGATCTGCCCGACCCCGCCGCGCGCTATGCGACCGCGATCACGCGTTTCGACTGCGCGGTCGGCGATCTGATGCGGGAATTGGCGCGGCTCGGTATCGATCGCGACACGATGATCGTCTTCACTTCCGACAACGGCCCGGCCGATGAGTATGGGGCGGATCCCCGGAATTTCCGGTCGAACGGACCCTTTGACGGCTACAAGCGCGATGTCTTCGAGGGCGGGATGCGGGTTCCCGCGTTCGTCCGTTGGCCCGCCCGGATCGCTCCGGGGCGACGGGATGACCGTCCCTCCCAGTTCCATGACTGGATGGCGACGCTGGCGGCGGCCGGCGGCGCGGTGAAGCCGCCCGAGTCGGAAGGCGTGTCGCTGCTGCCGCGTTTTGGTGCCGCCGACGGGACGCCGGAACCGTCGCTCGTCTATACCCAGTATGACTTCCCCTGGGCGGGGAATACGGCGGCGTTCAAAGCGTTCGCCGCCCGGAAGGGGGCGGTACGCGGACTCCAGCAGATGGTCCGGGTCGGCGATTACGTGGCGTTGCGCACGCGGATGGCGGCGAAGGAACCGGGGCGTGTCCGGCTCTACAACGTCGTGCGGGATCCGTTTGAGGCGACCGATCTCGCCGGTTATCCCGAACATCAGGCACGGCTCAAGGCGCTGACGGCGATCTTGGATGAGCGGCTTCGCCCGTAAAGGAACCGTTCCGATGGATCGCCCCTTCTCTTTGTTGGTGAAACCGGTTGGCGCGGCATGCAATCTCGCCTGCGACTACTGTTTTTACCTGAAGAAAGCGGCGCTTTATCCCGACGGACCGCGCGTGATGCCGGATGCGGTCCTTGAACGGATGATCGGCAGCTATCTCGCCCTCCCGTTCGATGCCCACACGATCACCTTTCAGGGGGGCGAACCCCTGTTGGCGGGCTTGGCCTTCTATCGCCGCGTCGCGGCGCTGGTGAAGCGGTATGCCCGTCCCGGGAAACGGGTCAATTGCTCGCTGCAGACGAACGCGACATTGATGACGCGCGAGGCGGCGGCGTTTTTCGCCGCCGAGGGATGGCTGGTCGGGGTGAGTGTGGATGGTCCCGCCGCGATCCATGACGCCCATCGCGTCACTCCCGCGGGCGCGGG
>DBXN01000101.1:74493-79064 GCA_002309585.1 Verrucomicrobia bacterium UBA1211
GCGTATAATCTGCTGGCGTTGGTCACGGCGGCGAATGTGGATGAGCCGGAAAGGGTATACCGGTATCTGCGCGATGAGCTGGGCGGGGCGTGGCAGCAGTACACCGATCATCTGGAAAGCGTGTCTACCGAGGCGTGGGATGCGTTTCTCTGCCGCATCTGGGATGTCTGGCGGGCGGATGGCGACATCGGGCGGGTTTCGGTGTGGAACATCGACGCCGCGTTGGCGTTTATCCGGCTCGGCCGCGCCGACCAATGCATTTTCGCCGATCGGTGCGACAACTACTTCGTCATCGAGCGTAACGGCGATGTCTACCCCTGCGATTTCTTTGTCTCCGCCGACACGCGGCTTGGCAATGTGATGGCCGACAGCTGGCAGGCCCTTCGGACCCATCCAGTCTATCGGCGGTTCGCCGTGGGGAACTGTTCCCGCCATCTCTCCCGCATTCCGCGGATGCGGTTTTATGAGCGGGTCTCGGAGACGGTTGCCGTTTCGGGTGAAACGGCGTAAAATGGTCTTATTCGTCAATGCGGGAAAGGAACGATATGAAAACATGGATGGTGATGGCGGGACTGGTGGGATTCGCCCTGTGGGGATTCGGGGCGGAGGCATTTATGGAGGTTGGTGGGCAACTGACGCTGAATATGCCCACGCGGGAGGGTGCGCAGCCTGAACGTCCGCCCATCCGTTTCCTCGGGCGGTTGGCGACAGAGGGGTGGTCGCAAACCGCTTCTTCGGGCGGTTTCGTTTTTCCGGATCGGGATGGTGTCTCGTCCTTCACGATGCCGCTCGGCGACCGGACGGTTTTCAAGGGAACGGCGCGGATGGAGCGGCAGGACGATCACGCCGTCCGCGTGCGCTATGCCTTCCAGGCCGAAGAGGCGATTACGCTCGCTTCGCTGTATGTGACCTTCCAGTTGCCGGTACCGTCGGTGAAGGGGGCACGCTGGAAGGCGGATGACGTGAAACAGGGCGGATTCCCCGAAACGTTAAACCAGATGACGGTCATGAGCGGATCGTTTAAGCGGTTCACGGTTACTTATCCCGACGGCGGTTTGATTCAGGCTGATTTCGACGCTCCGACCCAGCTCCTGATTCAGGATGACCGCCGGTGGGGGATGGATGTGTTCGCCGTCCGCTTTATCCTCTCCGGTCGGCATGCCTTCCAGAAGGGGGATCGCCGTGAACTCGTCTTCACCTTGCGGACCGATGCGCCTTTGACGGCTACCAACCGGTCACCGACGGTGATCCGTCCGGGCGAGACATGGATTCCCCTTTCCTACACCAAGTCGGTGAAACCCGGTTCGGCGTTGGATTTCTCCGTGTTCGGGTTCTGCGATGCGCCGGCTGGGAAATACGGGTGGCTGGTCGCGCGGGACGGCCATTTCGAGTTCGAAAAACGGCCCGGCGTCAGCCAACGCTTCTACGGGGTGAACCTCTGCTTCACCGCCTGTTTCCCGTCACCGGAACAGGCGGAGGTGTTGGCGGATCGGCTGGTCCGTCTCGGCTACAACACGGTGCGCATCCATCACTACGATCAGGGGTTGGTCGAGGGAACGCGGGGCGAGGTGAAACTGAACGAGGCGAACCTGGCGAAGTTGGACGCGCTGTTGGCGGCGCTGATGCGGCGCGGCGTCTACATCACCACCGATATCTACGTCTCGCGGCGGATCGACTGGAAGCAGATCGGGATTGACCGTCCGGGTGAGATGGAGAAACAACTCTACAAGTCGCTCTGCGCGGTCCACGGGCCGGCGATGGAGGATTGGAAGGCCTTCGCGCGCGCTTTCCTCAACCACGTCAATCCCCACACGGGCCGCCGGTATGCGGATGAACCGGGTTTGCCGCTTCTCTCGCTGATCAACGAGGGGAGTGTCGCGTGGCGGTGGGGCCAGCTGCGGGAATTGGAACCGTTCAAAGCCGCCTGGGCGCGTTGGGCGGCGGACCGGAAGGCGCTTGCCCGGGACGATCTTCGGGGACTTCCTGACGCCCCCCCTGAAAAGATGTGCGCGGATGTGGCGCAGTTCCTCGCCGACATCGAGGCCGACATGGTGAAACGGATGACCGCCTTCCTGCGGAACGAGCTAAAGTGCCGCGCGCTGCTGACCAACCAGAACTGCGGGCCGCACTATCCGCCGATGCAGATCGCACGCGACGAAACCTATGACTATGTGGATGACCATTTCTATGTCGATCATCCGAAGTTCCTCCAGCGCAGTTGGGCGCTTCCGAGCCAGTGCGAGAACACCAACCGAATCCGGACCGATTCGCCGCCGCCGGCGGGAACCGCCTTCACCCGGCTGATGAACAAACCGTTTACGGTGACGGAATACAACTTCTCCGGACCGGGGCGGTACCGGGGCGTCGGGGGAATCATGACCGGCGTGATGGCGGCCCTCCAGGACTGGGATGGAATGTGGCGGTTCTCCTATTCGCACAATCTGGAGGCGATGATGACCGACGGGAAGGGCAATGCGGGCTACTTCGACATCGCCACCGATCCGCTGAGCCAGGCGTCCGACCGCGCGTCGATCTGCCTCTTCCTTCGTCGCGACCTCGCGCCCATCGCCCAAACCGCTACGATCGGGATTCCCCGCCGGATACCGCTGACCTCCGGAACAGGTGACCGGATGAAGGTTCCCGCCCGCACACTGGCCCCCAAATGGAGCACCGCCGCATGGTCTTGGCGGATCGGTACTCGGGTTGTGGATGGGGAGACCAAGGAGAAGGATGTCATCGGCTACGAAGAGGCGTATGGTGAAGATGGCGCAATTCCGGAACGGTTACGGACCGAGACGCGAAACGGGTTTGTGATGGATCAGAAGGCGGGTTCGTTCGTGTTGACCACCCGGCAGACCTGCGGCGGTTTCGCCGAGTCGGGGACGATCGACGCCGGCGCGATCCGTTTCACGCTCGGCGGCTCGCCCGCGACGGTCTGGGTGAGCGCGCTGGATCAGGAGACGGTCCACGCCAGCCGCCGGCTGCTGGTCTCGCATCTGACCGATGTCCAGGCGGATGGCAACACCTATGCGGACGACGAGTGCCGGATACTGTTGAAGTGGGGTTCCAGCCGCGCGCTGGTGCGCGCCGGAACGGCGGAGATCGCCCTGCGGCTCTCCCGGCCCGAAGCCTACACGGTTTACAGTCTGGCGGCGGATGGCGAACGGCTGGAGAAGCTGCCGACGCGGGTCGAGGCGCATGCGCTCTGGTTCACTGCATCGGTCGCGGGCGGTCCCGCCGGCGCCCGGATGCTCTATGAGGTTGTGCGCGAGTAGGGGGACAGGATGGCCGCGGACGGAAAATTGACGATTGTGGTGGCGTCCTGTGACCGGTATGCCGATCTGCTGCCGCCGTTCGCGGCGCTGTGGAGACGTTTCTGGCCGACGTGTCCCTATCCGGTCGCACTGGTCACCGAACACCGTCCCGACGCGGCCGATCCGGCCGTCTTCTCCGAGGTTATCGCATGTGGTCCGGGGTTGACCTGGGGTGACCGGCTCGCCATCGCGCTCGGCCGGATCACCACCCCTTATGTGATGCTGCTTTGCGATGACTACTATCTGGAGGCGCCGGTTCCGGAGGAGACGGTCGCCAAACGACTCGACCAGATCGAACGGTTTGGCGCGGTTAACCTCCGCCTGATCCCCAATCCCGTTCCCCAGCTTCCCTTCGCGCCCGACTCGACGCTCGGCGAGTACCGCAAGGCGACCGCCTATTGCATCTCGACCCTGGCGGGGTTGTGGGATCGCGCCTTCCTGCTCTCCCTGCTGGAGGGATGCAAGAGCATTTGGGAATTCGAACGGTACGGCTCTTTTAAGGTCGGCGATGAATCCCGTCCGATTCTCGCCACGCGCGAACGGGAATTCCCCTTTGTCGATGCGGTCCACAAAGGGTATTGGGAGCGGTTCGGTGTGGAGGTCTGCCGGAAGAACGGCGTGGAGATCGACTGGGCCCGGCGTGGCCTCCCCCCGTTTAAAGTCCGGTTGATCGAAGGACTCAAGGCGGCGGTCTTCGCCTGCGTCAGCCCCACCCTGATCGTCAAAATTCAAAACCGTTTCGGATGGGGAAAGAAAGAGGGCTAGAAGCGGGTGTGGCGCGCGATGGAAAAGGCGGAGATCACACTTCGCATTGAGCGGGAAATATGGTATAATAGTCCTCAAAAATGATTGGTTATCAATGGAAAACAGGAATTGGAAATGCAGGGAAAAGCGAACAGGAAGGAAGAATCGACAGCGACGCTTGGGTTTGAGGCCAAGCTCTGGCACGCCGCCGATCTGATGCGCGGCAAGCTGCCCGCCACGCAGTACCGCCAGGTGCTGATGGGGCTGCTGTTTCTGCGGTATGTCTCCGACGCCTTCGAGAACCGCTACCGCGAGCTGAAGGCGGAGGGCTACGGCGACGAGGAGGACCGCGACGCCTACATGGAGAAGAACATCTTCTTCGTCCCGAAGTCCGCGCGCTGGGCGAAGATCGCCGCCGTCGCGCACGAGGCGAACAACGGCGAGACGATCGACAACGCGATGATCGCCATCGAGCGCGAGAACAAGTCGCTCAAGGGCGTGCTGCCGAAGTTC
>DBXN01000107.1:0-6384 GCA_002309585.1 Verrucomicrobia bacterium UBA1211
CCGCCGAAGATGAAGAGCACGAGCACGGCGATGGTCGTCGTGATCGAGGTCAGCAAGGTCCGGCTGAGCGTATCGTTGATCGCCTTGTTGCAGAGCGTCTTGAAGTCACTCTTGTGGTCCAGCTTGAGCTGTTCGCGGATACGGTCGAAGATAACGATCGTGTCGTTGATCGAGTAACCGACGATGGTCAGCAACGCCGCAACGGCGGTCAGGCTGAACTGGCGGCCGAAGAGGCTGTAGAGGCCGAGCGTGATGAAGGCGTCATGCGCCAGCGCGACCACGCCGCCCAGCGCGAAGCCGAACTCGAACCGGATCGAGACGTAGATCAGGATGCCGATCAGGGAGAAGATCACCGCCTTCACCGCCGCGACCTTGAGATCGGAGCCGACCTCGGAACCGACGGTCTCCTCACCGGAAACCTCGAACTTGGCGTCCGGGCAACCCTTGTTGAGGGCGTCGCGGATGATGGAGGAGAGCGGACGGTTCTGCTCCTTGTCGGCGGCGGCGATCTTCTTGCTGGTGGCGACCTCGTCACTGGTCTTCACCTGCAGCAGGTTGCCTTTCCCTTCGAGGGAGGTCTGATACTGGACGGCGATGTCATCGAGCACCGTGCCGAGCGCCTTGCGGACCTCGCCGATATCGGGCTTCTTCTCTTCCTGGTAGCTGTAGGTGATCGCCGCGCCACCCGTGAAGTCGACCGCCATCACCTTCTTCGGCGTGGTGAAGGCGCGGCCGAAGAAGAGGCCGAGCGTCACAACGATGATACCGAGGGAGGCCAGGCCCAGCGGCTTGCCGAACCGGATGAAGTCGAAGTTCGGGTTCTTCAGCAGGGTGAGCATCTTGTAGGGCTTCATGCGGGATTCAGGAATCGTCGCGTTGAAGATGATGCGCGTCACGACCAGCACCGTGAACATGCTGATGATGATACCCGCCGTGAGGGTGATCGCGAAGCCGCGGATCGGGCCCGCACCGAAGATGAAGAGGATGATACCCGTCAGCAGGGTGGTGATGTTCGAGTCGAAGATCGCCAGGAAGGCGCGGTCATAACCGGCCGAGACCGCGGTCCGGGCGGATTTGCCCTGCGCGAACTCCTCGCGGATGCGTTCGAAAATCAGCACGTTCGCGTCAACCGCCATACCGAGGGTCAGGACGATACCGGCGATACCCGGCATGGTCAGGACCGGCAGGTCGAGCGACTTGCGCGCGATCGCGGCGTCGCGGACGAAGACCGCCAGCACGTTCGAGGCGATGATCAGGCCCGCCGGCAGGAGCAACAGGTCGAGGATCAGCGCGACATCGGCGATCAGGCCGCAGTAGGCGTAGTAGATGATCATGAAGAGGCCGACCAGGAAGGTCGCCAGCAGCGAGGCGCGGATACCGCTCTTGATCGCGTCGATGCCGAGCGTGGATTCGACCGAGCTCTTCTGGAGGATCTTCATCGGGGCGGGCAGGGAGCCCGCGTTCAGGATGTTGCGGAGCACCGAGGCGTCCGCCCATGTGAAGCTGCCGGAGATCTTCGCGCGCCCGCCCACGATCTCTTCCTTGATTTCAGGGGCGGAATAGAGCGTGTCATCCAGAATGATCGCGAGCTGCCGCCCGCTCTGGCTGTTGGGGTTCCGGGATCCGCCCGGCGCGAACGCCTTGGTCACCTTCGCGAAGGTCGCGGCGCCTTTGGCGTTGAAGGTGAGGTTCACGGTGACCTCGCCGGTCATCGTGTTCATCTCGACGGAGGCGCTGGAGAGCGCATCGCCGGTCATCTCGGCCTTGCGCAGCACATACATCGGGATATAGACCACATCGCCGTTCTGGAGGATCTTCCGTTCCAGCATGAACGCGTAGAGCGGATTCGGGACGTGGAAGAGGGAGAGGCGGCTCTGGTAGCCGGGATCCTTCGCCAGCTCGATGTAGTTCGCGGCGCGCTTGTAGGAGCGGCTGTCATCGCCCATCTCATACCCTTCGGGGACTTGGTTGTTGCGGAAGAGGGCATCGACCAGCGAGGCGTTATTTTTGTGGACAACCTTGAACTCCAGGAACGCCGCGCTCTGGATGCTCTTCTCAGCCGCCTCGCGCGCCTCTTTCGAGATACCGGGCAACTGCACCGTGATGCGGTGGTTCTTGCCGCCCTGAATGACCGGCTCGTTCACGCCCAGCCCGTCGATCCGGTTCCGGATCACCTCAACGGCCCGCGCGTCCGCGTCCTTCAGAATGGACTCGATCTTCTTCGAGACGGCGGCGTCATCCAGGTTCGGATCACCCGCCCGGATGTTGTTCTCCAACCGCTCCTTATCGACCGCGACTAAAAAGCTTGTACCGCCCGAGAGGTCCAACCCCAGCCGGATCTTCTCCTTCGGCGGGATCACCACATACGCCGACAACAGCGCGATTGCAGCCAAAGCAAGCCATTTCCACAGGTCACTTCTACTCATAGTATGCTCTCTCCATCGTTATCAAAAGTCCCCAATAAGGGCTTGAATCGGGAATCATACCATAATTCCCCGCCCGGTTGCATCTAAAAATGAGAAAAAATCGCGCTACGCGGCTTTTCCTACTTCGCCGGCTCCGTTTTCGCCGCTTCGCCCTCCGGAATGACCTGCGAAACCGCGTTCCGGGAGATCTCGACGACGACCTTCGGGGCGATCTCGATCAGGAAGGTGTGCTCGCGCGCCTCGGTGATGGTTCCGATGAAGCCGCCGGCGAAAAGCACCTTCTGGCCCGCCCGGAGCTCGGAGATCATCTTCAGCCGTTCCTTCTCTTTGCGCTGCTGCGGCCGGATCAGAATAAAATAGAAGATACCGAAGAGCAGAATCATCGGAATCATCATGCCCATACCGCTGCCCGCCGCGCCGGCCGCCGGCGCCGCTTGCGCAACCATCCATCCCGTCATAACCGTGTTCCTTTCTTTTTGTTTAAGTGATGTGGCAAGGCCGCCCCGGCCTTGCTGACAAGGGCGGGGGCGCCCTTGCCACATCCAGTTTTGCAATTGCCTCTCAACGCTTAACCCTCAACGCTCAACGCCTTCGGGCGGAGGATGGCGGTCAGCTCCCGCCGGAACTCCGTATAGGCGTCGGCGGCGATGGCCTCGCGCATCTCGCGCATGAACGACAGATACCGGTGCATGTTGTGGATCGTCAGCAACCGGATGCCCAAAATCTCCCCGACATTCAGCAGATGCCGGATGTACGCCCGCGAGAAGTTGCGGCAGCAGTAGCAGTCGCACCCCTCCTCCACCGGACGCTGGTCCATCTTGTAGGACCCGCCCTTCACCGGATAGGAGCCCTTGCGGGTGTAGGCTGTCCCGTGGCGGGCCACCCGCGTGGGGATCACGCAGTCGAACATGTCCACGCCCCGCGCGACCGACTCGTTCATCTGGAACATGTCCCCGAGTCCCATCACATAGCGCGGCCGGTCGCGGGGCAGGCACCGCACCCCGTCCTCGACCCCCTTGATCATCACGGTCTCGGGCTCGCCCACGCTCACCCCCCCGACTGCATATCCGTCAAATCCCATCGCCGCCAGCTCTCGCGCGCACGATTCCCGCAGTTCGGTGTAGACGCCACCCTGGACGATCCCGAAATAGAGCTGGCCCGGCGCGCGTTCCTGTTCCAGGCACGTCGCTTCCCACTTCAGCGTCTTCGCGACCGACTGCCGGGCGTACGCCTCCTCGCACGGATACGGCATGCACTCGTCGAAGCACATCGCGATGTCCGACCCCAAAATCCGCTGGACCTCCATCGATTCCTTCGGCCCCAGAAAGAATTTCGCCCCGTCGATGTGGGAGTGGAACTCCACCCCCTCCGGCTTGATCTTCCGCAGGTTGTTCAGGCTGAAGACCTGAAACCCGCCGCTGTCGGTCAGGATCGGACCCTCCCAGCCCATGAAACGGTGCAGCCCCCCGCAGGCGGCCATCACCTCCATGCCCGGCCGTAATAATAAATGGTAAGTGTTCCCCAGGAGGATCGAGGTTCCCAGCTCCTTGAGGTCACGCGGTTCGAGCGCCTTGACTGTGGCCTGGGTGCCGACCGGCATGAAGACAGGGGTATCTACCGCGCCGTGCGCCGTCCACAAACGGCCCAGCCGCGCGTCCGAATGCCGGTCCTCCTTCAGGATCTCAAAGGTCCCCGGCGCCTTCATCTCGCCTGTCGTTTCCATAGAAAAGAGCCATTAGTAAACCAAAAGCCCTCCCGAAACCCAAGCAGAAAGTGAGAAAAAGGGGCGATTTACAGGAACGCCACGCTTTCAATGCGAAGCCATAAGAGAACGCTAAGGACTTCGCTGTTTCGCCGTTTCGCTCTTCTGACCTCCTTCGGCCTTTTTCCGCCCTTTTCACTTTTTTCAAAAAAATTGCTTGTTGCCCCTTGACTTACAAGTCCGTTTGGGGCATACTCTACTTGCTTTCTTTGGAAAAGGAGTGTTTTTTATGAAGATGAATAAAAATGAGTATCTGCGTTCGATGGCCCGGCACGCGACCCTGTTGTGCTGCATCGTTCCTTTTATCGCGGCAGTCTCGGCTAAGGCGGAAGGAAGCTACAGCTGGGATGGCTCGAACAACGATCTGGATAACTTGCAAATTGAACTGACCCAGACGACATCCCTTACTTCAGATGGGGCCGCCAGTATTGCTCTATTCGATAAAAGTACGTTCGCTCAAACTTTTGGGGAACAATTGAGTCGGATTGATTCAAATTTGCCGAACTATAGCAATTGGGCACTCTCTTCAGTTCTCATCGAGATTTCAGGTGATGTAAACGGTGTTTCCATTTCGTACAATGGTGGTATTGCTGGTGCTGGGGACAATGCGACATTGACTGTTGGAAACTTTGTTGTTGATAATACAAATGTTGGCTCAGTTACATTTGGTGTGCCTGCCACGAGTACCATCACAGATGGGAATCCTTGGACAGCTACAAGTTACAATGAAAGTACTATCTACTATTCCCATGATCTTACAGTGTCTAATCCGAATTTTACCCCGACCTCTACGACTCCTTTTGAGGGGACTGGGACGGCAACTGGTACTTTAAATGTTAACGTTGACTTGGACGGAGTAACGTATTATCCGGTTACCGCTCAAGGGACATACCCTCGTATCTCGTATGAAGTGGATACGGATAATCCCATTGAGTCCGGTGTTTCGGTTGGAAATAGTTTAAGGGGTGTTAACCTCACTCTCAATATCAAATACATCGTTACCCCGGAGCCGGGGACGATGGCGCTGTTGCTGACGGGGATTCCGCTGTTCCTGGTCCGTCGGCGGAAGAGCTGGAAGAAGTAAGGGATTGAGAGTTCCTTTCGGTTTGGGGGCCGCGTGAAAACGCGGCCCTTTTTGTGTCTAGGGGGTTGGGCGGCTGTTTTTCTGGATGAGCTAGCATTTCTAGAGGTTCTAGAGGGTCTAGAATCCTAGAGCTTCTAGAATGGCTAGTTTGTCTAGTTGTCTAGAATGACTAGAATGTCTAGAGCTTCTAGAGGGAGTGGCTTCCTGGGACTGGGTGGTGGCACTCGATACCCTGCGGAAAGTGCCTTTTTTAGGGACATTCCGTAGCGTATCGGTACTTTGGGGGGCGCCTATTCGGCGCGGTAGACGTAGTTGAGGCGGCCGAGGGGGGCGGCGTCGCCGTGATCGTAGAAATCGGCGACGGTGGCGATGGGGGCCGTGCTGTCCGCCGCCTTGAACCAGAGGGTGAAGGCGGGGGCGGTGAGCCCCAGCGCGGCGCGGGGGACGCGGAAGGTGATGGTGTCGCCATCGACCGTATAGGGGATCGGGCGATCGGGGATGTCGGTGCAGGCCAACGCTTCGCCGGGAGTCGTGATCCGGGCGAGGGTCGTGGTGCCATCCGCGCGGGGGGTGTTGTTCAGGACGAAGCGGTAGCCGGGACCGCCTCCCGGATTGAGGTAGAGTTTCAGCCAGGTTCCGGTCCGGTCGGCGGAGGCGATCGGTTTCCGGGTCTGGATCTGGAAATGGAGGTCGACCGCGTCATGCCGGATCCCGATCCGGCGGATCGCGTGGCGCTGGGTCCGGTTCTCGTAGACTTGGCCGTAGCCGGGGGCGTGGCGCGGGAAGTCGCCGTCCGCGACGTGGTCGTAAAAGGCCATGCCGGCCCCGGCGACGTGGACGGGGTGGGGGGCGGCGCCTTTGTAGCGGCGGACATATCCGACCAGCTGCATGAAGAAGTTGTCGAAGTAGCCGCCGCGCATCATCTCGATGTCGCGGCTGTATTCGGTGTTGGCGCAGTCGACGAACATGATCGGCCGCTCCGGGATTCCCTTCCAGCGGCCCATGATCCACTCGTTCCAACCCGTCACCAGCACGACCGGCGGATCGCTCCGCAGCGCGTGGTCGAACTGCTCGGCGAAGTTGTATCCCCTGGTCCAGGCGTCCGGCGCGGG
>DBXN01000107.1:6421-17925 GCA_002309585.1 Verrucomicrobia bacterium UBA1211
GAGTCGCCGAAGCGCAGCTGCGGATGCTGCGCGACCGAGACGTTGATCACCTCCGGCTCGCCGCGCCGGTTGGTGAAGACGCGCTGCGGGCGGGTGAAGTCCATCCACGGCCATCCGTCCACCTTCGCCGGTTCGTTGGGCCACTGGGCGGCCCGGAAGGTGAAGAAGGCCTTGGTCTCCTCCGAACACTCCTTTTCCACCGCGATGATGAGCGGTTTGCCTTCGAAGGTGAACCAGGTGTCGCGGCAGTAGCCGGGCTTGTAGACGCTCTCGTAGATCCGCTGGACCGTCGCGCCCGATTGGGTGTGGGTGTAGAACATCACCCGGGGGATGGTCCATCCCGCGTTGAAATACTCCTGCAGAATGCGCATCACCTGTTTCGCGTTCTTTTCGTAGATCGGCCCGTTCGTGGTGTCGAAGAAGAGGAAATCGACCCCCGCCTGCATGAGTAGCTTCATGTGGTGGCGCATGACCCACTCGTCATCGGAGTAATAGTAGCCGTAGAACGGTTCGCCCCAGTGGTGGTAGAAGCCCACCGGCCCCCAGACGGGGTTCTCGGGTGTGTATCCGGCGCGGGGATCCGCCGCGAGGATCTTCGAGACGTCGCGCGGCGCGGAACGGCCGTGCTCGCCGCACCAGAGGAAGTAGAAGATGCCGACCTGGCGGTTGGCGCGCGGCGCGGGAACGCCGGTTTCACCCGGCGCGGGCAGGGCGCGCCCCAGAGCGTCCACCGCCATTAGGGGACCGCCCGTCCGCATCGGCTCCGCAAAGAGGCCGCCCGCCAGCAAAACCGATGCGATGATCACGCGCTTCACCATGGCAATTTCTCCGAGAAAAGACTGGAAATCTAGACAACCACGCACCACCCAACTACCAAACCATCATCGGTTGAGGGTTGAGCATCCATTAACCACCCAACTAAAACACCAGGGCCTCGTCGAGCATGGCCTTGAACTGGGCGAGGGTCATCCGCTCCTGCTTCATGCTGTCGCGCTCGCGGACGGTGAAGGTATCGTCCTCGGCCGTCTGGAAATCGACGGTGATGCACCACGGGGTGCCGACCTCGTCCTGACGGCGGTAACGGCGGCCGATGGCGCCGCCCTCGTCCCAGAACGCGGCGGTGCGGCGGCGGAGATACTCGAAGATCTCGCGGGCCTTGTTGTAGACCTCCGGCTTGTTCTTCACGAGCGGGAAGACCGCGACCTTGACCGGCGCCACTTTGGGGCTGAAGTGCATCACGACGCGGGTGTCCTCCTTACCCTTCTCATCCACCAGCTTCTGCTCCTCGTAGGCGTTGCAGAGCAGGGCGAGCATCATGCGGTCCACGCCCGCCGACGGCTCGATGACGTGCGGGATGTAACGGCCCTCGAAGAGTTTCCGCGCGAAGGCGCGTGCGGCTTCGGGGTCCTTTCCCCGGCTCTGCCACTCGGCGGCGACCTTCTCGACGAACGCCGCCTTCGCGGTCTCATCCATCTTCGAGCACACCTGCTTCAGCGGCTCGTCAAAGACCTCCATGCTCTTGCCGCTGTGCTTCTGGTGCTGCGTGAGGTCGAAGTCCGACCGGGCGGCGATCCCTTCGAGTTCCTGCACGCCGAAGGGGAAGGCGTATTCGATATCGACGCAGGCGCGGGCGTAGTGGGCCAGCTCATCCGGCTTCTGCCAATACTCCACGAAGGAGTCCTTCGGCAAACCGCAGGCGATGATCCACTTTTTGCGCTGCTCGACCCAGTACTTGTGCCAGACTTCCCAGCCCCACTCCTTTTGCGGCACGGAGAGGTCCGGCTGGTCGGCCATCGTCGTGACCTTGCCGTAGAGCAGTTCGACCGCCTCATCGGGCTTGATGAAGAACTCCAGCTCCATCTGCTCGAACTCGCGGGAACGGAAGGTGTAGTTGCGCGGCGTGACCTCGTTGCGGAACGACTTACCCATCTGGGCGATGCCGAAAGGCACGCTCATGCGGCTGGTCGCATAGACGTTGAGGAACTGCGCGAAGATCGCCTGCGCCGTTTCGGGGCGGAGGTAGGCGACATTCGAGGGGTCGTCCACGGGACCGACGATCGTCTTGAACATCAGGTTGAAGGGCCGGGGCTCGGTCAGCTCGCCGCCGCAGTAGGGGCAGCGGGTCGAAGGGGCACCGGCGCCGAGCAGCGCGTAGAGCGCGGAAAGGGTCGTGGCGCAGGCCGGATCGGCCTTCAGCTTTTCGACGGCGGCGGTCAGCGCGTCGGGATCGGTGACGGCGGGGAGATTCGGGGCGAGTCCTTTGCCCTTACCCTTGCACCAACCGGCGATCTTACCGTAGTCGGCGTGTTCGTCCAGCAGGGCCTGGAGGGTTTTGCCGATTTCGCCGTCCGTCAGAATGTCATCCACTTGGTCCGCCCGCATCAGCTTCTTGCAGGATTTGCAGGTGCACATCGGATCGGAGAAGGTGTCCAGATGGCCCGACGCCTTCCAGATCGCGGGATGCATGATGATCGTCGCGTCCAATCCCGCGACATCCTCGCGGTCCCGGACCATCGCCTGCCACCAGGCGTCCTTGATGTTACGTTTCATCTCGCAGCCCAACGGACCGTAATCCCAGAAGCCGTTGATGCCCCCGTAGACCTCGGAACTATGGAAAATGAATCCGCGCCGCTTACAAAGCGAGGCGATGACGTCCAGACTGCTTGTGTTCGACATACTCATCCTTTACCTAAAAACCGCAAACGTTTAACAATTCGGTTATTGTCTTCCAAAAGGCCGCAGGAAACAAGAAGAAAATGGGAAGGGGGGGGACGGGAAGGGGGCGGGCAAGGCGGGCTAGATGCAGTAGTCTGCCGAGGTGGTGGGGGTGGAGCGGATCCGCTTGAGGACGGTGGCGAGGGTGATCCGGGCCAGGGCGTCGCGGAAGGCGGTGTTGACGTCTTCCCAGATCGAGCGGACGGCGCAGCGCTCTTTGCGCCCGCAGGCGGCCTTCTCGCCGAGGCAGTCCAGAATCTCCAGCGGACCCTGCTGGATCTCGACGATCTCCAGCAGGGTGATGTCCTCGGGGGCACGGGTCAGGCGGAATCCGCCGGCGATCCCGCGCAGGGAGACGATCATACCCGCCTTCCGCAGCGGGATGACGATGCGGGAGACGAATTTCTCGGAGATCTGCTGCTCGCACGCGATGGCGGCGATGGTGCGCGGCGTCGCATCCTCGGCATGGAGCGCGATATCGGCGAGGATGCGCAGGGCGTAGCGGGCCTTGGCCGAAATCTTGAGCGATTTCTGCGCGGCGGTCGCTTTCTTTTGCGCGGGTTTGGGTTTGGGACTCATGTTGGGTTACTCTTTGGAGAGCGTGAAGGTGACGGCGGTTCCGTCACAGGCGTTTGAGGTTTCGGTGAGGCCCGCGCCCACGACGCATTCGAGCTGTTGCCCGGCCTTCAGCGGTTTGTCCGCGAAGGTGAAGAAGGGCTGCCCGGACGCGAAGACGGGGCCTCCGTCCCGGACAAGTTCGGCCTGGTAGAGGATTTCGCCGTCCAGCACCACCGAGGCGTCGATCTTCCCAGCACCTCGGTTGAGGGGCCGGAAACGGAGATCGAACGAATAGCGGCCCGCTTCGGGAACGGTGAAACGGAGGACGGTGCGACCGCCGCCGGGGGTATCGGTCGGTTCGGGGTGGAAGATGAGCTCGCCCGGCGCGATCCGGTTTTTCCAGTTCGCCGTGATGCCGAGGAAGAGCGGGGCGGTCTCGCCCGCGTTCGCCGCGACGTAGCTGTTGCCCATCGTTTCAATCCCGTAAATCCCACCGCCCGAGGCGGCGAAGCGGCTGGTGCCGTAAATCCCGCCGCGGCCTTCCGGCTTTTCGCGGCGGAGGACGCTCCAGACCACCCCGTTCGTATCCCGGCAGGGATTGATTTCCGCCCGGCCGAAGGCGGTCTTCAGCGCGGCGGCGGGATCGTAGACGGTCCGCCGCTTCTCCGGCGCGGCCGGCCGGCCCGCCTCGGCGTAGAAGAGGAGGATGAGGTTATGATCTTCGGCCTTCAGGCTTGGCGCGAGGGTCGCCAGGGCGGAACCCTTCATTGTGACGGTCTCACCCTCGAACCGTTCCACCGTATAGGTGGTGTCGGGGTCGATCCCCTTCAGGTGGAAGGTGAAGGGGGCGTCGGGATTGCTGTCTTTGCATTCCGGCCGGCGGAGCGCGATGGCAAAGCCGCTCTTCAGGTCGGGCCGATGCATCTGATAGGCGCACCACTGGTCCAACGCGAGGGTTGTCGGGTCGGTTTGCGGGTAGAAGTCGCCCGTGAAGTGGCGCCGCATCCGGTTTGCCGCCGTAAAGACCTTCTTGAACCAGAGGGTCTCCTCCGGGGTGAATTCGCGGCGGACGATGCCACCGTTCCAGTCACTCGGCGTGAAGACGCTTCCGGCGCAGACGGCGCTGAAGAAGCCGTAGTTGTCGAAGGTCGCGGCGGGGGTGGTTTCGCTCCCCTGGAACGGCTGGTAGCAGAGGGTGTTCAGCGTGATGTTCTGCACGTTGAGTACCTGGTCCAGCGAGCCGCGGTGACCGATGGCGAAGTCGGTCCGGCAGTAGGAGTGGCTTCGGGAGACCATCTCGAAATCCAGCCGGCGTCCGCCGCTGGAGCAGTTTTCGATCAGCAGGTCGGGGAAGCGCTGGCGGAGGGTGTCCCAGAAACGGTAAAGCCCCGCGATGTGTTTCGCCTCGGAGATGCCGATGCGGTCGGGCTTGTCGTTTCCGCGCCAGAACCCGCCCGGATCGAGGTTGAAGTCCTGCCGGTAGATGTCGAGTTTGTTCTGGCGGATCAGGTTGCTGATCATCTCGATGACAAAATCGCAGCAGGCCGGGTCGCCGAGGTTAACCAGCAGCGGCCGTACCGCCTTGTTTTCCTGCCAGCCCTTTGGAAGCATCCACTCCGGGTGATCCTTCGCGAAGGGCATGTCGCTCATCGAACGTTCCGGCTCGACCCAGAGCAATGCCTTCATGCCGTGGCGGTGGGCCGTCTCGAAGACGCGCAACAGGTTGCCGTCGGGATGGACGTTGGGGTTGAAGGTCCAGTATCCGGTGTAGCCCCACCACTTGTCGCCGCAGTTCGAATAGGGATCCGGATTGTGGGGCGGCCCGTACCAGGCGGCATCGACCCAAAAGGCGTCGAAGGGCAGGCGGTTCTTCACGCCCCAGTCGATGATGTCGAGCATCGCCTCATCGCTCTTGTTGCCGCCGCCCGCCGTGATGGGCAGGATCGGGTCGATCAACCGGCCTTTGCTGTCGCGCGGGGATTTCTCATCGATCACGAAGCGGTGGAAGGCGGTTTTGCCGTCGCGGACGGAGATGCCCTGCCGCAGGAAGAGGAGAACCGAGGGCTGGCGGATCGTCTCGCCGGGGAGCAGCCGGAAGTGGGTGCGGCGCATCCCGGCCTGGGCGGTCAGCCCCTGTTCGGTCAGACGGAACCGCGCGGTCCAGGCGCCTGTCCAGCCCAGCCCGATCTCGATGCCCTCGGTCGCCGAGAAGTCGATGCCGTAGTAGGGCATGAAGGCCGAGGAGCTGCGGGCCTCCGCCACATCCAGAATCACCTCGCGCTTGCCGTCGGGATCCATCGCGAGGGTATGGTCGATCGGCATGAAATCCCGCTCGTTGCAGACGGTACCGGTGAGGGTCCGGATCCCGACACGCGGCGTGGGCGCGGAGGTGAGCCGGAACGCCTGGAAATCCGCCACGATGCCGGTCTCTTGGTCGCCTACGCAGACCAGTTCCGGAAGAACTTCGACCGCCGGGAACCGTTTGTAGAAGGTCCAGGTATCGCGCAGCTCCAGTTTCCCGTCGGGGGTCCGGTAAACCCGTTGCCGGACCGTTTTCCGGTCGGTATCCGCGATCACCTTTTCCGAGACCGGCTCGCCGCAGGTGAACGGTTTACCCTCATAGGTGAAGGCGTGAATCCCGTCGCGCTGCAACGCCTCGAAAGAGGGGAAGGCGCCAACCGCCATTCCCGCAAAACCGATGACGGAAACCAACGAAAACCAAACAGAAACTCTCATCATCTTTCTCCTTAATGGGGGCGGATGGAACCGCCCCCGCAAAACTCAAAACCGCCTTTTCTCTTCCCTGTTCCCTCTTCCCTATCACCTTTTCACCCTTTAACCCTTTAATCTTCCCTCTCTAGTCTTCTCAGGAGGGCGGGGAGGTCGCTCTCCGGAAGGCCGTTTTCGCGATAGCGCTGGATGAAAGCGGCCCGGATACCCAGACGGCGCGTCTGGACGGCCTCTTCGGTGAGGCGGTTGTCTGCCAGAAGGTCACGAAGCCGCCGGAGATCCCGCCGGGCCTGGGCGAAGGTGGCGGCGAGCGCGGGCGGGATGGGCGCGAAATCCATCTGGACGCAGGCGCGCCGGGCGGAGGCGGGGGCGAGTTTCGCCAGCGGGAGGGTGTTGGTGGCACCGTCCCCGGCGAAGACGAAGGTCGCACCGGTATCGTTCACCGCCAGAAGCGTCGCCGAGAAAACGCGGCCGAGGTGGTTGGTCCACACCTCGGCGCGCGCATTCGAGAACGTTAACGCAAGAAGGATACCGATCACGAATCGCATCAGTCCGCCGCCACCCGGAAGAACTTCTGGTTGCCCGTGGCGCCCACATAGACCGTCACGGTCCGTCCCGTTCCGGTGAAGGTCTCATAGGTGAGTGTGCCCGTTTCAGTCTGCGCGGTCGCCACAGGTCCCCAGTTCGGGGTCGGGGCGATCCGTTCCGAGGCGACCAGCCGGTAGGTCCGGCCCGGTGTCGTCGTGAAACTGATCGCGGCGCGGCCGTTCGCCAGCCGCTCGATCGAGGTGATCGTCAGGATGTCCGTCGCGAAGAACGGGTCGGTTCCCGCCAGATACTCCTCGTAGTTGGTCATCCCGTCGCCGTCGGCGTCATCGCCGGGCTTGAAGGCCTTCACCGCCGCCGTGTTGTTGGGGAGTCCGTTCATCGCCAGGATCCACGCCTCCCAGGCGTCCGGCATCCCGTCGCCGTCGGCGTCCGTGCCGAGCGAGAAGTCGAGACGCTGGGCGGTGCCGTTCGCCGGGACCGTGAAGACGGGCGAGGGGGTCAGCCCCTTGATCGTGCCGCCGATGAGACACTGGACGCACATGGAGGTTCCCTTCACGACGGCGTAGGGCCGCACCGGGCCTTCGCTGTCGATCTCCAGCGTGAGCCGGTAGTTCATGGCCGCGAAGTCGGTTTCGCCCACCGAGCAGGAGGCGTAGACCGTCCCTTGGGGGTGGTCGCTCTTCACCAGCCGCGCCGTGGCGGCGGACGTCTTCGTCAGCGGCGAGCCGTATTCATCGCGGATCAGCCCGTAGGTCACAACCGGCGCCTGCGGGATGGCGTCCGCGCCCGCCGTCGCCGCGCAGAGCGCGGCGAGCGCAAGGAGTTCAAACTGTTTTTTCATGGCAGTAGCCTTTCCTTTCGGATTCCTAGTTCCCCGACAGCGAGTAGGTCTGGAGGTAGAGATGGATGTCCTTCACGTTGTTCAGGAATAGCGTCTTCGCCGTGACGTTGTCCGCGTTGAGCGATGCCGCCGGGATGAAGATCCACCACTGGTCGTTCCAGACGCTCCGGCCGATCAGGCGGGCGTTGTAGGTCATCGCGCCGGCGTCGAAGGCCGCCGCCACCCGGGCACGGATCGCGGGATGCTTGCGGACCGTGCAGAGCTCGTTCGCGCAGATGTCCTTCAGGGCGCTCCAGTCGGCGGCCTCCCAATCGGAATCGTTCAGCGCGTAGGGTACCGGCAGCACCTGATCGACCACCTGCCACGCGCGGGTGGCGGTGAACGCGGAGGAGTTGCTGCGGATCGGCACCCGCATGTAGTCGAGTCCGCTCGGGATCAGATAGACCTCCGGACGGGTCGGCAATGACGTGGCCGCCCCGGATGTCCCCTCGATCCAGATGCCCACCCCGCGCAGTTTCGTTGCGAAGTAGGTGGAGGAGTAGGCGGTGGAACCGCCCGCGAGGTCATTCCCGAAGAGGTCCTTCCGCGCGGCGATGACCGTCTGGAACGGAATCGCGAAACCCGGCTCCGAATCCTCCATCGGGTCGAACGGCTGGCAGTGCCGGCTGAAGACCGGATGGGTCCGGAGGTCGTCCGTCCAGCAGGCGGCCAGCGCGTTGCGCCAGGCGGTGTCGCCGGAGGAGTCGGTCTTCTTGCCGTAGAGGTCCTTCCGCAGCGAGAAGCTGTCCAGATCGCCCTGGGCGTTGTTGAACCCGAGGCGGCCCTTCAGCACGCTCCAGTTGGCGTCCATGCGGAAGAGGATGTCCGCGAGGCCCGGATCGCCCAGCGCCCCCCCGCCCAGCGGCGTACCGTCCTCGGCGAAGCGGCCCAGCGCGCGGCTGCGGACGATCTCGGAGAGGAAGGCCGACCCGCTCGTGGCGGAGCTGTCGCTCTGCAGCAGACCGGTTTCGTAGTCATACGCCTTCGCGGCGAGGAAGGTGTACTTCGCCGCCAGCTCGAACGCTTCGTTGTATCGTTGCAGTTCGTCGTCGCGCAGAATCTGGTACATCATGTTGCGGTACCGTTTCTGGGAGAGATCGGCCGCCCACTGGATGCGCAGACGCTCGCGTTCGTTTTGGAGCTCGTCGCCTTCGGCCTCCAGTTTGGCGTACTTCATCCGCGTGGCGTTGGCGGTGTTGAAGACCACCTCCAACTTGGCGAGCGCGGCCTTGAAGACCGGAATCTGCTCGTTGATGGCGTTGACCATCTTCTGGCGTTCCTCGTTGGCTTGGTAGGTCGAGAACTTCTGGTTCAGCTGCTCCTGGAGGATCTCCGCCTCGGTCTTCGCCTTCTCGATGATCTGCTCCTGCTGGCTGACCTGCTGGTTCAGCAGCTCGTGCGCGGCCTGCTTCAGGGCGAGCAGCGCGGCGCGGCCGAGCGAGGTCAGGTCGAACGAGAGGCCCGTTACCTTCGGCAATGCCTCGGTGGCCACCTCGGCGATGATGGACTTGATGTCCTTCAACCGCTCAAGGGTCTTCTTTACCGTCGCGGCGTTCTTCGCCACCGCGTCGTTGTAGGCCTGCACCTCGGCGGCGGCCGCGTCGGTCACGTAGCCCATCTGGACATCGTAATCCTTGGTGGTCAGCTCGTCGATCAGACCCTGGAGCTTGGTCGCGGCGGCCTCGACGTTCTTCGCCTCCTTCTCGATCTCCGCCAGCTGCGCGGCGTAGTCGGTGAGCGCGATCTGCACCTCGCCCTCGGCGCGCCGCTGTCCCTTGTAGGTGGCCGGTTTCGGCGTGAAGCCGTAGGCCCCCACGTAGTAACTCGCGTAGAAGGCGGCGTTGGACCAGGCGGCGACGGAGAAGTTGTAGTCCACAGCGCCGTCGAGATGGTCCGCACCCGTGTCGATGATCGCCACCGGCAGCGTGAGGTAGTTCGTCACGGACGAGACCCCGCCGTAGGCGAGATAGGGATCGATCCATGCCGCGACCTCCGGCAGGTACTGCTGGTAGAGCTTGATCGCCCCCGCCACCACGTTACCGATGATGCCGTAATCGGCCTCCATCCGCTCCGCGTCGGAGACGAAGGTACCCACGCAGTTCGTGGCGATCAACTGGTAGTTGTTGACCAGCACATCGTAGTACCGTCCGAATTCATGGCCGGACTGGTCGAGATCGTAGGTCTCGATGTAGTTGTAGTGGTAGAGGTCCGGTCCGGCGTAACCCTGCGGATAGAGCTTCCCGACGCCGATGTCGTCGGCATACGGATAGCCGTAGATCTCCTTCAGCCGACGGTCGATGGCCGCCTCCTCGTCGGCGACCATGTGGTCGAAGTCGGCCGACTCGTTTTGGTCGCGGAGGGCGTTGGCGTTCTTCTTCGTTCGGGCGAAGATCTCATGCGCCACCTTCGCGGCCTTCACGGCGCGTTCGAAGATCTGCTCGAAGTGGGTCTTTCCGGCGTCAATCTCGCTCGGCGAGATGTCGAACGGGATCGCGTTGTCGGCCAGCCCGAGCGGGTTCAGCCCGATGTCGGCGTAGTCGGCGGTGGACTGGATGGTCTTCGCGCTGGAGGCGATCGAGCCCAGCTCGTAGGTCGATTCGCGGTCGAGCATCTTGACCAGGGTGTGGTCCTCGTTCTCGCGGGTCGGCAGGAGGGCGTTCACGGTGAGCCAGTCGTAGTAGGCGCCGAGATGGCCGCGGGTCGCCCACTCGTCGGTGCCCCACGCGCGGTCCACATCCTCATCCTCCGCATGGAGGAAGGGATCGGTCTCGCCCGCGACGTAGTTCTGCCGATAGGTGCCCGAGACGATCATCGCCGCCGTGCGCGCCTTCGCCTGCGCGGCGAGAGCGAACCGCTTCTCGTGGAAGTAGCTCATCATGATGTCCACCGTCCCGGCGAGGATCGACTCGATCTGCGGCGTCCATCCGAACGACGGGTGGCGCAACAGCGCGTAGTAGCCCTTCTCGGCCGAGAGGTAGTGGCCGTAGGCGTCGCCGTGGCCCTGCGGGTAGAGCTTCACCGCGTCATAGACATCGGTGGTGCCGTCGGGCGAATCGGGGTCGTCCGCCGTTGCGGGGCCGGCGATGTCCCGGATGCCATAGTTCAGGATGTAGGCGACCTGCCCGCCCATCACGTCCGCCGTGATGTTCCACTGCAGACGGTTGTAGTACGGGTAGGACCACGGCTCGACGTTCTCGTTCCACGCGCGCTCGTACTGCGTCGTGAGGTCGCGGCCGCGCAGCAGCGCCAGCTCCTCGTCCAGCAGGTTTTCGCACTGGTTCATGAACGGGAAGATCGAGCTTTCCGCGCCGTCATCCACGGGCGAATCGCTGCCGAGATCGACCGTCGGGTTCATCGCGTCGGCCAGCGCCTCGTTGCCGAGGACCATGTAGAGCTCCGCGATGCGGCCCGCCGCCATCTGCAGCGCGAGCGCGAGCGAACCGGTGGCGAGCTTGTCGGAATCGATCGAGAGCTTCTTGGCCTGGTTCAGCACCGTCTCGTAGATCGAGAGCAGCCCGTTCTCGTTCAGCGCCTCCAGATTCAGCGGGATGTCGCCGTTGTAGGGCGCGCCCACCTGCTGGATCATCGAGAGCTCCGTCGCGATCGCGGTGTTGTAGTAGTCCTTGATCCGCTGCTCGAAGGGGTTGATCGCCTTCAGCACACGCTTGATCCAGCCCTCGGCCAGACACGGCGTACACCAGTTGCTCCAGCCGCCGCCCAGCAGGTTGTAGGCGTCGGTGCCCGCTTTCGGGCGGTAGCGGCAGCGCACGTAGTGGTCGGAGAGGCCGAAGATACCCGCGTCGCCGACGGTTACCCAGTCCAGCATCTCGGAACCGGGCGAGGAGTTGCCCAGCACGAACCACTGGTTCGGGTCGCTGTTCCACGTGCCGTTGACCGGCTCGCAGTAGCGCCACTCGAACTCCCACTGCTCCGGCGTGCCGCCGAAGTCGGAGGTGTACTTCAGGTTCATCTGCTGGTCGAGCGGGTTGTCGCTCAAAATCGGGTGCAGATAGCCGCTGTACAACTCCGGCACCACCTTGATGACGTACATCGAGACGACCTCGCTCTTGGG
>DBXN01000107.1:17983-18144 GCA_002309585.1 Verrucomicrobia bacterium UBA1211
GCGAGCGAGTCGAACGGCTCGGTGTCGTCGGCCAGCTCGTAGGGCTCGCCCGACATCGCGTTGATGGCGGCGGACCAGTCGCTGTCGTCGCCCCCGGGGGTGATCTCGGGATTGGTCAGCACGTCCTTCGAGCGGGCGTCCATCACGTTGAGCCAGGCGTA
>DBXN01000148.1 GCA_002309585.1 Verrucomicrobia bacterium UBA1211
GTGGTGCTGATCCGCGGCGGCCGTGTGCGCGACCTGCCCGGCGTCCGTTACCACATCATCCGCGGCACGCTTGACGCCCAGGGCGTTGCGAACCGCATGCAGGCCCGTTCCAAGTACGGCGCCAAGAGGCCGAAGAAGAAGTAATCCCGGCCGAAACTCGAATCCTTCGCTCAACCCGTCTTCCTTTACAGTAATAAATGTTTTTGGACGACACGGGCGGAAGTCACACTTTCGAGTACCTATGATCTCATATTTTTAATGAAGGAGGGAAGCACAGTGTCCAGAAGAGGTCAGATCGCAAAAAGAGACGTCCTGCCGGATCCGCTTTACAATTCCAAGCTCGTTACCAAGCTCGTGAACAATGTGATGCTCGACGGCAAGAAGGGCGTTGCGCAGAAGATCGTATACGACGCTTTTGCTGAAGTAGAAGCCAAGACGAACTCGAATCCGCTGGAAGTCTTCCAGGAAGCTCTGGAAAACGTCATGCCCGTTCTTGAAGTCAAGGCACGCCGCGTCGGCGGTTCCAACTATCAGGTCCCGATGGAAGTCAGACCGGAACGCCGCCAGACGCTGGGTCTCCGTTGGCTGGTAGCCTACTCGAGAACCCGCGGCGAACGCACCATGTCCCAGAGACTCGCGGCCGAAATCATCGACGCGAAGAACTCCGCGGGCGGCGCGTTCAAGAGAAAAGAAGAAATGCACAGAATGGCGGACGCGAACAAGGCGTTTGCGCATTTCAGATACTGATCGCCACCATCCCCGGGAATCAGCCCGGAATAAAGGAGTTACAGGGAATCTATGCCAAGGGAATATCCGCTTGAGCGTACGCGCAACATCGGCATCATGGCGCACATCGACGCCGGCAAAACGACCACCACGGAGCGCATCCTGTTCTACACCGGAAAGACCCATAAGATCGGCGAGACCCACGAGGGGACCGCGGTCATGGACTATATGGAGCAGGAACAGGAACGGGGCATCACCATCACCTCGGCGGCAACCACGTGTTTCTGGAAGAATACGCGCATCAACATCATCGATACGCCCGGACACGTCGATTTTACCGCGGAAGTGGAACGGTCCCTCCGCGTTCTGGACGGATCCGTAACCGTCTTCTGCGCCAAGGGCGGCGTCGAACCGCAGTCCGAAACGGTGTGGCGTCAGGCCGACAAATACGGCGTGCCGCGCATGGCGTATGTNNNNAACAAAATGGATATCATGGGCGCGAACTTCTACCGTGTCATCGACATGATGAAGGAGCGGCTCAAGACCAATCCCGTGCCGATCCAGCTCCCCATCGGCGCTGAAGAAAAGTTCAAGGGAATCATCGACCTCATGACCATGGAAGCCGACATCTACTACGACGATCTCGGCAAGGACATGCGCGTCGAACCGATCCCCGCGGACATGACCGAAAAGGCACAGCAGTACCGCGACGCCATGGTCGAAGCCATCGCGGAAACCGACGAAACGCTTTTCGAGAAATACTGCGACGGCGAAGAACTCACCGTCGAAGAGCTGAAAGCCGCCCTGAGACAGGCTACCACGGACAACCGGATCGTTCCGGTCGTCTGCGGGACTTCCTATAAAAACAAGGGCGTCCAGAAGCTGCTCGACGCGATCGTGGACTACATGCCCTCGCCGGTCGACATCCCGGCCATCCGCGGCATCAACCCCCAGACGGACGAAGAAGAGGAGCGGCATTCCTCCGACTCCGAACCCTTCTCCGCGCTGGCGTTCAAAATCATGACCGACCCCTATGTGGGCAGGCTCTGCTTCTTCCGGGTTTATTCCGGCATGATCCAGACCGGTCAGACCGCTTACAATCCCACCAAAAAATCCAGAGAACGGTTCGGACGGATCCTTCAGATGCACGCCAACGACCGCAAGGATATCGATACCTGCTACGCGGGCGATATCGCGGCGGTGGTGTCCGTGAAGAACACGACCACGGGCGACACCTTCTGCGACGAGGCGCACCCGATCGTTCTCGAAAACATGGAGTTTCCCGAACCGGTCATCCGCGTGGCGATCGAACCCAAAACGAAAGCCGGCGAGGAAAAGATGACCATCGCGCTCGGCAAGCTGGCGGAGGAAGACCCCACGTTCCGCACCTATACGGACGAGGACACGGGTCAGACCATCATCGCCGGCATGGGAGAGCTTCATCTTGAAATCATCGTCGACAGACTGCTGCGCGAGTTCAAGGTGGAAGCGAACGTCGGCAAACCCCAGGTCGCATATAAGGAAACCATCCGCCGCGGCGCGGATTCGGATACCAAATTCGCCAGACAGACGGGCGGCAAGGGTCAGTACGGTCACGTCAAGATCCACATCGAGCCGAACGAACCGGGGGCGGGCTTCGTATTCGAGAACAACATCGTGGGCGGCGTGATCCCGAAGGAATTCATCCCGGCGGTCGAAGCCGGCGTGAAGAGCGCGATGCAGTCCGGCGTCCTGGCCGGGTACAACGTGGTCGACGTCAAGGTTTCGCTGTACGACGGTTCCTATCACGAGGTCGACTCCTCCGAAATGGCGTTCAAGATCGCCGGTTCCATGGCGTTCAAGGATGCGATGCGGAAGGCCGATCCCGTCCTGACCGAACCCATCATGAAGGTGGTGGTCATCACCCCGGAAGAATACATGGGCGACGTCATCGGCGACATCAACCAGAGACGCGGCCAGGTCAGTTCCATGGACACCGTCTCCGGCGCTTATCAGATCACCGCGTTTGTTCCGCTCTCCGAGATGTTCGGTTACTCCACCTCCCTCCGCTCCCGCACGCAGGGACGCGGGACCTATGTGATGGAGCCCGACCACTTTGCGGAGGTTCCCAAATCCATCCGTGAAAAGATGACCGAAGGCTGAGTTCCTCTTTTCCGGAATATACAGTCAGCAAGACAAAACATCAACTGAAAAAATTTTATCAGGAGGATTCATCCAAATGGCAAAGCAGAAGTTTGAGCGTACCAAGCCCCATGTAAACATTGGTACCATCGGTCACGTCGACCACGGCAAAACCACCCTGACCGCAGCGATCACCAAGACCCTTGCCATGCGCGACGGCAAGAACGAGTTCATGGCTTATGACCAGATCGACAATGCTCCCGAAGAAAAGGCCCGCGGTATCACAATCAACAC
>DBXN01000001.1 GCA_002309585.1 Verrucomicrobia bacterium UBA1211
AGGGTAAACGAACCTCATTTTCTCCCCGACAGCGAGATTTTCTGGTATCCAAAGATCGGCCTTTACGTCACCTGCCGCCGTGGTTCAGGCAGGATCATGGAGGTCACGGCGGTGAATCCGGAAGAAATATCTGGGGGCGTCTCATTGGACGGCTCTATACCATTAAGCCTTTTTTCGTCCGGTTCGGATGCGGGTGTCGGTTTCTCAGGTCCTGACTTTTGGGACGGGAACCTGCATCTTTTCACGATCATCAATGACACGGGGCGGGCCGTTCAGTTGAAACGGGCTGTTTCCGTCTCGCCGGAATGCCTGTGCGAATGTGCGGCAATCCGATTGGAACCGGGAGAGGAGACCTATATGGGTCTAAAACTTTACAAATGCACATCCACCGATATCACGCTTCCATTGAAAGGATCATTTGAGGAAAGCGGATGGTTCACACTGGCGGTTAAGATTACGATGAAGAATGAAAAATGAAGAATGTTGGGTGGTTGGGTGGTTCCGCCGCCGCTAAAGCTTTGGCGGACAAGTGGGTGGTTGGGTGGTTAGGCGACAAGCGGACAACAACCGTAAGCCGTTGAGGGTTGAGCGTCGGGGGTTGAGACTTGAGACGTGAGGATGACATCGGACATCAGACTTCTGTTCCCTTGTCTTTTCATTCCCTCTCACTCGTCACTTCCTCTTCCCGTTCCCCGTTCCCCATTCTCCGTTTCCCTCTTTAACCGGGCTTTCGTTGTCGCGCGTAGCGCGAACCCAGAAACCGTGATTCTTTGCGTTTTACATTGTTCCCCATCTTTTGATATGATATCTCCAATCTTGTTGAAGAAAGATATTGGAAAGAGGTGTGGGCCATGTCGAATTTCGATCAAGAGCTGGGTGTGATCAATGGCAAGGTGAATCGCTGGCGGGCTTTTGAGCGGTTGATTTTTGTTGTGGCGGGTCTGTTGCTCGCGTGGTGCGTGTTGACGGCGCTGGACGTGTGGCTGAGGCCCCGTCTCTATGGCCGTCTGGTTTTTTGCGTTCTCTTTCTGGGGGCGGTGATCGGCGGGCTGGTCTGGACGGCGCGGCTGCTGGGGCGGCGGCGTTCGTCCGCGGCGGTCGCGGCGCTACTGGAGAAGCATTTCCCGCAGCTGGACAACCGGCTGATCAACTGTGTGCTTTTTGACCGGGAGAAGGATAAGACGGCCTGGCTGCGGACCTACCTGAAGGAGGGTGTGCCGGGATTCGGCGGCTTGCCGCTGGCGGAGATGAAAAACCGGAAGTTCCGCAAATACGGGGCGATCGCCACGGGTGTCGCGCTTCTGTTTCTGGTGGCGCCCGCCTTCATCCTGGGCGACGCCTGGACCATCGCGCTGCGACGGGTCGCCAACCCCTTCTGCCGGCTCTCCCCGCCGACCTTCGCGAAGGTGCTGGCGGTGACGCCGGAGAACAAGACCATCGTCCAGGGGGACGGGATCGACCTGACCATCCGCGCGAGCGGCCGGGCGGGGCAGTTCGTGGATGTGGATCTCTATCCGGCGGATGACAAACGGACGACGATGCGGATCGGGCAGTTCCAGTCGACCGGCGCGGAGGAGGTCTTCTCCTACCGGGTGGCGAAGGTCGCTACGGCGTTGGGGTACCGGTTCACAGTGGGCGACGCCTATCCGACCGACCGCTATACGATCTCGACCGTGCCGCCGCTCGCGCTGGCGTCGATGCGGATCGAGGTGACCCCGCCGGCGTATACGGGCTTGAAGACCCATACCTTCCAGGCGTTGACCAACGCGATCTCGATGCCGGTGAACGCAAAGGTGGATTTCCAAGTGGCCTGCAACCGTCCGGTCGAATCGGCGAAGCTGGTTTTCGAGGAGGGCGAGTTGCCGCTCTCCGCATCGGGCGACCGGGTCGGCTGGTCCGGCACGAAGACGATCGACCGCGGCGGATTCTTCAACGTGGTCGCCAAGGATCAGTACGGGCTGGAGCTGCATCTGCCGGTGCAGTACCAGTTGATTGAGGATCGCGCGCCGGCCATTAAGCTGCTGGCCCCGACGGGGCACAAGGCGGCGTTGCCCGCGAACGCCGCGCCCGCTATCTGGTTCGAGGTGAGCGATGAGTACGGGTTGAGCGCGGTACGTCTGGAGCGGGTCAACAAGGGCGCCAAGGCGACGGCGGAGGGCGAGCTTCTGATGGAGTGGAAGCCGGACGGGAAGAAGACCCTCTCCGAGAAGTGGAAGGGTGCGCTGGAGGATGTCTCGCAGGCCCATGCGCTGCGACTGGTCGCATTCGACAACGCCGAGGGAACGCCGCACCGGACGGTGGGACAGCAGATCACCTTCGAGATGGCGACGGTCTCTTCGCAGGTGACCTCGGAGGCTAAGGATCGCGGCGCGGTGCGCAAGAGCATCGGTGAACTGGTGGCGCGCCAGCGGACGCTGCTGAAGACGACCCAGAAGCTGGAGGGTCAGCTGCCGACCTTCGACCAGCAGCTGTGGCAGGAGGCGTGTGACCGTCAGGACGAGATCAAGAAATACGCCCAGACGCTGCAGAAGACGAAGGACGGTGTGATCGGCACGGCGCGTGTCGCGTTGGCGAAGGCACTGGAGGGACCGCTGCCGGAGGCGGTGTTGCGGTTGACCCGGATGACGACCGGTCAGGCGGATGCGCGGGGCGACAACGCCAAGGGAGCGATTGACGCCCAGAACAAGGTGCTCCGGCTTCTGGCGCAGGCGGGCGATAACATGGCGAAGGGTGAGGTCTCGCAGGCCGCCGCCGGGGTGCTGGCGATGCTGGACGGCATCAAGAAGGGTCAGACGGCGAATCTGAACGCGACCAAGAAGGCGGTCGAGGCGAAAGTGGAGGCGATGGCCGAGGCGGTGGTGGAGCGGCAGGACAACTTGGCGCAGGATGTCCAGGCGATGGTCGGGTTCTGCCGGTCCGAGGCGAAGGCGGACCGGGAGGACGAGGCGTTCGGCCAGCTGATGGCGAAGATCGCCGACCGGACGGAGGAGCTGCATCTGCATCCCGACATGGTCGATATCGCCGAGGTGATGGATTCCGCCCGCTATCCGGATTCGGTCGGGACGCAACAGGGGGTGACGAACAAGCTGGCCACCCTGATCGCGATGCTGAACGAGTGGCGCGAGGCGGAGACCAAGGAAAAGACCGAGGATATGCTGGGAACCATCCAGGACGCCCGAAGCGCGCTGAAGAAGATGGAGGATCTGCAGACGAAGATCGTGGATGCGCTGCGCGGGACGGGCAGCCAGGGCGACAAGACGGAGAAGCTGGATGAGGATCTGCTGGAGGAGATCGTCGAGCTGAAGAAGAACATGGCGCAGGCGATGCTGAAGGTCGCGACCGACCTCCAGGCGTTGCCGGAGCTGGATGCGGTGAACGAGCTGGTGACCGACACCTTCCAGACCTACGAGGAGATGGCGCAGGTGGAGGGTTCCGGCACCAATGCGGTGACGGAGGTCGGTCTGCAGAAGGAGGACTGGATCCTCGATGCGCTGGCGAAGACGGGCGAGAAGGCCGACGAGATGGAGATGTGGCTGAAGTCCGAGTCCGACAATCTCAAACGGAACATGGAGACGATCGACAAGGAGGAGATGGCCGCGCCGATCGGTCAGGTGACGATGCCGGAGGAGCTGCAGGACATCATCGGCGATCTGTTGGAATCGGAAGAGGAGCAGCAGAAGAACGCGGACGACTCGGTGACCAATCAGGGCGACGCGAACGTCGATGCGGGTTGGGATATCTCGGAGGGCGAGTTTGTGGACTACAACGCCTCGGGCAAGTCGGGTAACGACCGGCCCGACCATAAGGATCAGGACGGGCGTTCGCAGGTCGGCCGGCAGGGGATGTCCGATGGCGAGGTGATGGCGCGTTCGGGCCGGATCAACGAGGGTGACAAGAATCTGGACAAGCGCCGGACGCAGGACTCCAACCAGTCGGGCGATGTGGAGGAGGAGGGCCACAGCGACGCCGTCGCGACCGGCGGAGGCAAGAACTCCGGCTATTCGCAGGACAAGGGCATGGAGGGCGGCGAGGGAGCCTCCCGCCGTGACACGAAGGTCTCCGCGACCGACAAGGAGAGCACCCGTTCGCAGCTGACGCGCAACGCGGAGGCCGCCTACGCCCAGGCGCAACTGAACAACCTGAAGACTTACGACCTGAAGAAGTACATCGCCTTCAGCCGGAAGATCGAGATGCTGGAGAAGCAGAACGCCTCTCCCGCGATGATCGAGGAGTTGCACAAGAAGGCGATCAAGGCGTTGACCTCGACCTACGCCTCGCTGGAGAACGGGATCACTTCGGCGGATATGGGCGCGACTTCGGAGACGGAGTCGGATGAGGAGGGGGTGGCGGCCTCGCCGGATGAGGCGCCGGCCGAGTACCGTGAGATGGTGTCCGATTACTTTAAGGCGATTGGAGAGTTGAAGTGAGTCTGACGGGACGCTATGGCTGGCTGGCGGTTGTGTTCGGGTGTTTCTGTGCGTCGGCGTGGGCCGCGCCGGAAGCATGGACCGTTTCCAAGGCGACGGTTCGGGTGCGGGTTTCGGTCGATACCGAGCCGGACCATCCGGATTTGGGCGTGTATGTGAAGATCCCAGACGGCGGACTTCTGCCGGGACCGGTGCCGGTGCCGACCGTGGTGGATGGCGCGGGGAAGAGTCTCCAGTCGATCATCGTCGGGTATCACAAGCCGGATGGGCTGGGGGTGCTGTTTGAGCCGCCGGCGGACGGCAAGGCGACGATCTATCTGACCGGCACGATGAAGGCGACGCCGCCGGAGGGCTGTACGCTGAAGCCGAGTCTGCTGATGTTCGCGCGGAACGGAAAGGCGAGTCTGGATGACGCGGAACGGATGGCAAAGAGTTACCCGCCCGCCCCGGGTGCGTTTTTCGACCGTTGGAGCTGTATCGGGTCGATGGTGAACCCGTTCGGGCCGGATGACAATTATGTCTCGTGGTTTGTCGGATGCATCGTGCTGGAAGAGCGGGAGAGCATCTATTTCGCGACGATTTCCGATGAGGGATCCTCCTTCATGATCGACGGGAAGCCGGTCATGGAGTGGGGCGGTACCCACACCCGCGACAAGGGCGCGAAGGGGCAGATGGGAAAGACGGTCTCGCTCGAAAAGGGGGTGCACCGGATCGACTATTTCCACTTTGAGCTGAAGGGTAAACAGGAGGCGCAGCTCGTCTGGCGGCGGAAGGGGATGGAGACGAAAGACAACCTTCCCGAACTGGTCTCCGGCTTCGCGGTCTCGGGCGGCGCGTCTATCCGGGCGATCGAGCTGAAGGACGGCAGGGTGTGCGGATTCCTCAGCGGGCTGAACACCCCTTCGGGCTACCTCTGGACAGGCGAGAAGCCGCTGAACCTTTTCACGGTCTCGTATGGCGGGATCGCCGACGGGAAGGCGAAAGCGGTGATCGACTTCGGGAAGGGCCAGCGGGCGACCACGTCGACGGTCGATTGGCTGGTGGAGGGCGACGCCGACCAGATGGCGGTGCCGGTGACGCTGGAGGTCTCGAACGCGGCGGGTGTGGCGAAGACGACGGCACGGCTGACCTGCCCGTGGACGCCGACCCAGCTCTCGCTGGATGAGTCGGGTGACCGGTTGCGGTTCCGGACGGCGCTCTACAACATGCTCCGCGCCGTACCCGAACCGGGGGATCCGTGCGCGCCGTGGACGAATGACCAGTGGCAGATGCTGGGCGAGTTGCTGGAACCGTACCGGAGCGGCCCGATTCTGAAGGAGCTGTTCACGCGCGGCTGGGCGACGGTCCAGAAACGGCCCGACAGGGAGCGCTGGATGCTGGAAGACCGTTGGATCGAGACGTTGCGCCTGACGCGCAACGACGCCCTGCTGCTGGAGTGGATCGATACGTTTGAAAAGGCCGAACGGAATGTCGCGCGGAAGTTCCGGTGGAAAGATGAGCGGATTTGCGCTTACCTCTATGATCTGGACAAGCCGGCTCTGGCGCAGAAGGAGGTGACCTCCCTGAAGGATGCCGCCGCCACGCCGGACCAGACCCAGATCGCCTTTTTGCGGCAGGGGGATTACGCGCGGGCGACGGGCGACACCGCCGCCGCGGTGGGGTTCTACAAAGAGGCGCAGGAGCGTTACCGGGCGCGGAACAAGATCGGCATGGCGGGCGGACGGCTGACCTACGTGGGACCGCGTAAGGCGCGTAAGGACGATGCGGCGGAGACCAACGCCGTGGCGAAGGCGGGACAGAAGGGGACACGGAAGCCGGCCTCCCTGAAGCCCTCGACCCTCAACAGGAAGGTGGACGACTGGAAGGTCTACACCGTGCATGACGCCTCCTTCTACGCGACGATCACCTCCTTCCTGGCGCAGGACGCCCTGGCGGAGGCGTTGCAGAAATTGGCGGATTGGGAAAACGAGTCGCCCGCCTCCAAACTCTCGGGCGAGTACCCGATGGCGGCGGCCCGCATCTACCTCTACGTCAAGGACTTCCGGCGGGCCGTGAATGAACTGGACATCTATTGCCGGAGTGTGGAGATGAGCGCGCAGCTGGCGGATGCCATGAAACTGGAGACCGAGGCNNCTGGCGGAATTGAGCAACAGGAAGCGGATGAAGGAGATTGCCCAGCAGTTTCTGAAGCGGTTTCCCGGTCATCCCTACGAACAATACATGAAGGAGTTGGCGGCGGAATGAAACGGTCAATCGGAATAGGGGCGGTTTTGGCGGTGTGCGGATGCTGCGTCTTCGCGGCGGGGGTGAAGATCGTGCCCGGAAATATGTCGCCGTACAGCAAGACAAATGTCGGCGCGAAAATCTATACGCCGCCCGACCCCGGCTCGGCCGGCGGAATCCGGGGACGGATCGAGGAGGCGCCGTCAACGGTGCTGGGTGTGGTGGCGGTCTACGAGCAGTTCCCGAACGTCACCGCGTTGGGCGATGTCGAGGGCGGCCGGGCATCGAAGAACGCCAAGAACGTGAACCAGGATATGAAGCAGCCGGTCTATCTGGCCTCGTTGGACGATAACAATAACTTCATTTTCACCGGTCTTCCTCCGGGGAAGTATGATCTGCTGGTGATGTGTGAGAACTGCTTCTACGAGGGGATCAACCTCTCACGCGAGCCGGATACGCTGACCCCGGATGACCGGAAATCCATCCAGGC
>DBXN01000115.1 GCA_002309585.1 Verrucomicrobia bacterium UBA1211
TCCGCTGCTGGGGTCCGATGATGGTGCCCGTCTTCCGGGCATGGGGACTTGACGCGGCGGAGTTCGATCCCGACGCCTTCGCAAGGGGAGAGTTGCCGGATGTGATTTTCATCACCCAGTCGCCCAACTACGCGCAGGGCGATGTCGAGATGATCTTCCGTGCGGCGGCGGAGGGTGTCCATGTGGTCACGCTCTGTTCGACCGATCAGTGGAGCGCGGCGATCGCGAAACGGCTCGGTTTCGCATACGACGGCGTCCTGACGATCGGTCCGCCCGAACGGGGGGGAATCCTCTTCCCGAATTGCCCGAAACTGGTGGACGGGCTGGTGTCCAAACCCCGCCTTGACGCCGCGTTTAAGGAGATCGGCCAATGGCTGCACGGGATGTACCTGACGGGTGACCGCTGCCTGATGGGGGTGGCGGATATCAGCCAGGGGCGCATCGCCACGGCGGTCGCCCAGTATCCCGTCGGGCGCGGGGCGGTCACGCTCTTCGGGCCGCGGCTCTACGAGAAGCCGGATCTGCCGGTCTGCAAACGGATGCTGCTCAACCTGATCGACCTGCGCGACCCGACGCCGGCGGCGTTGGGGATGCCGTTCATCTATCATCCCGATCCCCCTGGGGGCAAGCCCTACTTCGAGCTGCGCGTGCCGGGCACGCGCGACGAGTATCTGACCGAGGCGCGGCCGAAGGACCACATCTGGCATCTGGGACTCTTCTTCTCGTGGAAGTTCATCAACGGCTGCAACTTCTGGGAGCCGAATCCGCATGGCGCGACGCGGGTGGTCTCCCATCGGGAGGAAAAGACGGCGTCCGGCGCCCGTTTCACCGCCGAATTGGCCTACGCGCTGGACGGCCGCGTGATCCTGCGTGAGAACCGTACGGTGAACGCGACACTCCGTCCGGACGGCAACTACGCGTTCGACTGGACGGGCCGTTTCGAGGCGTTGGACGATCTCGCGTTCACCGCCAGCAAGCCCGAATGGGATAAGGAGAAGGGAACCTGCAACGGGAACGGTTATGCGGGCATCTCCGCGCGCCTGGCGAAGAATGCGGCGTTCGCCTACACCTACACGAACGCGCTCGGTTCGGTTGACGCGCGATGCTATGGCGACAGCTCGCCGCGCATCGATGTCTACGCGAAATCGAAGCGCTCGGGCGAAACCACGCGGCTTTCGTTCATCGCCGACAAGCCGACCGTCAACTACACCCTGCATTGGCCGGAGCGGAATGACGGTGACGGCTTCCACTTCATCGCCTTCCCGGAGATGTTCAACACGACGCTTCAGATGAAGAAGGGCGAGAAGCGGGATTTCCACTACACCGTTGAGGTTGTGAAAGATGCCGCGCCTGTCCGATAGGTTGGCGGATGATGCAAATCAAGGGAGGAATCATGAATCATACAGTTGTCCGTTTGATCGTTCCGCTGTTGGCGGGAAGTTGGACCGTTATGGCGCAGGCCGCCGATACTGTGCCGCGCTCTTTTTCTGAAGAGGTGGAGCGCTATCTCGCCGTCCATCCCGTGGCGGGGCTTGACAGCTACGCCGATTTCTGCACGCTCGTGGCGCAGCCAGTCGCGCGGGGCGAGGTCGATGCCACCGTGCAGCCCGCCCACAAGGCGAAGAAGATTCGGTTCTGGGGCGCGTTGGAACATCTCGCGCTTTTCAAGACGTGGGGCCTCGACGTGGCGGAGTTCGATCCGGTGGAGGCGGCGAAGGGCATCTACCCCGATGTGATCTTCTGCCATCTGGATCCCGGTTACGCGCAGGGTGCGGTGGATCGGATTCTCGACGCCGTGCGCCACGGTACGCACTTTGTCACGCTGCAGAACACAGACCGGTGGAGTGAGACGATCGCCATGCGGCTCGGCCACACCTACGGCGGCGTGTTGACCGCGCCCCCGTCCGCGCAGGGCGGAGTCTTCTTCAAGAATTGTCCGAAGCTCTTCGCGGGATTTCCGGAGGGACGGTTGGACGCACCGCTCTTCGGGTTCGTCGGGCCGTCCCGCCACGGCATGTACCTTACGGGTGACAAGTGCCTCTTGGGCGTGGCCGATACGCATAGGTGCCGCATCGCGACATCGATTGCGCAGTACACCTACGGAAAGGGCGCTGTGACCCTCGTGGGGCCGTGCGTCAATCCCTTCTCCGCGAAGGAGATGAACGATCCTGTCTATAAGCGGCTGCTGCTGAATCTGATCGATCTGTTGCCCGCCGTTGAGTCAGAAAAACCGTTCGATGTGTTGCTCTACACCCGCTGGAAGTGGCATCGCGATCCCAAGACCGGCGCCGTCGGTCCGCAAGGTTCGTTCCATCATTTCTCCACCGAGACCGGCGCGGGCCAGATGGCGAAGTACTTCACGGCGAAGGGCCGGACGGTGAAGGTGAGCGACGATCCCGCGATCTTCCGCTCGGAAGCGTTCCGCCGCTGTCCGTGCGTGGTTCTCGCCTGCGCGAACGAGGAACTGTTCGAAACCGAATCCCAGCGCGAGGCATTCTATGCTTGGGCGAAGGCGGGCGGCGGGACGCTCGTGTTGCACTCCGCAAGCAACTGTGAGATCGGTTCTCCCGCGTGGCGGGATTTCCTGGGCGGGACCTTCCTCTTTCACTATCCGAAGCACATGCCGGTGCCGTTCACCGAGGCGGACCGCACCCATCCCGCGATCGCCTGTCTGCCGCAGGACTATGTGTGGGCGGATGACGAGATTTATGTCAACGAGATGGTGCCCGGTGCGGTGAAGCCGGTCCTCAGCTGTCGCGCCGACAAGATGCCGGAAGAGATGCAGGCTTGGCTCAAACAGAAGGGGCGGACCGCCGAGAACGGCCGCCATATCCTGGAGTGGACCAAGGATTACGGCAAGGGCCGCGTTTACTACTCCGCGCTCGGTCATAACGCGGCGGATTTTGCGAAACCAGAGTTTTTGGAACATCTTTATCAGGCCGCTCTTTGGACGGCGGGAAAGTAACGTGGAAAGGAATGCATCATGAACGTAGGCGTTTTTCTCTGTCTTGAACCCTATACCTCGCTTGAAAACAATCTCCGTCTCGCGCACGAGTACGGTTTTACCCATGCGGACATCACCGACACCCATTCCGGCGGGAGCATGTTCGCCAGCGCGGGTCTTTCCGCCTCGGTGAGTTTGGATGACAATCCATACGAGGTGCGGCGGACCTTCGAACGGAACGGCATGACGATCATGACCCTCAGCGCGCACGCGTTGCTGCTGGAGCCCTCCTCACCCGCGAATTTCGCGACGGCCGAGATCATGAAGGCGATCAAGTTCGCCGCCGGCGCGGGCATCGAGTATGTGATCACCACCGAGACCTTCGCCAAGAGCGAATGGGCGAAATCCCTCACCTACAAGGAGAAGGTCTTTACCGCCGCGGAGAAGCTTTACAATCCCTGCCGGATGGCGGCGGATTACGGCATCAAACTCTGCCTGGAGCAGCACGGCCCGCTAACCGATACCATTGACGGCATCGCCGATATCATGGACCGGCTTGGCAACCCCGATTCGTTGGGCGTGAACCTCGATACCGGCAACAGCTGGCTCGGCGGGAGCAACCCCGTGGACCTCGCGAAGAAGTACCACGACAAGATCTACCACATCCACTGGAAGGATCTGGGGGAGGAGTGGATCCCGAAACGCGGGACGATCTTCGGTTGCGGCTTCTCGACGATCGAGGTCGGAACCGGGTGCATTGACATCGCCGGCGTGATCGAGATCCTGAAGGACAACCCGAACATCAAGTATTCGACGCTTGAGGTGGGTGGTAACGCTGAACTGCTCCGCAAGAGCGCGAAGTACATCGAAGACCGCTGGAACGCCTAAGCCGCGTCAGAACGGATCAGTTGAGGGTTCTCGCAACCCTCAACGCTCAACCCTCAACCGTACTACAGTACTTTCATCTTCGGCAGATCCTGGATGTCGACACATCCCGCGAGCCGGTTGTCGGCATCGACAACCGGCAGGTCGTCGATCTTGTACTTCTCGAAGACGCGCAGGACATCGACCGCAAAGGCGGAATCGGATACCGAGACGGGGTGGGGGGTCATGACGTGGGTGATCGGGCTGGAGAGGGAGGCGCCGTCAATCGAGAGGTGGCGGCGTAGGTCACCGTCGGTGAAGATGCCGGCGAGTTTTCCGTCTGCGGTTTCGATCAGGGCGGCACCGCTCTTCGCGGAGGTCATCGCCATGATCGCATCCATGATGGTGGCGTCCTCTTTCAGGATAGCGACCCGGTCCCCGCTGCGCATGATGTCCTTCACGCGCAGAACCAGCGCGCGGCCGATCGCACCCGCGGGATGGAGGCGGGCATAGTTCTCTTTGCGGAAGTTCCGCACATCGATCAGCACCATCGCCAACGCGTCGCCGACGGCCAGCGTCGCGGTCGTGCTGGTGGTGGGGGCCATCCCGAAAGGACAGGCCTCTTTCCCGATGGTGACACAGAGCACGCAGTCGCTGAGCCGCGCGAGGGTGTTTTCGGGTTTGCCGACCACGGCGACCACTTTGATGCCGAGACGGCGGACCGCAGGGATCAGTTTGATGATTTCGTCCGATTCCCCGGAGAAGCTGAGGGCGAGCAGGAGGTCGTTCTCGGCGATGATTCCCAGATCGCCATGCATCGCCTGAATCGGGTTCATCACTACGCTGGTCGTTCCCGTGCTGGCCAGTGTCGCTGAGAGTTTTTCGGCGATGTGGAGATTCTTGCCGACACCGGAGACCACGATTTTTCCACCCTTGCCAAGGGCTTCAAGGATCATTTCGACCGTCTGGACAAAACCGTCACCCAACGCATCCCGGGCGATCTGGAGCCCCTCGATCTCGACATCCATCACCTCGCGCGCCCGTTTTAAAATCGCTTGCTTATCCATTCTCTCGCCTCATTTCCGCATTCGTCAAAAAACAGCCGTTAGTGTATCAAACGGGACGGGGACGATAAAGGGTAAAAGTCCGGGACGGACGCCAAAATCCGATTCCTCCCCTTGGTTGCCCCAATTCCATGGGGGTGGAAGATTGTCCTTGCGTTTTCTTGAGCGGCAACGTCATAATAATAAAAAAAGGGAGCGTTTATGGAAAAGTCGATCGGTACGCCGGTTCCGAAAACAACGGGGAAAAAAGTTGTGTCGCGATTTAAGACGCAGGTGTGGGCCGTACCCCTGGCCGTCGGGCTGATCTTCGTCGCGTGCGCCCTGTCGGCCCAGATTTCTCTGCCCTATGAGGCGGCCCCACCCGATAATCCCTTGAAAGGGTTGGTTCCTTACGCCGGTGAGGATCGGGGCCGGTTTCCGCATTCGATGGAGTTCTGCTACATCCCACTTAGCGAATTGGTCATCGGCGAGGCGGAGTATGATTGGCGGCCGCTTGAGAAACGGCTGAATGCGATCGCCGCTCGGCGGCATCAGGCGATCTTCCGTGTCTGGATGGAGTATCCGGGACATCGCGACGGTATCCCTGCCTATCTTGAGAAACAAGGGGTGAAGGTGACGGAGTGGATGAACACCAACACTGCGCCGTTTCCCGCCAAGACCTGCCGTACACCGGATTACGGCGATCGGCGTGTGCGGAAGATGATGACGGATTTTATCGTCGCCATGGGCTGTGCGTATGACGGTGATCCGAGGATCGGTTTTATCACCGCAGGTCTGCTGGGAACGTGGGGCGAGTGGCATACCTATCCGCGTAATGAGCTGATGGCTGGCAAGATCGTTCAGACGGAGGTGATGGATGCGTATGAGAAGGCCTTTAAAAAGACGCCGATCCTTTTCCGTTATCCCGCAGGGGAAGGCGCTTATGCCCATGCGGCGAATCACTTGCGGCCGTCCGGTTACCATGACGATTCGTTCGCCTGGGCTACGCTCGACACCGGGCGCAAGGAAGACCGGTGGTTCTTTGTGCCGTCCCTGAACGACGCGGGGCCCCGGGCGGTCGAGAAGTGGAAGAGCTGGCCGATCGGTGGCGAGATACGGCCTGAACTGTGGGGCGATATCTTCGATGAGCGGCCTAAACATCCCCAAGCGCAGGATTTCGCCGAATGTGTCCGGCAGACGCATGTTACCTGGCTGATGGATACCGGTATGTTCCGGGAAAAAGCTTCACCGGATCGTTTCCGGCGAGCGGTGGAACAGGTTCAACGGATGGGTTACGAGTTCCATGTCGCGACCGCCTGCATGACCCGTGCCGCATTGGGGTTCGACCTCCAGTTGCGGGTGGAGAATCGCGGGGTCGCCCCGTTTTATTACGCATGGGCCGTGGAACTGGGTTGCTTCACCGAAGGCGTACAGACGCCCCTGTGCACTCTGAAAACCGACTGGAGCTTGCGGGGGATCCTGCCGGGTGAGGCGGCGCGGTATTGGCAAACCCGAATCCCTATGCAATCGGTTCCCCAATCTGCGCGCTTTTTGGCGGTAAGGGTTGTGAACCCGCTTCCCAACGGACTGCCGTTGGTCTTCGCCAACGCCCGGAATCTCCGGCTCGGTAACGGGTGGTTGCGCGTAACCGAATTCCCGCTCGCCACGCCCTGACGTTTCATTTGTCCGCATCTTGGATGCAACGCCTCAACATCTTTGGAATTTCAGAATCCGTCAAGGCTAGAATTCTTGAATACGGGTTCGACATCGTTGCGTAGCCGCGATTGATTTGTGTGCGACAGTATAGAGGACGGAGAGAAAAATGAGGCAATTGTAAATCGTTTGAGGGCAAGGACCGACTCTCGTCCGGATTGCCGGATTTGAGCCGTATAGGGCTACATGCTTGCCTCGGCAGACGCTTTACAATTGCCTCGGGTGTCCCTCCTCCTATTTCCAGCCCTTCGCGATCGAAAGGCGGGCAAAACAGCGGTCCGTCGGCTCGGCGGCGATGTAAGCGTCAGGTCCCCCTTCCTTCTTGGAAAGAAGGGAGAGGGCATCGGGACGATAGTCGCCGGTGAGGACGTACGAACCGACCAGGGAGACGGTGACCGAATCGGTGGTGCCGTCGTCCTGTCCGTAAAAATAGAAGGTTGTGCCGACAACGGTCAACGGCAGGAAATCGGCATGGGCCGCATAACGGGATTCATAGCAGAAGGCGAGCGCGGCGGGGAGATTGGAGGCGGTATCCAACCACGTCTCCAGATCCGCCGTGGCATACGAAGCCGGTTGCGTGACGGTCGATTCGCCTTCGGCCGCCCGCGCCTTAAGCCACTTCACCAGCGCATAGGCCTCCACCCGGGCCGCCACACCTTCGGCCGGTGCGTAGGTGGCCGTCAGGGAACGGCCGAGAAATGTCGTCCCGTTGTAATCCGGCACGGATGCGCCGTCGAACGAAAGAGTCGTGTCAACAGTCGCCACATCCGCCGCCAACGCATAGTCGCCGAGCGTGATGGAGGAGGGGAGTGTCAGCGTCGAATAGGGGACGCTCGCCAGGGCGGCCCGACCGATTACGGTACAGGAAGACGGATCGAACATGAGTGCGGTACAGCCGGAACAGAGCGCGTCCGGCAGCTCCGTCGGTGCGTTCAAAAGGGTTCTCAGCGATTCGCAGCCGGCGAAGGTCCCCTCCGAAAGGGTCTTGCCGGAGACGTCTGCCGTTGTGATGCCGCTTTGGGCGAAAGCGTACGCGCCATAGGTCGTTGCCTCGGCGGTACTCGGCGGGGCGGTCAGTTTCACGCAGCCTCGGAAGGCATCGGCCCCGATGACGGTTACGCCTGATCCCGTGACGGTGGCCAGCGCCGTACAGCCCGCGAAGGCGTTTGCGCCGATCACCGTGCAGGTGGCTGGCAGGGTGACGGTGGTTAGGGCCGTGCAGCCGGAAAAGGCGGAATCCGGGATGGCGGTGATGGTTGTGGCGGAGAGGTCGAGCGTTTTGAGCGTCGTGCAGCCGGAGCAGACGCCTGGCGCGATATTCGTGACGGCGGCGGTGAGCGTCACGGTTGTCGGGTCGGCGTGACCGGTCCAGACCCCTTCCCGGAGGATGCAGCCGGAGGCGGCGGTGGATGCGGCGAGAAAGGTGTCGAACGTCCAGGATGCGGATCCTCCGCCTCCCGGCTGATTGCCCCCGCCGCCGGGACCGCCTCCGCCACCGGGACCACTTCCTCCGCCGCCGGGCCATTGCGCGAGGGTTGTCAGTGCGAGGATCGCCGCGATGATTGAAACAGAAAGCGTCTTATTCATGGTTCGGTTCCTTTCCGAGTGCTGGGGTGGGCTGTCATTTGAAGTAGACGCCATGGAAACCGATCGGCGTGCCGGAAGGGGATGTGGCGGTACCGGGTGTTTTGGACGTTGTCCATCCGTCTGTCGTGCAGATGAGCGATATCGACGCGGATGTGCTGCTGATCGACGGCACCTTCACATAAACGGTCCGTGACGCGCCGTTCACTGTCCCGGAGAGGGTGAGGTACTTTCCTGCATAGGTGGAGGCGTTCGCGTTTGTGGTTTTGTAGGTTGCCAGAGAACCGGATGATCCGATGACCATGTTTCCCGCCGCGCTCCCGAAAGCGACAACCGTTCCGCCGTTGATCTTGAGCCCGTTTGAGGCGTCCGTGTCGATGCCGATTTCAGGGGTCTTGGCTGTGAAGGCGAGGATGACGCCGCCGTTGATGACGATGGAGGAGGTGCCCGATCCGTTCGAGTCGATCGCGTCGTTGTTGGTGGATCCGCAGTAGAGGTGGCCGCCGTTGATGACGAGACCTGCCGCCGCGTTGATGCAGTCATCGTAACAGGTGGCCTCGAAGAGCCCTCCGTTGATGGTGAGGATCCGCTTCGATTCAAACCCCTCGCCTCCCTCCGCCTGCGAAAAACCGCGGATCCTGCCACCGTGCATCGTCAGGTTCCCCTCTGCCTTGATGCACTTCGGGTTGGTGTAATCCGCGTTTTCGCCGCTTCCGTTTTGGATGTAACCCGCTGCGGTGTAATAGGTTCCGGATGAGAGATCCGCGATTCGGGCCGTGCCGATGGATTTGTAGGAGGACTGTTTCGCTTTCGCGACATAAGTCCGGGTCCCATAGGTCGAGGTCTGAATGTCGGGATGGAATGCGGTGTCCGTCGGAAGGGTGGGTTGTCCATCTCTCCCGATGACCAACTCGTTTTTGCAGACGATACATTTGCCCCCGGCGCCGTTTGCGGTGATGTTGAGAATGCCGCCGGTGATGGCCATGACGGAATTCGTGCCGGAGGTACGCAATCCCGATGCCGTCGCTTTGTCGATCGCCGTCGTGAGCGCGGTCTCGTCGAGAATTCCCAGAATGGTGTCGGAAGACGCCCCGTTACAGGTGACGTCAAATAGACCGCCCGAGATCTCGAAGGTTCCGCTCGGCCCATCGGCGCAAAGTCCGCGGGCGGCCACGCCGGTTGCGTTCACGCGCACTGTCCCGCCCGAGATGGCGATATTCCCGCACTTGACGGCGTAGGCGGGGGAGGTGTCCTGCACAATGTAGGTGCCGCTTCGGGAGAAATAGGTTGTGGAGGTTACGGAAACGACGTAGTTGGAACCGTTGCCGTCCGCATACGGCTCAATCATCGTGTCGCCGGAGACGCTGGCGTTGAGAATACCGTCCGACATGGTGAAGGTGCCGTCACCCTTGATGCCCTTCGCGCCGTCACCCGCGACGGTGAGTTCCACCGCGCCTCCGGCCAGCGTCATCGTGGCCGTTTCCTTGTCGAGGTTGACGCATACGCTCTTCTCGCCGGTCACCGTCACGGAGAGCCTTCCGCCTGAGATGGTGCAGGCCGAATCCTTCTTCGGGAGGAAAATCCCGTTCTGTTTCTCCGCCGTTGTGGCGGTCGCTGTGATGGTGAGCGTTCCCGCGAATTGCGTGTAGTCGCCGGCGTCATAGATGCCACAGGCGTTCTTTTCCGTCGAGGCGACGGTCAGTGTCGTCTCACCGCCCGCGAGAACGAACCCTTTGGTGCCGATCACGCCCGTTTTTGCTGTCGGATAGGCGGTGGCCGCGAGCGTCCCCGTCCCCCCGACCGTTAAGGTTCCTGCAACCGCGATGGCGGAGGTGTTTGTGGTCGAGATTGTGTTCTTGCCCACCAGCCAAAGTTGGGCGCCCCCTGACACACCGAGGACGCCATCCACTGTCGCATCCGACAGCGTGATCCTGCACGTCTCGTCGGCCTGGATGGTGATGTCTCCGGTGATGGTTCCTGTCAGGACGAAGTCCGTCCCGATTGCTGACGCCGTGTAGGTGCCGGCCGATTCAACGGGCACTTTGAACGGAAAGGCCGCCAATTCCGGCCGCTCCGCCTGTGCCAAGCATAGGCCCGCCCCAAAAAGAAACGTGACAATCATACGGGTTCCGCTCATGCCCGCCCTCCTTCTCTTTAAAAAGGTTTGACGGTATTGTAATCGATTTTGAACCGCCAATTGTCACCGAATTGTAAAAAGAGACGGTTGGGATCGATTTCGGGAACGGGTGCCCTTACATCTTTCTGTATCGGTAACCGGTGCCGTAGAGCGTTTCGATGCGGCTGGCGTCCGCGCCCAGTTTTTTCCTGAGGACCGCGATCCGGGTGTCGAGCGTCCGGGTGGTGCCGTTATAGGCGATCCCCCAGATCCCGTTGAGGAGATTGTCGCGCGTGACAACTTCACCGGGGTGCGCGGCGAGAAAACTGAGGATGCCGACCTCCAGCGCGGTCAACTCCACTTCCGTTCCGTCGGGTTGGATGAGAAGTCTACGGGCGACATTGACCCGATGGTTGCCGAATGGGAAAATGGATGGGTCTGGACCGGTCGCCTGGGTGACGCCAGCCCGGCGAAGCAGGGCCGAAACCCGCGCCATCAGTTCCCTGACGCCGAACGGTTTGGTCACGTAATCATCCGCCCCGAGGGCGAAACCCTCCAGTTTGTCGGTTTCGGAACTCTTGGCGGTCAACAGGAGGATCGGAATCGCCCTGTCCATTTTGCGGATTTCCCGGCAGACATCATAGCCCGACCGTTTGGGCATCATGATGTCGAGGATGATGAGATCGGGCCGGCGTTCGTTGTAGGCGGTGAGTGCCGCCGCACCGTCCGTGACGGCCCGTACCCGGTGGCGTTCCTTTTCAAGCGCGAAGGTCACCCATTCGCGGATCTGCGGATCATCCTCAGCGAGCAGGATTTCGGTCATGCCTTCTCCTCAATTCCGGTCGGAACGGGAAGCGTGAGTGTAAAGACGGCGCCGGACCCGTCCTGCCGGTTTTGGACGGTAAGCGATCCTTTCATGCCGAGCGCAAGGCCCCGGGCAATCGAAAGGCCCAACCCGCTGCCGCCGCACTCGCGGGTGATGGAGTTGTCCGCTCGCCAGAAGCGGTCGAACACATGCTTGATCCCATTCTTCTCAAGTCCGGGCCCATGGTCCGACACCGTAAGTATGCCCAGTTCCCCTTCGGTTCGCACGGCGATTTCGACCGGTCCCGCATAGGCTGCGTATTTNNAGATTTGGCGGGCCGCCTGTGGGTCGGCGTGGACCGTGCAGTTCCCGTCCGGTTGGATGATGCCGTGCGTGGCGAAACGCGGCAGAAGCTCATCCGCCGTTTCCCGCGCGAGGACGGCGAGGTCAAAATCCTCATTTCTGAAGGTGTGGCGCTTCTTTTCAAGCCGGCTGAAATCAAGGGCGTTCAGGACGAGCCGTTTCAGGTGTTCGCTCTCACCGGCGATGGTCCGGAGCGCTTTCTTGCGGCGCTCGGGATCCAAGCCGTCGTCCTGCGCCAGTTCCGCGCAGAGGCAGATGGTGGTAAGGGGTGTTTTGAACTCATGGGAGATATTGGAAATGAAGTCCGTTTGGCGTAGCGACTCCAACCGGGCGCGTTTCGCCGCTTGCGCCATGATCCAGCCGCCGGAGACGAGCGAGACGAACAGAAGACCGATGATGGTTGCGTCAATCCATCCGAAATAACTTTTCGGTCCCGGCGGCGGGTGTTTCCGCGGCGGCAGGCGGGGTTTCGGGTTGGGGGGCGGCATTCTTCGGTTTCGTTCCGCTTTCGGCGGCTTCTCCGAGTCGTTCGCGTTTGCCGCCTCTCCGGCATGGGGAGGAGGCATGCCGGGCGAGAGTGCGGAGGGATGCGGCCGATTGGTCCGCATGTTTTCCACATGGACGAGCCTGAGCCCCCCGATCGCCAGGATCAGGGCGGGAATACCGACGGCAAGGAAATAGAGACGGATGGTACTGTTCATACGGAAGGGCCAAACGATAGTTGAAAACCATCGTCAATTGAGTATGACACGGACCGACTTCTCCCGCAAGGGAAAAAGTTTGCGGTTCAAATTTTCTGCCAGAAAAATCAGTGCGACACCGGCCGCGCAGCGAAGGATGGCATGGATTAACATTACGTTGTCACATCAAGCGCGATTCCCGTATCGCGCTCCACCTTGGTTTCGATGGCATGATTGAGCGCGTCCTTTGTGCCGAGGATCACGGCCCGCTTCTTCGCCCGCGTGATACCGGTGTAGACGAGTTGGCGGTTCAAGAGCGGATGATCCTTGTTGTTCGGCAATACAACCAGCACGTTCCCGAACTCCGTCCCCTGGCTCTTGTGCACTGTGATCGCATACGCAAGTTCGTGTTCGGGGAGAAGTCCCACTGGGCAACAGACAACCTTGTCGCCGCGCGGGAACATCACAACCATACCCGATTTGCCATGGACAGTTACCCCGACATCACCATTCCAAAGTTTCTTAGACGGTGTGTTGCGTGTAATGATGACAGGAACGCCAGCCTTCACAAGCGGATTGAACGGCAATCTGCCGCCAAACCGGGCCTTGACGAGGAGTTCATTGACTTCGTGAACACCATACGGTCCCTTACGGATGACCGTCAAAATACGCGAACGATCAAGCTCATCGAAAATGGCCTTCGCTTTGGGCGAATACTTCCCCTCTGTCAACGCCTCGTCATCTTTCAACTGAGTGTCAGAAGCCAATTCGACCAGTCCTTTTTCGTTCAAGAGACCGTAGTGTGTCGCCCAATCTAACAACCGTTCATGACAGAGGGACGGTTTCGCGTCTTTGGGCAACAGGCAGCGGAAACACTTGTTCTCCGCATCTGGGGAATCGAACGTATTCAGCCATTTGCCGTCAGTGGACAACGCCGCAGCAGAAGCGTTAAACTTCACGGAATCTCCACTGTTAATCGATTGTGCACTTTCGGCAAACGCTTTGGTAAACCGTTTGGACTCGGTGAGTCGAACAACAAACGGAGCATCTTTTCCACCTACGATGTCGCCTAGAAGAGCGCCCGTTTCCACAGACGGCAACTGATCTTTGTCGCCCAGCAACACAAGTCGGCAAGAGGGCGGCAATGCGGCAAGCAACGCCGTCATGAGATGGATATCGACCATTGAGGATTCATCTACCACAACCAGTTTAAGCGGCAATCGGTTGTCCGCCTTGTATTTCCAGTCCGGTGGATAGCCGCCCAGCAGGGAGTGAATTGTTGAGCCCTCCAGCGACTCGATATTCTTCTTCATCGCTGGTCCAAGATCTGTGGCGGCTGCGCATTGATTTCGCAAAGCCTCGCCCATCCGTTGCGCGGCACGTCCCGTCGGGGCGGCCAGCGCTATTTCATCGACATCCAATCCCCGTGCCATCAAAGCGCGAAGCATCGCACAGACCACAGTCGTCTTGCCGGTTCCGGGACCCCCGGTCACAATAACGAACCGATTTTGAGCGACTTTCCTTACGGCCTCCTTTTGCTGGTCATTCAGTTCGAACCCCTTAAATCCTGTCGCCGCCCCAAGTTCCGTCTCGGAAAGCGGTTTGTCACCATCCGTCCTTTGGGCAAGCATAGCGATGGTTTCCGATACCGTCTTCACGGCGGAAAGATTCCGCTGGAAGAACCAGCGTATGTCATTGATACGATCTTTCTTCTCGACCTTGATGACCACATCGCCTTTGACACTTTCCGCCGCCGTAATGGCATCTTGCCATGCCTGGTAGACCTTCTCCGCATACTTTTCGTCAGATATCGAGCCTTCCATAGTCTCCTCAAGATGTCCGCCCGCCAGCAAAAGCGGCACACCTTTTTCCGGACGAAGGAATGCATTGCCTCCCTTCTGGGAGATGAACATCGCCGCAAGGAAAAGATAGGCGGCATTGTTCGCACATTTCGTGCGGTTGACAATGTCCCGCGCCGTCTGGAGTTCGCCAAACGAAAGCGAACCAGCGGCAACAAGTCGCGCCAATATATCGTGTATATCATCCGCATTGGTCTTTTGCGGTATTCCCAAAAGCGACAGGAATCTTTTAACTTCCATGATTTCCATATTGTTCCTCCTTTCTTCACTCGCCATTCGAAATGGCGGCCAGCACACTTTGTTGACAATCCGCAAACATCTTGTCATCCATTACCTGCGTATATACGCCACTCTTTTCTCCCTGTTTGCCGCCTCTGACAAAAAGGTAGGCGATGCCGGCAAGCGACTCTTTGCCGAGCCACCGTACCACGGCTAGGGAATACAATTTGAACTGAAGCGGATAACCCGCGGCAAGCATCGCCGCCGAGACACTCTCAATGCCATAGTCTGCGAGCGAGTTCGTCTTCCAATCTAGGACGTATACGGGACCACCCTTCCCATCCGGACGGATTAAGAGGTCGATTTTGCCGTTGAACACACCATCGCGCAAAGAGCCATCCAGATGTGGCGTGTCCATGCCCATTACCGCGGCTTCGTTCATCACGAACTCCACTTCGGCCAAGCGGTTCGCAAACGGGATATCCCTCAAGAATATCGTGCGTTGCCCGATTTCGATGTTTGTGTTGAGTGCGCGCCAGACCATACGGGCGAGTGTCCGTTCAGTGGAATCATCACCTTTTTTCTGGTTGTTCAACGTGTTCCTTTTCATCACCCCCCGTATGAGGGCCATCAACGGGCCATCATCGGCAAGGGCCGATTCGAGAGATTCTCTGCCGACGGCGAACCCGACATTGCCCTTCGCCTCGTCATTTCCACATAATGTCTCCATGATCTCATGAAACACATTGCCGGAAATACTGTTGCGCGGCAAAAGCGATTTGGGCAATTGCTGTACGGATGCGCGTTCTGCTATCGATTCATCCATTTCACCGTTGGCGGAAGGAACAACTTTCTCCGAGCCGCCATGCAGATTAAGGGATGAGAATGAATCCCACTGGAGACGGCGATTCTTCAGGGAGCCGATTTCGTAAAGAGAAGGCACGGGGTGCTGGGCAAGGGGCTCAGGGGAGAAAGGAACATCCCCGACGTCTGTGCCACTAGCTTGATACGCAATCGGTGTGTCTAAAACGGTTGGCGTATTGAAACACGCTCTAATCGCCTTAGAAAGAAAACCTTCTCCTAAAAGCGGCGATCCCTTACTACCGAGCCCGAATTCGTTGTTGCCAACGCGAAGGTGTCGGTCCCATTTCGTCCACGGCAGGTAGAGCTTGTGTTCGGCGCGTGTCAATGCCACATAGTACAGCCGTTTTTCCTCGGCTAGTGAATCGGCATCAATCTCACTGAAACCTGCGGCGACGAATACAACCTTGTATTCCAACCCTTTAGAGGCGTGCATCGTCATGATCTGAACGCTGTCGTTCTCGTTCTCCTTTTGCCGCAAGGTGCCTTCCTCGCCGGAACGCAGGTCATCTTTTCGCCAGGAACGCAAGAGTTTGGCAAAATCATCCGGAACTAGGCCTGAACGGCCTTTCTCAGCCAGGAGCCGATCAAATACCTGCCGGAACACTGTCCAACGCCGGTCGAACTCGTAGTCGCCCTTGATGGGGTGCGCCAGCGCCGTATCATTCATGACGCTCTCGAAAAGCGCGTTCCAGTTTCTTTTCGCCGCCAGCTCCTGCCACCGTTCGATAAGGTCAGTGAATGCCTTGCCTCCGTTTGCACTCTTTGCCTCAAGTTGCGATGGATGGATGTTGAAAAGCGGTGTCAGGAGAAGCGCTGTAAGGTTTCCTGACCGCCCGGGCGCAGACAGGAAATCGAATAACGTGATCAGCGCTTCTGCCTCAATCGATTCGTAGATACCGCGCTCCTTGTAGTAGCTGTAAGGAATCCCTTTTTTCGCCAATACGCGCTTTACGACATTCGCACCGAATTTGCCCCTTACTAGAACGCATATATCACTGTAGTTGATTCGGTGATCAATGACTTTTCCGGTCCCTTTGGATTCCGGAGCGGTTGTCCTGTAAGCGACAGGAAGATCGTGCAGCCTTTTCATTTCCACAGCCGCATTCCGCATGAATACGGGAAGACACATGGACGCATTACCGTAACCGGGAGATCCCTGATTGCCCACGATGTCCGGCAATTCTTCCGGTAACGCCTCCAGTAACGTAACGGCATCCCTGTCCGTTCGATCCTCCAACCCAAGGAAGCGTTCATTCCCTTTGGGATACGAAACATCGGAATAGTCAATTCGTTCTTCGTCTTTCCCCATACCGTAGAACCACTCGGAGTCATTCCCGAACATCTTGTTGAACGCACGGACAAGCGGTTCCGCCGAGCGGTATGTGGCATTTAATGTCTGAGGCGGTTGCGTACCATCGCCAACAGTGATTTTCTGTTTCGCCTCGAGGTATGTCGCAACGTCAGCGCCCTGAAAACTGTATATGGACTGCTTGGGGTCGCCCACAACGAGCAGGAATCCCTGTCTGGGTTCTGCCGTCCCATTGCCATCAATTCGGTTGACACGGGAGGAGAAGATGCTGCGAAAAATCGTCCACTGCTTATTGTTGGTATCTTGGAATTCATCAACGAGCGCGATGCGGTATCTGCGGCGGATGGAATCCAGTAATGCGCTGCGTTCGCCATCGGCCTCGCGGTCAGCCTCCTCCATGATGACGCGATATGCCTTCGTCACCAAGTCATCGAAAGTCAGCATTGCGGATTCCTCCTTGAGCCGTTTGAATATCGGCCAAGCGAGATAGGTGAGATCAGAAGCCAATTGCGTGGAAAGCGTACCGGATATGTTATCGATCGCGGTTATCATCTCCCCAATTATAGGAATATGTTCACCCAGACGGCAGGCGTATGGCTTACTGATACGGGGATTGAGACGGTTATTGCCTCGCCCTCTGATTGCTCCGCATTTCATCACAGCCCTCATGAACGTCCTCTCATCGGGGGACGTTAATCCAGAGGCGACATCTACGAAATCCTCAAAATCAGGCTCGAATACCCTGCGATCATTACCGTTGAGCGGAAGACTCGAAATCTCTAACTCTTCCATAAGATGTTTATAAGTGCCCGTCGGGCACAACCGATTCACTATGTCACATAACCCCGTCTTCAACCCATTATCCAGGCGTTGCGGTTCCGCTGGCGGCTGATCGGAGTCCGCACACGCCCTCAGCAGAGATTCCGCCATCGCGACAAGGTCATCCGTAGAACTCAAGCCTGCTGCTGTAATATAGGTTTCGTACAATTCCCCATAACGTTGTTTGAAGTCATTTCCCAGAAGCGCCTCTCGGACGGCTCGGTGGATGAAGTCACCATTCGAGCCCCCAATCTCCATCTGCATCGGGACGCGGTTCTCAAAGGCATATTCAGAGAGGAGCTCCCGACAGAACGAATGAATTGTGCAGATCGTTGTCTCGTCAAAGTCCGCCGGAAGAACCCCCGCCTCCTCCAGAATGGCGCGGATACGGTCCTTCAGTTCGCCTGCCGCCTTCTCCGTGAACGTGACGAGCAGGATGTTCTTGACATCGACGGGATGGTCCGTGTTCGACACAAGTTTCAAAACAATGCTTTGGAGCGCGAACGTCTTTCCTGTCCCCGCCGATGCCTCGATGATACTGTCCCGGTCATACAGGAGCTTGTTCCAGACAGAGTCCTTGTCCCCAAGCCGCTTCGCGATGAATTCATCGTTACGTATCATTTCGCACCTCCTGTCACATCTGTCTCCTTTATGCCGGACAACGGTAATCGGTAATATTTCTCATAGAGATCCTTCAGCTCCGCTTTGCTGGGGTCGCGCCGATACGTCTCCAACGTCTGCTCGACAACGAGTTCGTTGTTGAAACTCGATTTTTTCGAATTACCACGCCACTCTTCGGTCGTCAACTGTTTAAGAATCATATCCCAAGTGGCTTCACTGCTTCCATCAATCATTTCCCCATTATTCTCCGCTGTCTGGATGGCTTTTGCGAGTTTCGTGTAAGTGAAATCCACATATTCCGAAGTGCTGTTTACAGAACGAAGGAAACTCCAATATCGCCTTGTCAGCCGTTGAAGATAATTCCGCGCCTCGTCTGGTGAGACATTCCAATGCCAGACCGAGGTCAAGGCATTTCCTATGTCGATCACCCCGATGCGCAGAACCGTTTTTTCCACGGAATGCCGATCTTTTGCAAGATGCATCAGAAAAGCCATGAACGGTGCAAGTGTGCGGTCGATAGGCCGGATCTTCTCTTTCAAGTAGCCCGTCACGAGAACCGAAACTCCAGCGTCTGATTCCACCCAGTTCGGTGTTTCCGCGACGTACTGCACTTTAACAGCGGTCCCTTCTGAATCGTTGACCGTCAACGGAACACGTAACCTTGAAGTGTGGTCATTGCCCGCATTGACTCCGAATGCGGCGGCAAAGTTGCGCAGCATATCCAGCGACGGTGAGATCCGCTCGGTGATTGTTTCCTTGGCGAAATCACCGAGGAACCCCATCGGCAATTCTCCCGCAAACTGTTTCCCTTTGAATAACTTATCAAAAGCGGCATCCGCCTCGAGACACTTCGCCTCCAGTTCCCACTCTACGGGACCGCTGGAGACGCCGAGCGGGGAATCTACTTCCAGTTCCTTATCACGATAACCTTCCACGCCCACACCGAATTGGAATCGCAACACCGCGCGCAACGGCGATTTCAGGAACTCGGCGAGTTCATTCGCCGACACCTCGCGGCTACCGTGTTTGGTTGCGGCATCATTGTCGGCAGTCGAACATGCGTCCAGAGTGCTATTATTGTTACCTTGAATGGGCTGGACAGCTGTTCCGTTAAATATCCCCAACCGCTCACGTGCCATCTTTCGGGCTATCGTTGAATACGTCGGCAGAATCCCCGCCTGCCGATCTTTGGGATCCCACTTCAGATCACGGACACAGCTAGGGCTATCGGACACGCTGGAGTGTGTTCCTCCGGCATCAGACTCGCCGCGTTCAAGAAGCGGATATTTCTCGAATTCCTCGAACGGTACGCCGATAATCATGTCTCCCGCGAACTCCTCCAATTCCCTGACTATCCCCGACGGGAATAGTTCCGCGTTCTTCTCAATGTCCTGATTTGGGTAGGAAAGCACAAGCCTGTCCCGCGCTGACATAACCGTTTCGAGAAAGAGATAACGATTAATCTTCGGTGTGGCCGTATCGCCCAGCCGCCATCCCGTACCACGTATATCCAGCGTGCTTGAACTTGTGCGACCGGGAAAGCCATTCGCCCCCAACCCCAACACGAAGATCTGCTTGAACGGCACAGGCCGCATCGGCTGAAGTCCGGCGATCGTCACACCGTGTGTCAGGTACCCGCCCTTACGGCAACTGATTCCGCCGACAAACTGTTCCACCGCGGCAAGCGCAACTTCGCAATCCTGACTTCCAGGTAAAGATGTTAAACTTTCAAGTGTCTGCACAATTTGGCGCTGGATGGTTTCCTCCAGCGGGTTTTCGTCTGGCACGGCGAGAAAGACATTCATCAGTTTTGTGAGAGAAAACGCCCAGTTCTGTCTCCATTTAGTGTCGCCTTCTGAGCGATCAATGGCACATGACAAGATGCGGCGATTGGGGGGATCTGGCTTTCCAAACGTCTCCTCTACCTTGCGATAGATAAGTTCCACGACTTCCGAGAACTTCAGCGCCTTGTTTCCACCCTCCCCAACAAGCGGCATATCTGTGTCTGATTCACCCTTGATCGACAATTTGTCCGCCACATGCGCAAGGCGGAGGCGCGAAAGCGCCCAGTCCCAATTGAACCTTGACGAGCCTTCACGGCTCTCGAATCCGTCAAACGCTCCCACTTTCTCTGTCAATTCCCGCCAGCCATCGACATCGGTTCCGGAGAAGCCGAGCGCTTTCTGAACACATGGATTATCCAGTACGGCAAAAAGTGTTTCCCGCGTGAGGCCCTTTCTGGCAAGGTCGGCGAGAGAAAGGAAACCCGCAAGGAACTGGCTATCCTCTGATGCCGTGGTGTCGATCAGCCCATACGGAATCTGTCCTCGCGCATCGAATACCGCCTCAATGATAGGTCTGTAGTTGGCCATGTCGGGCACGAGCACGGCGATATCGGAAAAACTGCAGTCCGGCCACGGACGTTCCCCGGAATTATCCGGTTTCCATACGGCACCGAGAATGGCGTTGTACACCATTTCCACCTCACGGCGGATACCTGGCACTCCCACAACCTGAAGCGAAGCGTCCTGGGGTACTTTGTCGATTTCGCTTGTACGGTGACGGATGGATTCCTGAATTCGGCCGAGAACCGTATTCAAGCGTTTTTCCTTCTCGTCCGCGATGCATTTCCACACGAAATTGATCCGCCCGTCATTTTCTTCCTCAAGTTGTACTAAAAGCCGCATCGTCTCGCGCCCCGCAACACCCCACTGTTGGAGAAGCGGATTCTCAACGGAAATGTCCACTTCATCCGCATGCGACTTGCCAAGCCGCTTGATTCTTTCCCCCTTTGTCTCTATATCGCCCCAGTATTCGAGACAAACGTTGTTGTGATAAAACACTACCTCATGTGTGCAAGCGAGCCATGCGAGTATCTTCACCTGAAGAAGCGACAGCGTGGAGTGCCCGAAGAAATAGATGGTTTGTTTCGGTCCGCTGGGCGGTGTAGTGGACACACGGTCGAAGAGCTGGCGTAAAGAGAGACGTTCACCTCCCGACGGGAACGCGCCGTTTTCCCCCCACAGTAGTCGCGCCAACGCAGCCTCTGCGACCTCAATGGCGCTCGGTGTTTCGCCCGCATTGACCACCTGTTCTTTCATCCAACGGTCAACAATCTCCGGGCGGCGTACCTCGTACTGGTCCATGAGATCCGCCATCTTGACGGCAAGTTGCCATCCCATCCGGGCTTGACGCTGGGAGTTAATCTGCAGCTCGTTCTTGCCATCATCGCCAGAAACATACGCCCGAAACGGAGCAAGCGCATCGAATTCTTTCGGCAAGGCATCTCTCGGCGAAAGGAGCGCTGCCATAATAGCACCTGCGTATGCGTGGTCCGGCAGGAGGGAAATTGCCGGATTCTTGGGAAGATTCGCCAACATCAGCTCCGTCAATCGCTGCTCAACGAAAGGAAACTTGATCCCTGCGCAGAGATTCCGCTCTTTTGCAAATATCCGAATCTGAAGCCACTTGGCGATGTTGGTGTTCGGTACCACCACCTGTGAGAACGTGAACGGATCTTGATTCTCCCGCTCTTTAAGCAACCGTTCCTTCAGATCCTTCGCCAGATCCTCAATTCTATCACTGTAAAAGATTTTCAATCCGGGCATGATCCGCTTCTCACAATGTCCGCACGTCGTACTCATAAGTTCTCTTCCCTCTCTTCATGCCAACGGTTCGGGATCACGGAACAGTAGGGGGATGTCCCGTCGCCAAACATGGTTATAATATAGCCAATTCCATTTATCATTGTCGATTTGAAATAACCGGGCGGGGTATACATGTTGAGGCACATTTCACTCATAAACCACTGCTTCTGGAGACAACCCGAACAGCCTTCGAGGGTAACTTTTCAGTCGTGTTCAGGCTAACCCGTCCACACGCGACAGATAGTGATACACAGGCCGATTGGCCTACGTATCATCGCTCGAGTGTACTTGTCGTTGGCATCTTTTCCTTACGCCGCTTGTCCGTCATGTCTGTTCCTTTCGTTTTGTTGATTCTATACTTGAGTATAATGGTCCAAGAAACCGTTTCTTACGCGATGTGTGAAAAAAGGCGGCTATGCCGCCGAAAGTCCGGATTCTCCGATCCGGGCCCAATCGTTCGTGCAGGTGAGATGGGTCGGGTTGTGGGGGTGTTTCGCGTCTGAAAGATGCTCATGTATGGGCTTGCCCCTTCGCTTGTTTTTTGAGACACTATGGGTGTTTTTCACACTTAATTTGGGGGATGTGTATGGTACGGAGTCGAATGAGCCGTCGCGGTTTCTTGCGTGCGGCGTTGCAGGGTGCGGGATATGCGGCGGTGATGCCGTCGATCATTCCGAGTTCGGCGTTGGGAAAGGACGGCGCGGTCGCGCCGAGTAACCGCATCGTGATGGCGGGGATCGGTTTGGGGAACCGGGGAACCGGGGATCTGACCTCATGGGTGCTGCCGGAGAATGAGGTCCAGTTCGTGGCGATCTGCGACGTGCGTAAGGAGCGGCGGGAGGCGATCAAGTCGATCGTCGATCAGCGGTACAACAGCAAGGATTGCCAGATGTACCGCGACATGCGCGAACTGCTCGCCCGTCCCGACATTGACGCGGTCCTGATCGCGACGAGCGACCGGTGGCACGCCTGCGCGTCGGTGATGGCGATGCGGGCCGGGAAAGACGTTTACACCGAGAAGCCTTCCAGCATGACGGTCCGGGAGGGGCAGATGGTGGTGGAGACGGCCAAGCGGTACGGTCGGGTCTATCAGGCCGGGATGCAGCGGTTGAGCGAGGCCAACTTCATCGTCTGCAACGAGCTGCTGCGTTTGGGGCGGCTGGGCGAGGTGAAGCAGGTTTACGCGCATCTGGCACCCTGGGGCGGCGCCAATGGCGTCTACCTCTCCCGCAAGTGGCTCGCGCCGGAACCGGAACCGCCAAAGGACGTGGTGGATTGGGACGCGTGGCTGGGACCCTGCCCGTGGCGCCCGTACCACTCGAACTATATCCATGGCGGCTGGCACAACCACCACGATTTCTATACGACGGTGATCGGGGAGTGGGGTTCCCATACTTTCGCGCAGTGCCATGATGCGCTGGGGATGGACCAGAGCTCGCCGGTGTTCTACCCCTACATGAAGGACAATCCGACGGCGAACGGGATGACGATGAAGTTCGCGAACGGCGTCCAGATGACGCAGATGCAGGGCGGGTGGCACGGCTCCTGCGGCGTGAAATATGTCGGTTCCGAGGGGTGGGTCGCCTGCGCGGATGGCTATGCCCGCCCGGAGGCCTCCTCGCCGGCGTTGTTGGCGGACTACTCGAAGATTCTGGAGGACTATACGTTGCGGACCGGGTTTACCACCCAGAACCACATGCGCCAGTTCCTCAACGCCGTGAAGTCGCGCGGTAAGACGGTCGCCAATCCTTCGCTGATGCACCGTTCGATGTCCACGGTCCACTGCGCGAACATCGCCCAGTGGCTGCGGCGCGACATGACCTGGGATCCGGTGAAGGA
>DBXN01000064.1:0-18917 GCA_002309585.1 Verrucomicrobia bacterium UBA1211
TTGCCCATCTGGGTGGCGACCTTGTACTTCTTCTCGGCGGCCATCATCAACGCGCACTCCTGGAAGGTGTGCGCCATCGGCTTCTCGACATAGATGCCCTTGCCCATACCCATCGCCATCATCGCGATCGGGAAGTGGGAGTGATCCGGAACGCCGGCGGTCACGGCATCAATCTGGTTCCCCATCTCATCCAGCATCTTCCGGAAATCCTGATACCGCTTCACGTTCGGATATTTCTTCAGGATGCCTTCCGTATGTTTCGCGCCCATGTGGGTGTCGCACAACGCGACGATGTTGCACAGTCCCGTCGAGGCCAACCCGTTGACCACATCCGCACCGCGGCAGCCGATACCGCAACACGCCACATTCACCTTCTCATTCGGTGACACTGCCCCCGCCGCGCGGAGATACGGGAAGGACGAGAATGCCGCCATCGCGGCACTGGTTTTCAAAAACGACCTTCTTGAGAATCCCTTTGACATCTTTCATTCCTTTCGTCTGATCCATTGTTTAAACAACACCTAAAAGGATAAAGAATCAGGTGGATTTTGTCCAATCAAATCCTAAGCGACCAGAGATGAAAATCCGATCTCACTTGTACCCATGTTTGCAAACGAATCCGGCGCGGACGAAATCGACATGATCGCAGGCGATGCCGTCCTCCGTCTCGTCGACGACCAGACGGATCTGGCGGGCGCGGCCTTCGATCGGCAGATCGAAGTGCCAGTAGCTGACCGTTTCGGGCGAAAGCAAGGGAGAGGAGCCGATCAACACCGGCGCCTCGCCCATCTCGCAGACATCGGCATAGACGCGGATAATGACCGAACGGCGGGGGTCCGTCTTGTGGAAATCATCCAGACCGGCAACCGCCACAAACCGTTCCGCCCCTTTGGGCAGATCGTAGACCAGCAAGGCGGGGGCATGGACCCCGACCCCGACCGGATAGACCTGTCCGTTCAGCGTGAGAGGCTTGCCCGCAATCGAACGGTTCGGCGTCACCTGGCCCCAACCGACCGTGAGCCGGACCGGCTTCAGATCGGAGAGCGCCACGGTCGGTTCGGGCGGCAGCGGCGGGATGACGATCCGGTCGGGAGTGGCCACCTCCACCTCGGCCGCCGGTGACCAGCTTCCATCCCAACCCCGCGCCTGGAGCGCGTAACGGTAACGGTTGCCCAGCGTGGTTTCCCGATCCTCAAATCCGGTTCCGGTGACGGTACGTTCCACCCGGTTCCCGTCGCGGTCCGTGCGGGTCAATCGGTAACCGAAGTTCGGCGCGGCATCCCAACTCACCTTCACCTGCTGATAGGTGACGCTTCCCCTGAAACCGGTCGGCCGCTGAAGCGGGAAGGGCGTTTGGGCCCCTTTCTTAAACCGGACCCGCCAGGCCAACCGCCCGGCGCGGGCCGGGGTGAAGGCCACCCGCAGGGTCGGTCCCTCAACCTTGACCTCGGCGGCATCCCCAGTCGCCGTTTCGGCGGCGGAAAAAACGATCCCCTCCGGCAGGACGAACCGCAACTCATACCGGTCGCGGGCGACGACAGCGCTGGTGCCGCTCACCGTCAACTCCTCCGCCGACCACCGTTCATCCTCAACCTCGAAAACCGGACTCGCCACATGCCGGGAGGTACCGACCAGAACGGGCCGGTCGGCCAGTTTCCGAAGGGAGAGGACCCGGCAGGAGGCGGGCGGAAGTTCCACCGCGAGCCTTCCCTTGAAGGGCGGAACGAAGGTCTCTTCCCAGAAATCGTAACCGGTGTAGACCGCTTCGGGATCGAGTCCCGCGTAAGCGGCCCCGTAATCGATCGCCAGGCTCTCCTTCTCCTTCCAGTTGAAGAGTCCCACCACCGCATAGCCATTCGTCGCGAGCAACCAGGCGTTCGCGAGAGGTTGCTCGAAAAGGTCGATCGGGCGGACGGCGAGGGAACGATGCGGCGCAAGGGTTTTCTGGAGAACGGCGACCCGCTCATCGGAGAGTTCCGGCAACCAATCGCTGAAGGCGAAGAGCTGGCCTGTAATCGCAGCCCAGGAGGTGATCGCCCGGGCGTGGGCCAGAGGAATCGAGTTGCGGACATAGACGGGATCGGGGTCGTTGTACCAGACCCGTCCGTTGTAGAAGTAACGGGCGGACCCGCGGACCGGACCCGCGCAGATCCCAGACCAGTTTGCGCCGTTGTCCGGCCCGATGCGCATCGCGTTCACCAGACCATAGGAGGCCCCCATCGTGCGCATGTTCTGCGAAACGTTGCAGCCCAGGATGAAGACCTCCTCCCCCGCCGCGTCGCGGACCATCTGAAGCCCCTTCCGGAAACACTCGACATTGGTCTTGGTCGGATCGTCAAAGATCTGACACCCCAGATCGTCCGGCAGATAACCGTCATTCACATAGAGCTGCTCGCAGGCCATCGCGGTCCACATACCGTCATACTTGAAGTAGCCGTAGCCCCACGTCTTGCTGATCCGCGCCACCTCGTCCGCAACATACCGTTCCACATCGGGATCGGTCATGTCCAGCGAGGTCCCACCCCAGAAGGTCTCATAGGGCGCATCCCGCTTCTGGTCGATCTTGAAGCGGCGGGTGTTCTTTTCGCCGGCCGGGGGATAATCGATCGCGGAACGGACGAACCACGACTGCTTGTCGGCGTAATAGGGATCGTTCCAATTTCCGCTGAAGGGCATGAACCAGATTCCCGCCCGGATCCCTTTTCCCTTCAGGTAATCGGCGGTGGCCGCCATCCCGGAGGGATAGGGCCCGGTGGGGTTATGGGTGGTGAAATTCTTCTTCGGACCGTTTATCCGCTGCCCACTCTGCCAACCGTCGTCGATCTGGAAGAAATTGAAACCGTACGGCACCAGTTTCTCCGCCGCGGCATCGGCGAAGGCGCGGGTGGAACGCTCATCCCCGCAACCGCCATGTTTATTTGAGTACCAGGTGCAGAAACCGGAGAGTTGGGGGGCCATCTTGATCCGATAGTGCGCGGCGATCGCCTCGGCGTACCGCTCAAGCCCCTCGCGGCAATCGTTGAACGCCCCCAACAGGAAGGCCTCGCCCTGTTCCTCAGGCGACGCGGCCGTGCGCGGATAACGGCCATACTGTGACTCCGCCTGAAGAAGAATCTGCCGGCCATCCTGCGACTTCCCGCTGAAGACGATCCCGCTCGCCTTGTCGCTGGTCAACCAGGCGGCCACAACCCCGCGCCGGGTTCCGGGCCTCGCCACCGCGAGAAACATATACGACCCGCTGTGGCCGTCAACCGCCGTCAGCCCGCCGGTCCCCAACGCCTTGTGTGCGTCAGGGGCGTAATCGGGATGCAGCCGGATTTCGGGGAGGCGTACAGTTTGAACCACCCGCTCCCCGGGCGGCAGCACGCAGTTCATCCGCACAAAGGGGCGATCGCCGTCCAGCCGCAGTTCATACCGATTCTCCGCCACCCGCCACGTCATCACACCCTTGTCATCCACTTGAGGCGCCGAACCCGAAACCGGCATCACCGCGAACGGGATCCGTTCTCCCGTCTGGAAGAGGGCGACGCCATCCGAATCCCCTTGAACCGTCAAAAACCAGTTTGTGATTTTACACGAATCTCCCCAGACCCTGGCGTTCCCCATCGCCACCGCCAGCAACCCGACCAACATTCCATATCGTCCCATCATCGCTTAACGCTCCTTTGCTCCATTCCCTCTCAACGTTCAATTCTCAACACGTCCAAGACAGCCGACACGCGACATGCCCTCCAACCTTTGGCTTCCGCCCCTATACCGTTTCTCCGTCACACTCAATTCGCGGGAAGCCACTCGCCCTGCTCCATGAGGCCGCGTATGATGTTCGGCTCCAGCGAACGGTCGCTGAGGAGCATCATGTCCTGCCGCGAGTTGATCCATGACTTCTCGAAGAAGGCGGGCCGCTCGACCTTCTTCCCCGGCTCAAAGGGATTGTCCACCATCTTCACCTCCCGTATCTGCTGGCTCTTGCGTTCGCGGATACGGTCAAGCGTCGCCGCCGTCTCGGCCTGCGTCTTCCACCAGATCGCCCAGCCCTCCTCACGGCCCTGGATGGTACCCTGGACAAGCGCGTTCAGCGTCCGGTCCCGACGTTCCACCCAACGCCCATTCACAAACATCGAGGCGAACATCCGGCCGCCTTCACGTAACGCGACGGGCATCTTTCCCGGCGGCGCAATGAACAGGCGCGGGAAGACCCGGACGAAGTTGCAGAGTTTGGGGATCTTCGGATTCGGCACGGCACTGATGGAAAGGGCGATCGACATCGTATATTTCGCCTCGCACCGGACACCGCCGTACAGACAGGAGTAGGTTCCCTCGAATCCGAAGGAGTTGACGGTCGAAATGGTGGCCCCCTTGGCGTATGACGCGGCCAGCAGTTTCGTCAGCGGAGGGACCTCCTTCGTGAAACGCCCGCTCACGGCGACGAAATCGGAGAGCCCCGGTTCAACGATACTGCGGTTGATATCCGCCGCGATGTTCCGCGCCATCACGTTCGGGTCCTGAAACTCGGCGAGACGCTGTGGCGTCAGGACCTCGCTCGACATGATCATCGGCCCCATCGTCTGAAGTAACATGTGGCGGGAGGGTGACGAGAGAATGGTACTCTCGGCGTACTTGTTGTCGCTCCGCATGTTCCAGACGATATAACCCTTCCCCTCCCAGCCCGGATCAAGCCGGTAGCAGACGGCGGGAAGCTGGAGACCTGGATCCCACAAGACGAAAAGTTTCTCCCCCGCGGCGAAAGCCGCCGAAGCCATACCGATTGCCGTTACCACAGACGCAACCACCTTCTTCATCATGCCGTTTCCTCCCATTCGTTACCGAAGAGCGTCTCCATCCCATTTGATCAACAGTGAAAGTATAGCGCATCCGCATCCCGCACACAATATCGGGAAACACCCTCTCTTCAACCACCACTCCCTATCCCGTTCCCCATTCCCCAATAACTTGCTATTGACCTTGCCTTCAAGATTCCTTACGCTATGCGCCTTCCAATCGGAACAGGAAGGCGAATGGCCCCTGACGGAGAGAAACGGTTAATGGTATGAAGCGAGATTCGGTTGTGACAATCGTAGCGATTTCGGACATGCATTATTTCGGGTTAAGCCGCCCCGTGTCCAGACAGGAGAATGTCCGTGGCGAATTGGGCAGGACACTGCTGAAAAAAGTGTTCCTGCGGCTGGCCCATCAGGGAATCAAACCCGATGTCGCCGTCATTCTGGGCGATCTCCTCGATAACGGAACGGACCCCAACGGCGAATTGGACCTGATCACGATCCACGGGGAACTGACCCGGTGCGGGGTTCCCTGCATTGTCCTTCCCGGCAACCACGATGGCGATCCCTCCGCCTTCAACGCCCGGTTCGGAACGCCACCGGGGCTTTACCGTATCAAGGACCTCGGTTTTGTCGTCATGGGTACCGCCTATGCGGAAAACTACCGGCCCTCCACCCCCGTCGAGGATCTGGCGCGGCTCAAACAGATCCGGAAAGAGAATCCCGACCTCCCGCTGATCGCGCTCCAGCACGCCCCCGCCTATCCGGTCATCGACACCCTCTTCCCCTATCGGATCGCCAACGCCGCGCAGGTCATGGATGCCTACCGCAACTGCGCCGTCTCCCTCGCCTTGAGCGGCCATTACCACACCGGTACCGCCATCCGCCTCCATGACACAACACGCTACCACACTGTGCCCGCCCTCTGCGAGGCGCCGTTCCGTTTCTCGGTCATTCGGATCGAAGGTGACCGGATTGAGATTGATGAGCAATCTCTCGCGCTGCCGTCCGGCGCGCTGATGGATTCCCACTGCCACACCGAACACGCCTTCTGCGGAACCACCGTCGATACCGCGCCGGTCATCGCCACTGCCAAGGCGATGGGCATCGGCACGCTCTGCCTGACGGAACACGCCTTCCAACTCTATTTCGAGAAGCATGAGGCGATGGGCTTCCGCTGGCAAAGCGAGACCGAGCGGGTCGAACGGGCATGGGCCGCGCCCGGTCGGGGCCGCATGGCGGCCTATCGGCGTTTCGCCGAGAAGCTCCGCTCCCCCTTCGTCAAGATCGGATTGGAGGTAGACCTCTACGGCGATGGCGAGCTTCTGATCGCCCCGGAAGACCGGGCGTTCCCGTGGGACATCCTTGTGGGAGCGATCCACAAGATCAAGGATTACCGGCCGGGCGTCACCACCCAGCGCGAAGCGGAGGCGCTCTTCCTCCGTGATGTCGAACAGATCACCGGCACCGATATCCATGTCCTCGCCCATCCCTTCCGTTGGTTCGACCGGCATCACCTCCAGCGGCCAAAGCACCTTTACGGAGCGGTCTCTGACCTACTTGCGGAAAACGGCGTGGCCGTTGAGGTGAATTACCACACCTACTCGCCCGATCCCGGATTCGTCCGGCTCTGCGTCGCCAAAGGGATTCCCGTCGCGCTGGCATCAGACACCCACGACCTAGCTGAGGCGGGCGAATTCTGGCCCCATCTCCATCTTCTGAAACAGGCCGGCATCACCTCCAAAAACATGCACGATGTCCTCTTCAAGCTTCCCAAAAGCTGATAAGTCTTTCCCCTTTTGACCTTCCCTTTCCGATTTTGCTATACTGTGCGGCACAGGAAACGATCAGAGACGTTTTGCAACTACCGAGAGGAGAGCGCCTATGGAAAACGAAGTGCAGACGGAGACCCCCGTATCCCCATTCTGGAAACGGATCAAGAGCTGGCGGTTCATTCTGCTTGTCGTTCTGCTGATCGCCACCGTGCTGGGCGGAACCGAGCGGGCATTGGATTGGGCGACCACGCCGCTCAGAAATCAGAACCTCACGTTTCTTGACGACTCGCTCCGCGACACCGCCGCCCTCATCATCCCGGTGGGACTGGCGAAGGCGACCGCCGATGTCATCGAAGGCTCCACCATCAGCGGCAACGCGGTTTTCGCCGAAGTGACGGTCCAGGCCGGCGACATCGCGCAACCGATCCTCGACTACATCAACATTGGCTGGAAGCTCCTGCTCGCCAGCTACACCTATCTTCTCTCCGCCAAGTTCATCGTGAACAACTGCAACAGCCTCGGCACGCCGATCCTCGCCTGTGCGTTGCTCTTTCTGATCTTCAATCTCTTTTTCCCGGAAACCGGGACATCGGAGAAAAAGCCGCTGCGGCTTGTCGCCCTGCTGGGAAACCGGATCCTCTTCATTGCGATCCTGCTGATGGCCATCCTGCCGCTGACCGTCGCCGGCACCTCCTACCTCTCAAAAAAGACGACCCAGCCGGCGCGGGTAGAGATTCAATCCTCCTTCGACCATATCGCGAAGACCCTCTCGATGCAGAAGGTCGAGCGTGAGAAAGACCCCACCAAAAAGATCGCGATCCTGAAACAGCGGATCTCCGAAATCGAACAGCAGTCGGAACCGCTTCTCGCGGAGGTCACCTCGACCGTCTGCAAACTGACCGCCGTCAAACTTCTGAACGGCTTCGCCTTCCCGATCGTCTCGCTCCTCTTCCTGGTCTGGCTGGCCAAAGGATGCTTCCGGGAGAAAGAGGAATGAACACAAAGGGACTCGTCATCCTTCTGATCGCCGGATGCGTGATCGCGCTTCCGTTCATCTTCCGCCGTCCGCAGGAGGCGGGCGATTGGAAACCCGATGACCCGGTCCTTGTCATCATCACGCCCCACAACGAGGCAATCCGCCACGAATTCGCGCGGGGCTTCTCCCAATGGCATCAGACACATTACGGCAAACCGGTCAAGATTGACTGGCGGATCATCGGCGGTACGACCGAGATCATGCGCTACCTCGCCTCGGAATATGAGGCATCCGCAGGCCAGGCGATCCGGAACGCGGCGCGCAAAGGGATAACGCTCACCCGGGAAGCGGCCATGCGGCAGGACGCGCCCGACGCGGTCACCTGCCGGATCGACCTCTTCTTCGGCGGCGGCACCTATGACCACGGCAAGGCGGAACGCCAGGGTTTGACGGTTCCCGCCTGGGAGACACCCCCGCCCGGACTCTTCACCGATGAGGATGGCGCCCCGCTGATTCCCGAACGGCTGAGCGGTGAGGTCTGGTGCGGAAAGGCCTTCTACGGGAATGTCCTCAGTACCTTCGGCATCTGCTACAACACCGACCGGTTGCGTGATCTCGGCATCACGAAACCGCCCGCTTCCTGGGATGACCTGACGGCGCCGCAATATGCGGGCCAGGTCGGCGTGGCCGATCCGACCAAGAGCGGCAGCGTCGCCAAGGCGTTCGAGATGATGATCCATGCGGCCTGCGCCAAGCGAGTTGCCGCGGCGGGTTTCACCCGAAGCCAAATCGACGCCTTCGAAAAAGGGGAGACGGAACCGCCCCCCGCCTATCAGGCAGCAATCGAGGCGGGATGGGCGGACGGCATCCGCCTGGTCCGGCGGATCGGCGCGAACGCCCGGTACTTCACCGATTCGGCGGGAAAGGTTCCGGTCGATGTCTCTTCGGGCGTCACGGCGGCCGGCATCGCGATCGACTTCTTCGGACGGCTCCAATCGGAACTCGCGGCGAAACGGCCCGACGGCTCATCCGTGATGGGTTACGTCACGCCGGTCGGGGGGTCCAGTGTCTCGGCCGATCCGATCAGTCTGTTGCGCGGCGCGCCGCACCGCGAGCTGGCGGTGCGCTTCATCACATTCGTGCTGGGACCGGACGGCCAGAAACTCTGGAATTACCGCGTGGGCGAACCCGGCGGACCCGACCGTTTCGACCTCCGCCGCCTCCCGATCCGGCGGGACTTCTATCCCTCAGCCGACCCCGAACGGAACAAGCGCTTTCTCGCGCATCAGCCCCACCTTACCGATCCGCTGGGCGATCCCGACTGCGATGTCTACCGACTGGCTGAATCTTTCGTCTACTATCCCCGATGGACCAGTCGGCACTTCGGCATCCAGCGCGATCTGATCCGCGCGCTATGCATGGACTCGGGCGATGAACTCCACGCCGCCTGGTCGGCGATCCTCGCCCACGGTGGCCCCGACAAACAACCCGAGGCGATGCGGCTGCTGGAGGCGTTGCCGGATGATCCCGAACCGATGACCTGGCAAACAATCCTCTCCGTTTACAACGAAATCCCGCGTCTGGAACGGTTGCGCCGCTGGACCGACTTCTTCCGCAAGCAGTATGACGCGGCGCGAAAGGCGGTCCGCTGATGGCTACCCGCCCACGCATCTTGGTCGGCCTTTCGGGAGGACTCGATTCCACCGTCACGGTCCGGTTGCTTCAGGAACAGGGATACGCCCCGGAGGGCATCACACTGGTTCTTCAGGCGAACGATCCCGACCATCCCCTGCCTGCCGAGGCCTGCGGCTACGACACCGCCGTGAAAGCCGCCGCGGCAGCCGCCGATCTGGGCATTCCCCTTAGGGTGATCGACGCGCGGGATCGTTTCACCCAGTCGGTCCTTCACGCCTGCTGGGATGTCTTCGAGGCGGGCGGCACGCCCAATCCCTGCGTCTTCTGCAACGCCCGCATCCGTTTCGGGATGATGGTCGCCCTCGCGCGGGAAGAGGGAATCGACCAAATCGCCACTGGGCACTACGCGCGGCTGGTTCCCGGGCCCGACGGCCGGTTCCGTCTTCTGCGCGGCATCGACCCCGACAAGGACCAATCCTACTTTCTGCACGGGGTCGATCCCGCCCTCTATCCCCATATTCTCTTCCCGCTCGGCGGGATGCGGAAACGGGAGGTTCGGGAACGGGCGCGCCAATGGGGATTCAAAAACGCCGAAGCGCCTGAAAGCCAGGACGTCTGTTTCGCCGGGCCGGATGGCCACTTCGCGGAACAGCTCCGCCAGCGGTTCGGCGGCCGCGCCACACCCGGCGTCTTTGTGGACGAGACGGGCAAGGTCCTCGGTACCCACAGCGGCATCCACCGTTACACCCTCGGCCAGCGCAAGGGGCTCGGCTTCGCGACAGGACAGCGGGTCAAGATCTGCCGGATCGACACCGCCACCGGCACCATCACCGTTTCGCCCGACCCCGACGACACCCTCGCCCCAAGCGCACATTCGGATGATTTCAGATGGATCGCGTCCCCTCAGAGCGGCACCCCGCTTCTCGCGCAGGTCCGTTACCGGCAGAAGGCTGTTCCCGCCACCCTCACCCGTTCCGAAGGCCCGCATGTCACCGTCACCTTCGCCGAACCGGTCTTCAGCGTCACCCCCGGCCAATCGCTGGTCCTCTACGCCGCCGACGAAGTGATCGGCGGCGGAACGATTAGCCTGGAAGGTTGAGGGTTGAGCATGGAGGGTTGAGAGTTGAGCGTTGAGGGTTGAGGGTATGTCCCCACACCAGCCCTTTGACCTTCTCGACGCGGTCCCACAGCGGATTGAACCTAACCGCCCAACTACAAATGGACCATCCCGTCCAGCCGATACACGTACCTTCGCATCGTCCCCCTAAAACCATCCTCCGATTTAAGCACCTGTTCATAATCGAACGACCGATCGGGACCTACGCTCCAAACCATACCAGTTTCGGGATGGTATCGGAGCGGATGCGCGGGATCATACGGATCGGCGGGAACCGCATCGATACAGGTTGGGACCAACACCTCCAGCGTGGGTGGAAATCCGCCTCCGTTCGCCTTCCGCCATTTCGCCGCCGCCAGTGACAACCGTGCAGCACGGTTAAGGAATTGATCAGACTGCAAACAGCTATTCACCTGTTCAGGGTTTGGAAGCAAAGGAGCGATCGTTTTCCCAAACCAGTTCGGAATCATGAACTCAAAAAGGTATTTGTTAATGGCGAAGCAACTTAGATCATCCGTGATCTGGAAGGTCTCTCCGCGGATCGCATGATGCGCCCATCCCGCCATTTGGGCTAATGTCGCATTTCGATGGAACGCGAAGCGAAAACCGCCCGGCCAATCGAACAACCAGGGCGCCACACCATTTCTCACCGACAACAACCTAAAATCGTCCTTCGTAATGCCCATCAGATCCTTTCGCCCCATTGAATAAATCCGCTTCACCTTCAGATCGATATCCGCTTTCAGGGGTTCCGAATCTGCAAGCCACTTCTCAATACGTTCGAAAAGGGTATCGGGGATCCCGTCCGCCAAGGCGAGATGAGTCATTTTCAGCACCACTAAAGTGTAATACCAATGACACGCCAAATGATCCCTATTAAAGAAACCGGTATCGATATCCACATGTCGAGAGAAAGCGGCCAACATCTCGCAATCCGCCATCGCCGATTGAAACGCCCTCTTCTCAATCGCCCGCTGAATCCGCAAGCCATAAAGGAATCGCGGACAGAAAAGGAGTTTATAATAATCAGAAACCGGAACAGCACACACATTCACATTGCCTTTGATTACCTCCAACCAATCGGGAGACTGAAACCGTTCCATTCGAGCGACATCATAAAAGGCCGTAAGAAACCGTTCGTTCTCGGAGAGAATCCGGTCCGCATATTCGGCCATAAGAGCGCGATTCGCACTGAACGCCTCGTAAGCGTTTGTCCGGGCAGAATCGCCCACCACCTGAAAGGCATAATAACGTACCAGCATCTCATCCGACAAATTGGTGAAATTCGTCCGAGAGGCCATATCCGAACAAGACCAAAGGTTGGTGAGGGTAAGAAACGCCACATAGGCGTTCTCATCATCAGGAACGGGTTCCGGATCGGGAAGCAGAAGGTCGGCGTCATCCGGCGGTCTCGCCAGATCGAACCCGCCAAGGAAGAGGTAGACGGCGAAAAGCGATGCCACCGCGACATTCGAAACCGCCACGCCCAACGTGATCTTTTTCCACATCCGCATCCCCTTCTCCTTATTAGCGGTGAGGGAGGGCTAAGCCCAACCTGCCTCTTCTCCTCCGTCCTGACCACCGAAGCCTTGGCGAGAATAATCAAATCTACGACAGATGCCGGCCGGGGTGGGTCAAGTGGTAACACACCACCATCGCGGTGAGGAGGAAGGCGGCGGCCATCACCCACGGCACCCAGAAGATGGGAAACTCGATGGTCTGCGTGACCTCGCCGTGCCGAAGGAAGCGGATGCCCCGCCGGACGCACTCCACCGTCGCGAGCGCGAAGCTGACCACCATCAGAATCCGCATGACCGTATCGACCAGCACACGCCCGACCCGGTTCAACTTCTGGAAGAAATACTCGATGGCGACATGGCCTTTCATGGCGGTGGTCATCGGGAGCGCGCAGGCGATGGCGAGTACCCCCGCCACACGGACCAGATCATACGCGCCCTTGATCGGATGGCCGAAGAGGCGCAGCACCACATCCGAACAGACGATCAGCATCATCGCCAGCAACGCGGCCAACGCCAATATCGCGAATCCCTTGGAACAACCCACGACAAACATCCAGAAAGGCGAGAGACGACGGCTCATTTCGCGGCTCCTTTCTTGCCTTCGGCGAGACGCGCCTGAAGCGACGTCAGAAACGCGCGGCCCGGCAATCCCCTCTTCTCCGTCCGCGCCGCGTAATCATCCAGCATCGGCGCGATCCGGTCCACCCAGCGTTTCTGCTCCGCCTCATCCAACGGAACGATCTTCCGTCCCAGCGATTGGACGAATTCCAATCCGGCGGCATCCGCCTCGTTCCACGCCACGCCATGCTTATCGACCCACTCACGGCTGACCTCCTCGAAAATCCGCTGAAGATCCTCGGGCAGCCGTTCCCACTCCTCCAGATTCATGGCCACGAAGAAGGTCGTCGTATAACCCACGCAGTGGGAATCGGTGACCGACTGGATCACCTCGCCCTGTTTCCATCCTTTCAGCGTTTCGACCGGACAGAAGGTGGCATCCACGACCCCCTTCTGCAACGCCTCATAGGTTTCACCCTGCGGCATCCCGATCGGGGATGCACCCAGCGCCTCGACCATCCGCGCGCTGAAGCCCGTCGCGCGGATCTTCATCCCCTTCATCGCCTCCAGCGTCTGGACCGGTTTCTGGGAGGCCAACACCCCCGGGCCGTGCGCGTGGGCATACAAGATCTTCACATCCTGAATCTCCTTGGGATTGTAGGTCCGTACCCACTCATCCACCAGCCGCGTCGCCGTCAACCCGTCCGGATAACCGAGCGGCAAATCCAGCCCCTCCAAGAGCGGGAACCGGCCCCGGGTATAGGCGAAGGCACTCATCCCGATGGAAGTGATGCCGTCCACAACCCCTTGGTAGCACTGATCCGCCTTGGTCAGCGCTCCGCCGGCCAGGACCATCATCTTGATTCGTCCCTGGGAACGCCGCTCAATCTCGTCCGACCATGACCGTGCCAACTTCGCCTGGACATGGGTCGGCGGGAAGAAGACGCTGTAGGTCATCACAATCGGCTTGGGGCCCCCATCCGGCGACGAACCGCCACATCCGCCACACAGGAAGATGCCAAGCCCGATCAAGAGCATGATCCCCGTCAGCAACAGAATCTCACGGCGCATCCGGTTCCCTCTCGTTTATTTCGCGTTCTGTTGAATGAAACGGCGCAACAGAACCATCCCGCCCTCGGCGACCGTACCGTGGTCCATCCCGCCCAGTTCGTAGAACTCGACCTTCGGATGGCCCAGCGCGCGAAGGCTCGCGGCAAGCAGTTCATTTTCTTCGACCCGGCACTTCCACTCGATTCGGCGATCGCCGAGGATCAGGCAGATGGGCGGAAGATCTTTGGCGGCATGATAGAGCGGCGCGTCTTCCGTGATCAACGGGCGAAACTGCTCGCCGAGGTTCAACTGTTGCTTCACATTGAAGTGGGTGGTGACCTGCGCGCTGATCGGGATCAAGCCGGCCAGCGCGTTCACGTCGATCCCCAACTCGCCCAGCCACCGGCGGTCCATCCCCACCATGCAGGTGAGGTAACCTCCCGCCGAGTGCCCCGCGACGAAGACTTTCTTCGGATCGCCCCCATACTCCGCGATGTTGCGAAGCGTCCAGGCGACCGCCGCCGCCGCATCGCGGATATAGTCGGGATGGTGGCCGCGCGGCGTCAACCGGTAATTCACCGCCACCTGCGCGATCGATGCATCCTTCAGATCGACAAAGTGCTTGCCACCGCCGGAGAGTCCACCGCCGTGGAACCAGACCAACGTCGCAAACCCTTGTCGGTCATCGGGATAACGCACATCCAGAGTACACCGCTCGCGCTGGTAGTCGTTGGTCCGCGCGGCTTCGGGATAATACGCGATATCCGAAACGCGCTGGACCCCGGCCCAAGCCGTTCCCGCCACCAGCAGCAGCGCCATCCATCCCGCATGTTTGACGGACATTGCGCTTATTCCCATTCGATGGTTGCCGGCGGTTTGCTGGTGATGTCGTAGACCACGCGGTTCACCTGCGGCACCTTCTCGGTGATCGCGATCGAAACACGCTCCAGCAGATCCATCGGGAGTTTCACGAATTTGGCGGTCATGAAGTCATTCGTGTTCACCGCGCGCAACGCGACGGTGTACGCATAGGTCCGCGCGTCGTTCGCCACGCCGACCGACCGATTCGCCGTCAGCACCGCGAAGTACTGGCTCGCCTCCTTACCGCCGAACCCGGCCGAGACGATCTCCGCCCGGAAGATCGCGTCCGCTTCACGGAGAATGTCCAGCTTCTCGCGCGTCAGCTCGCCGATGCACCGCACGCCCAAGCCCGGTCCCGGGAAGGGCTGGCGCAACGCGATCGATGTGGGGATGCCCAACGCGAGCGCCACCTGGCGGACTTCATCCTTGAAGAGGTATTTCAGCGGCTCGACCAGTCCCTTGAAGTTGATCTTCTCCGGCAAACCGCCGACGTTGTGGTGCGCCTTCACCTTCTTGCCGCCATCCCAGCCGCTCTCGATGATGTCGGGATAGATCGTGCCCTGGATCAGATAATCGGGATCGCCGGCGGCATGGGCCTCTTCCTCGAAGACGCGGATGAACTCCTCGCCGATAATCTTCCGTTTACGCTCCGGATCGGTCACTCCGGCCAGTTTTCCCAAGAAACGGTCCGAAGCGTCCAGCGACCGCAACGCCATCCCGAATTTGCCCTGGAAGACCGACGCAACCTCTTCCGGCTCGCCCTTACGCATCAACCCGTGATCGACAAAGACGCAGGTCAACCGATCACCCAGCGCCCGGTGCGCCAGCACCGCGCAGACGGAGGAATCGACCCCGCCCGACATCGCCAGCAGCGCACGGCCATCCCCCACCTGCGCCCGGATTGCATCAATCGCCTCATTGATGAACGCTTCAATCGTCCAGTCCTGGCGGACCCCGCATGTCCGGATCAGAAAATCGTCCAGCGCCTCATCGGTGTAATCGGCGGTTCCCATATCGATCGTCGGGATACCGAGTTTCGTCAGATCGGCCGCCGGCTCACGCCCAAGGGTCGCCTCGCCGCACCGCGCACCGCGTTGCAGCACCAGCGCCTTCGGATTGAGCGCCATAATCCGGTCTTCATTAGCCGTATACGGAAGAACCTCGCAATAGATGTTCAGCTTCCGAATCCGTTTCGCCGCCGCCTGACTGTTGATGGCGCCGAAATCCAGAACCACCACGGTATCATGTTTGGACTTGTCCATACGATCGCTTACTCCACGTTGGGTTGTTGATTGAGAAAAGAACCGAAGAAAATCACTTCGCCGCCCCGGACTCCGCCTCTGGCGCGGGTGCCGTCTCCTTCACCTTGCCGAGATAATCCGGGAGCGAGACGCCGGCCATCGCCGCCACATCCTGAAGCGGCGGAATCGACTTAACGAGGCTGGAGACGAAATTGGCGGTCGAGGAACCCTTCTCGGCATTACCCGAATCCCAGACCGTCACCTTGTCGATCTTCAGGTTGCTGATCGCCTCGGTCTGGCGCTTCACGATCTCCTCCAACTTCTCGATCATCAGCATCGTCGCGGCGGATTGCGCATTGCCACCCGCGCCCGCGATCAGCATCTGGTAACCTTCGGCCTTGCTCTGCAACACCTTCCGGACACCTTCCGCCTCGGCCTCGTACCGCAGCAACGCGCCGTCCGCCTCGCCCTTCGCGACGGCGCGGATCCGGTCCGCATCACCCGCCGCCAACTGACGCACACGGTCCGCCTCACCGGCGGCGAGCTGGCGCACGCGGTCCGCCTCGGCCTGCGCCTCGATCAGAATCTTCTGCCGCTCAATCTCCTTCTGGGTCAGTTCCGCCGCGCGCAACCGCTCCAACTCGGCCTGATACTGCGCCTTCTGGATCTCCACCTCCGCCGTCCGGCGGGCAACCTCCGCGACCCGCTGCGCCTCGGCGGTCCGGACCGCCAGCCGCGCATTGGAATCGGCGATCTCGGCCTTCGAGGCGTTTTCGCCGTCAACCGCCGCCGACTCCTGCTTCGCCACATAGATACGCTGATCGGCGATCGCGCGCATCTTGCCCTTCTCCTGCTCCGCGAAGTTCTCCATCAGCTTGATTTCCCGCTGACGGTTCGCCTCGGACTCACCGACCACCGCGGTCATCTCCTGCTCCGCGATGAAGATGCGTTGCCCGGCCTCGGCCTGCTTCTTGCCCTTCTCCGCCTCGGCGACGTTCTCGGCGACCCGGACGGTCATCTCGCGTGTGTTCTCCGACTCACCGATGTTACCGAGTTTCGTCTGCTGCGCCACATCGATCTTCGCCTTGTTGATCGCCTCGGCGGCGGCCTTCTTACCGATGCTCTCGATGTAGTTCGACTCGTCCGTGATATCGGTGATGTTCACGTTGATCAGGTTCAGACCGATCTTGTTGAGTTCCGGCTCGACATTCTTACGGATCTCGACCAGGAAGCTCTCGCGGTCCTGGTTGATCTGCTCGATCGTCAGGGAGGCGACGGTCAGACGCAGCTGGCCGAAGATGATCTCCTTCGCCATATCCTCGATCTGCGTCGGGGCCAGGCCGAGCAGACGTTCGGCCGCATTGACCATCACCGCCGGATCGGTGCTGATACCGACCGTGAAGGTACTCGGCACGTCGATACGGATGTTCTGAAAAGAGAGGGCATTCCGCAGCGGGATGCTGATGGTCATCGGGGTCAGGCTGATGTAGGCGTAATCCTGGATCAGCGGGATCACGAAACGGCCGCCGCCATGGATGCAGTGCGACGAACGGTTCCCCGAAACCTTACCGTAGATCACCAGGATCCGGTCGGAGGGGCACCGCTTGTACATCCGCGCGATCATGATCAGCGTCACGAAGAAGACTAAAACCAACGCCAAAACGATAATCATCGCACTTGACATCCCCGAAATGGAGAAGCCCGGATCCGCGAAAAAGAGAGAAGCCACCATCGTTGTATTCCTTTCGTTATTTGCCCGCGCCGTCAATCGGCACGACCTTCAAAATTCCATCCGCCTCCGCCACCCGGACCGGCGTACCGGTCGGCAGCGGAAGCGTCGCGTCCGCGCCCCGCGCGTCAAAGATCTTCTTCGCGCCGCGCACGGTCACTTCCACCTGCCCGGTCTGCCCCGGCTGGATCGTAAGATAGACTGTCCCGGTCGCCCCGACCGCATCCGAGAGATGGATGGTACCGTCGCTCTGGAGTTTGCGCGACGCCTGGAACATCTTGGCGATCACCAGCATCGTCAACGTCCCGATCACCAGACTCGCCGCGACCGCCACCGCGACCGAACACTTCGCCCGCAGAAGAAGATAACCGCTCAAACCGAACATCAGCAGGAACGCGGTCAGACTGTGGAGCGAGAAAACCTTGAAATCATCAACAGGAGACGACCCGTCCCCCGGATCATCGGGGACATCCCCGACGTCGGCGCCGTCACCTCCGTCATCCCCTAATCCGCAGAAAAGGAGAATGGAACGCAAAAGAAAAAGGGTCCCGCCGATTATCGCGCAATAAAGATAAAATCGATCTACAAACATGGCATGAACTCCCTTTTAAAACACCGTGATTATCTTAAGAAAAGACGGTGCGATTTGCAAGCGTCCATCGCGAAAAGTTGAAATGAAACGGCGCGGCGGCATCGCTGCCGCCGCGCCGTTTCATTTCAACTGATCCACCGATCCGGCTTACAGCTTCTCAAGACCCGCGAGCTTGGTCAGCAGCTCATAGTTCTCTTTGAAGCCGTCCTCGGCGCGCTGGAGCATCGCCTGCGCGTTCGGGTTGGCCTTGAGGAGCTGCTTGAAGCGGTTCTCCGCCGTCGCCGTCGCCGCGAAGGAGATCGTCGCGGCCTTGGAGTCGAGCGTGAGGCCGTTCTTGCCCTCGGCCGCCGCCGTCGGGTTGTACCGCCACAGCGGGAAGTGGACGGAATCGACCGCGATCTTCTGGCGCTCGGGACCATTCGCCGTGTTGATGCCCTGCTCGATGCAGTGCGCGTAAGCGATGATCAGCGCCGGACCGTTGTAGGCCTCGGCCTCGTTGAAGGCCTTGACCGTCGCGGCCGGGTTGGCACCCATCGAGACATACGCGATGTAGACGTTCTTGTACTGCATCTGCATCAGACCGAGGTTCTTCTTGGCCTGGGTCTTGCCGGATGCCGCGAACTTCGCGATCGCGCCGATCGGGGTGGACTTGGACGCCTGGCCGCCTGTGTTGGAGTAGACCTCGGTGTCCATCACCAGAATCTTGATGTTCTTGCCGGAGGCGAGCACGTGATCGAGACCGCCGTAACCGATATCGTACGCCCAGCCGTCACCGCCGAGAATCCAGACGGACTTCCGGACCAGGTTATCCGCGACCGCCAGCAACTGGGCGCAGAGCTCGCACCCGGCCGCCTTGCCAGCCTCGCAGAAGGGCTTCAGCTGCGCCACCAGGCCGCGCATCTCCTCGACGCCCTGGCCCTTGGCATCATACTGATCGACCGTCTTGATCTTCTCGCAGAGGGCCTTCATCTCAGCCGGGGTCTTCTCGCCCGCGATCGCCTTGTCGATCAGCTCCATCGCATAGCCGTAGAGCTTATCGGCGGAGACGCGCATACCCATACCGAACTGGGCGTTGTCCTCGAAGA
>DBXN01000064.1:19055-21226 GCA_002309585.1 Verrucomicrobia bacterium UBA1211
CAGCCGGAGCAGGCGCCGGAGAACTCGAAGAGCGGGCGCTTGAGCTGGCTGTCGAGCACCTGTTTGGTGTCGAGCTTCGCGGGATCGACCTCGGGGAGATCCAGGAAGAACTTCCAGTTGGCCGCCTCGGGCTTGCGGAGCGGAATCTGCTCGACCATCTTCAAGGCCGGCTTCGGATTCTTGATCATGACCGGTTTGCCCTTCGCGTCGAGCACGGGCTTGCCGTCCTCGCCCTTCTGGGGCTTGTCCTGAGACATCGGGCACTTCACGACGCAGAGCTTGCAGCCCATGCAGTCTTCCGGCGCAACTTGAACCGTCATCTTGGCACCGAGGGCCTTCATCTTCGGCGTCTTGGTATCGGCCGACTTGAAGGTTTCGGGGGCGCCTTCGAGGTTGGCGGCGTCGTAGACCTTCAGGCGGATCGCCGCGTGCGGGCAGATGATCGAGCACTGGCCGCACTGGATACAGACGGACGGATCCCACGCCGGGATGAACGCCGCGACGTTCCGCTTCTCCCACTGGGTGGTGGCGGTCGGCCAGGTGCCGTCATCCGGAATCGCGGAGACCGGCAGCTCGTTACCCTTCTGGGCGATCATCTTGGCGGTCACGCTCTTGATGAACGCGGGCGCCTCGGCGGCGACGGCCGGCGGCTGCTTCAGCTTGCCGGCGGGCGCGGCGGGATAATCGACCTTCTCAATGGCGGCGGAGGCGGCGTCGATGCACTTCCAGTTCATCTCCACCACATCCATGCCCTTCTTGGCGTAAGCCTTCTCGGCGTACTTCTTGAGAACCTCGATCGGGTCCAGAACCGTGCCGTCCGCCGTCTTGAGGACAATGCCGGAGAGCTTGAAGAACGCGGTCTGGAGGACGGTGTTCGTGCGGGTGCCCATGCCGTTCTCGCGGGCGATCTTCGCCGCGTCGATGACATAGAACGCCAGTTTCTTGTCGATGATCGCCTGCTCGACCTCATCCGGCATGTGGTCCCAAATCTCGGACGCCGGGAACGGCGAGGCGAGGAGGAAGGTGGAACCGGGCTTCGCGGCCTTGAGCATGTCATACTTCTCCAGATACGGGAAGCAGTGGCACGCGGTGAAATCGGCCTTGTTGACGAAATACGGGCTGCGGATCATGTCGGAGCCGAAACGCAGGTGCGAGATCGTCACGCCGCCGGACTTCTTGGAATCGTACTCGAAGTAACCCTGCGCGAAGTTCTCGGTGTAGGAACCGATGATCTTGATGGAGTTCTTGTTCGCGCCGACGGTACCGTCCGCGCCCAGACCCCAGAACATGCACTCTTTGCGGTCGCCGGTCGGGACCACGAAGGTGTCGTCGCCCAGCAGATAGCGGCCGGTGACGTCATCCACGATGCCCACGCAGAAGTGATCAAGCGGCTTCGCCTCGAGCATGTTGTCGTAGATCTTCTTGCACATCTGCGGCGTGAAGTCCTTCGAACCGATACCGTACCGGCCGGCGAGGACTTTCGGATACTTGAAGGAAACCACGCCGTCCTGCAGCGCCTGGCCGATCGCGGCGCAGACATCGAGATACAGCGGATCGCCGATCGCGCCCGGCTCTTTCGTGCGGTCGAGCACCGTGATGCACTTGACCGTCGCGGGGATCGCCTTGGCGAAATCCTTCATTGAGAACGGGCGATACAGATGCACCTTGACGAGACCGACCTTCTTGCCTTCCTTGACGAGGGCGTCAACCGTCTCGTGCAGCGTGTCGCATCCGGAACCCATCGCGACCGTGATGTACTCGGCATCCGGCGCGCCGACGTAATCGTAAAGGTGATAGGTGCGGCCGGTCAGCTCGGCGAATTTGTCCATGTACTTCTGGACAATCGCGGGCGCGGCCTGATAGTACTTCTCGCAACTCTCGCGGCCCTGGAAGTTGATATCGGGGTTCTGCGCCGTACCGCGCATCGTCGGATGCTCCGGATCGAGGGCGCGGGCGCGGAAAGCCGCCACGAAATCGTCATTGATCATCGCGCGGATCACCTCGGTCGGGATCTCGTCGATCTTCTGCACCTCATGGGAGGTCCGGAAACCGTCGAAGAAGTGGAGGAAGGGTACCTTCGACTCCAGCGTGGAGGCGTGAGCGACCATCGCCATGTCGTGGGCTTCCTGGACGGAGTTGGAGCAAAGCATCGCGAAACCGGTCTGGCGGCA
>DBXN01000064.1:21311-24240 GCA_002309585.1 Verrucomicrobia bacterium UBA1211
GGGATCATCAGCAGAAGACCCTGGGACGCGGTGAAGGTGGTCGTCAACGAACCGGTCGTCAGCGAGCCGTGCACGGCGCCGGCGGCACCGCCCTCGGACTCCATCTCGACGATCGAGGGGATCGAGCCCCAAATGTTCGTTTTCGCCTGGGCGGCGAGTTCATCGCAGGTCTCGGCCATCGGCGAGGACGGGGTGATCGGATAAATCGCCGCGACTTCGCTGCACGCAAAGGCGATCTGAGCGGCGGCGGTATTGCCGTCAACCATGATTTTTTTTGCCATAATCTGATTCTCCTTAAAAAACGTTGGCCACGTTTTCGGCTGAATGCCTAATTACCACAAGTGAGTCCGCTTATTTTACGACCTGCCATGCCGGATTGTCAATGACGGGATGTCCCCCGCCCGCTTTTTTCGGATTTCGGACGCGTTGAGGGTTGAGCGTTGAGGGACACGTCGGCATCCCCTCAGTCCTGTGTCCTGTGTTCCCTATCTGCCGTTGAGCGTTGAGGGCATTCATCCTTCTCTCTTCATTACCCCCACTCTTCACTCGTCACCCGTCACTCGTCACTCCCCTTCCGTCACTCGTCACTCCCCTTCCGTCACTCGTCACTCATTTTTCATTCTTCATTTTTCATTTCACTCTTCACTCGTCACCCGTCACTCGTCACTCCCCGTTCCCTTTTCCCCCAATAAATGGTTGAGTGTTGCGTTTATCAATATAATCGCGTCTTGTAATCCCCCGTTCAAAGCCTTATCGTAGATCCACGCTCGGTTTTAGGACTGGCATTCCAACACCCGGGCAAGGAGAGAGGAGCGCCCCATGAACTCAGGAAACTCATTTACAGCCTTGGCCTTGTCGGTGTTCACCGCCGCCTCCGCTTCGGTCGCCATCCTGTCTTCCTTCCGCTCCGGAGCCGGGGAGGACCTGCCGATTGCCGTCTCAGGACCCGAAGCGCTGCGCCGCGAGCTGCGCGCGGCGCAGGCGGAGTCGCTGCCGTCGTCCGTCCCCCTGACGGTCGACGCCGGATGGCGGGTCTACACGGGGGACGAGGGCGGGAACGCCGCCGCGCTGGCGGAGGGTCTGCTCCCCGCCGAGTCCCCGGACGGTGGGACCGGGTGGCCGGAGTAGGCGGGAAGAGGCAATTCGTGTTGGAGTAACGCGATGAGAAAAGTTCTCAAAACACTGTTGTATTTGGTTGCCGGGTTGGGCATCGTTCTTGAGGGGGGAATGGTGCTGTCGGAGTTCTTCCGTTTTGAAGAACAGGAGGTCAAAGATCCGCGGAACTATGTTCTGGAACGTCGTGACAAACAGGGAGATTTACTCAGTCGGGAACAAAAGGTTGATGGCAAATGGCATGGGTACCAACTTTATCGCGATAAGAAGAGCGGAACCGAAGAAGGGTGGTTTAACCATGGTGTCCGGGTAGGGCTGTGGACTTCGAGATACGCGAACGGAAGTATCCGTTGTGAGCGCCTCTTTACCAACCGTATGGATCCATCCGCACATGCTGGGGACGTGGGAGAATCCATCATGCTGTCCCGGACCGACTATAAAATAGACGGAACCGCCATCGGCATGATTTCAAACGATTTTGGCGTGTGCGTTTTCATGCGGGATGATGGAAAACGTCCTTTCCAATACATTACAGAGGGGTTTACGACCAATGTCTCTGTCTCTTTCCACATGAAGGAAAACCGATCCCCTTTAGGGATCTTCAACGTGATGATTTCAGAGCGGGTCTCGAAAGCGGACGATGCCGATACCCGCATTCTGTTTCACTGCTATGTGGACGAAAACGGGATGATCACCATGACCGAGGAACGGACTGCGGCCGGGTATCATCATGCGATACGGACAAAGGCAGAGGATGGGGGTTCGTTTCTGGTGGAGGAACGGGGGATGCCCCCGTTTCTCCTGGGCGAAACACACTACGTGATTCCATCGCTGGTTGATTGCAAACCGGTCTTCGATTTGATGGTGTCCTGTTCCAACAACATGCTGGTCGTGACCAAACGTGCAACCCCTCTGGCTATGGGCAAGGAAGAGAAAGACAGAAAGGCAACGAAATGATGAAGGTGAAACGGGTTCTAAAAATCGTTTTTCTTACGGTTGGTCTTGGTTGTGTCGCGCACCAGATTTGGCGCTGCTCCAGCCATTGGCTCTATTTCCGCCTCAAGGGTGACCAAGTCGCAAAAGTCGGGGATAAGGTGGAAGTCTGCGTCAACTCCATGACCGGTACGGGAACCGTGGTTGAAGTCTCGACCGAATGGGATGAAAAACACGGAACCTATACCCAATACCATGTCGATTTCGGTGTTGACGCAAGCGGCGAACGGGAGATCCATTTATTTCCCTACCGCTTCGTGAAGAAGATCAGCGAACCGTGACCCATTCCCCTGTTGCCGGTTGAGGGTTGAGCGTTGAGGGACACGCCCCGTCGCGTCCGCCACCGCCATTCCCCATTCCCCTCTTTTCCCTCTTCCCNNCGTTCCCCATTCCCCGTTCCCCTTTCTTCCTTTTCATTTGCATGTTCCTCCCGAAAACGGCATAATAAAACCCGTTTTTTAACCCATAAGGAGTCTTTGATGCGCAGGAAGATTGTTGCAGGCAACTGGAAGATGAACAAGACGGCCTCTGAGGCGGCCGAACTGATCAACGGCATTAAGCAGGCGGCGGCGGGAATCGACGCGGTCGATATCGTGGTTTGCCCGCCGTTCACGGATTTGAAGGACGCCGCGGCGGCGTGCGCGGGATCGAACGTCGCGCTGGGCGCGCAGAACATCCACTGGGCCGAGTCGGGCGCCTTCACGGGCGAGATCTCCGCCGCGATGCTCAAGGATCTGGGCGTGGCGTATGTGATTATCGGCCACAGCGAGCGCCGGCAGTATTTCGGCGAGACCGACACGACCGTCAACCAGCGCACGAAGGC
>DBXN01000064.1:24351-36937 GCA_002309585.1 Verrucomicrobia bacterium UBA1211
GGCGACGATCTGGCGAAGATCGTGATCGCGTATGAGCCGGTCTGGGCCATCGGCACCGGCCGCACCGCGACCCCGGCGCAGGCGCAGGAGGTCCACGCCCTCATCCGCCTCACCCTCGCCGAGCTCTCCTCGGGCGCCATCGCCAACACCATCCGTATCCAGTACGGCGGCAGCATGAAGCCGGCGAACGCGAAAGAGCTGATGGACCAGCCCGACATCGACGGCGGTCTGATCGGCGGCGCGGCGCTGAAGGCGGATTCGTTTGCCGACATCATCAAGGCCGCGCTCTGAGTTGCGCAAGACACGTGTCAGGCGAATCGAGCGGATCGAACGTTATCTGGTCCGCATTATCCAGCAGGAAGGGGCTGACCTCGGTCATCCCCTTCCGATTCGTCTTCTTTTGGCGTTCCTGAAGGGCATCTCGCTGGTCTTCCGGATGATCGTGGCCATCCGCCTCTTCTTCTACCGGACCGGCGTGCTGCGCCGCTATCCGCTCGGCTGCCAGGTCATCAGCGTCGGGAACATCACCGCCGGCGGAACGGGTAAAACCCCAGTCGTGGAGATCTTCGCGCGGGAGCTGCTGAAGGCCGGTCGGAAGGTCGCGATCCTCAGCCGGGGCTACCGGAAGAAGGAGGCGCCGTGGTACCAGCGGATGTTCAGCGAGAAGATCGAGCCGCCGCGCGTGGTGAGCGACGGCAAGCACCTGCTGCTCGACAGCGAGATGGGCGGCGACGAACCCTACATGCTCGCCAGCAACCTGCCGGGTGTGGTCGTTCTGGTGGACCGCAACCGCGTGAAGAGCGGCCGTTACGCGGTGAAGAAGTTCGGCTGCGACACCCTCATCCTCGACGACGGCTTCCAGTACCAGAAACTCCAGCACCGCCTGGAGATCGTGCTGGTCGACAAGACCAATCCCTTCGGAAACGGCAATCTCCTCCCCCGCGGCGTCCTCCGGGAGCCGGTGAAGAACCTGAAACGGGGCGACTTCATCTTCATCACCAAATCCGACGGCCACTCCGAAGAACTCCGCAAACGGATCCGCGAGTTGAATGACCACGCCGAGATCATCGAGTGTTGCCACCAGCCGCGCTACCTCCAGGATGTCTATACCGGCCAGCACCTCCCGCTGGAATGGCTTCAGGGGAAGACCGTCACCACCCTCTCCGGCATCGCCGTGCCGCAAAGTTTCGAAAACTCCCTCCGCCGCATGGGCGCGAAGGTCATCTATTGCGAACGCTATGCCGACCACCATCGCTATTGCGCCCAGGAGATCCTCAATATCCTGAACAAATCGTCGGACCTCCACGCCCACGCCGTCCTGACAACCGAGAAGGACGCCGTCCGGTTCCCCCACTTTGAATCGACCCCCGTTCCCGTCTACTACCTGCGTGTCGATATTGAGATCCTGGAAGGTGCGGAGAACTTCCGTGACGCCGTCAGCCACATCTGTTTCCACCGGAAGCGGGAGAAACCGTCCCATGCCTGAAGCCCAGACCAAGCGTTCCCACCCGATCCTCGGGTCTGTCGCGGTCGTCAGCGCGATGACCGCGATCAGCCGCGTTCTCGGTCTCGTGCGGGAGATCGCGATGGGTTACCTTTTCGGGACCTCCCCCCTGAAATCGGCTTTCGACATGGCCTTCACCACGCCCAACCTCTTCCGCCGGCTCTTCGGCGAAGGCGCCCTCTCAAACGCCTTCGTCCCCGTTTTCAACGACACCCTCCTCACGGAGGGGAAGGACGAGGCGTGGCGACTCACCTCGCGTGTACTGATCGCCCTCACGGGGTTGCTCTCGGTCATCACCGGGTTGGGCATTCTGGCCACCTATCCCCTCGCCCGCATTCTCCCGGAAGGCAGCCGCTGGCTGTTACCCCTCCCGATGCTCCGGATCATGCTCCCCTACGCCCTCCTCATCTGTCTGGCCGGGACGATCTCGGGCGTCCTGAACAGTTTGGGTAAATTCGCCGTCTCTTCCCTAACCCCCTCTATCCTGAACCTCTTCTGGCTGGGCGCGCTCATTCCCCTGATCCTCTTTCCGAACCTCTGCGGAAACTCGGAGAACCAGCTGCTTTTCCTCTGTTTCGCCATCCTTCTCGCGGGGTTGGCCCAAATTCTCTTCCAACTCCCCACGCTCCACCGCCAGGGATTCCGCTTCGCGTTTCTCGGCAAAGGGATCTTCCGGGATGCCCGGATCCGCCGTATCCTCGCCCTGATGGGCCCCGCCGCGATCGGGATGGGCGTCATCCAAATCAACGTCTGTCTCGACAAACTCCTCGCCTACTGGGCCGACACCGCCGCCCCCGCCGCGCTGGAATACGCGGAACGCATCACCTATCTCCCGCTCGGCATGTTCGCGACCGCCTTCATGACGGTCCTGCTCCCGACCTTCTCCCGACAGGCCTCAAGCGGGGCCTTCTCCGAAATGCGCGAAACCCTCGAACGCGCCATCCGCCAGCTGGGCCTGATCATGACCCCCTGTTCCCTCGCCCTGCTGGTTCTCGCCCCCGCCGTCATCCAGGCCATCTACGCCTTCAAGGGAGGACGCTTTGACGCCGACTCCATCACGCTCAGCGCGCGGGCCTTGGCGGCATACGCCCCGGGCCTCCTGATCTTCTCCCTCCAGAAGGTTTTCCAACCGGCCTTTTACGGCATGCAGGATGTCATGACTCCGCTGAAGGTGAGCCTTGCCTGCCTGGCGCTGAACGTGACGCTGAACATCACCAGCATCATCCTGCTTCCGGTCGGCTGGAAACATTGCGGGATCGCCGGCTCCACCGTTCTGACCAGTCTTGTCAACAGCGCCTGTCTCTTCATCCTCCTTCGGCGAAAATCCTGCTCGCCCCGTCTGGGGCGGATGCTTCCCTCGCTCATCAAATCCCTCATCGGCGCCTCCGTCATGGCCCTCGCCGCCTGGATCGCCTGGCGAACCGGTTGCCGCCTCGCCGGGGAGAGGATGGCCGACAAACCGGTCCAACTGACGGTTCTCGGCGCCACGGTCATCGTCGGCATAGCGGTCTACGCCTGCCTCATGCTCATCATAAGCCGCCAAGATCTGCTCGATGCCATCCAAGACCTCAAACGTTCCCGGAAGGGGAAACGGGCGGCGCGGTCAGAGCGTTAAACGGTGCGGAACCCCGAAAGCGGAAAGGAGACGGACAAAATGAGTCAAACGAAGAAAAAATTCGTCGTGGCATGCGGCGGAACCGGCGGCCACGTGTTTCCGGGATTGGCGGTCGCGAACGCGTTGCGCGCCCGGGGTCATGAGGTCTGCGTCTGGCTTTCGGGACGGGATATCGAGCAATCGACGCTGAATGACTGGAACGGTCCCATCTTCTCGACCGGCGCCCGCCAGCTTTCGATCAAAACCCTCTTCGCCCTGATCCGCTCGCTCTGGATCTGCCGACGGGAGATGCGCCGCTTCAAGCCGGATGCGGTTCTGGCGATGGGCAGCTATTCAAGCCTTCCGCCGGTCCTCGCGGCCTGGACGGGAAAAATCCCGATCATGCTCCATGAGGCAAACGCGGTTCCCGGCAAAGCGATTGACTTTCTCGCCCGCTTCGCGACCCGCGTCGCCATCAGTTTCCCCGATACAGCGAAGTGGCTGCGCCGCACCCCGACCGTTTACACCGGTCTCCCGATCCGGACGCGGCTGATCGGACAGCCGCCGTTCGACGACATCCCCAAGGATCTCTTCACGATCCTGGTCACCGGCGGCAGCCAAGGCGCCCATCGGGTCAATGAACTCGCGGCGCAGGCGATGTGCCTCTTGAAGAAAGACCAACCGAAACCCTTCTATGTGATCCATCAATGCGGTAAGGCCGATGAGGCGTGGCTGAAAGAAACGTATGAGAAAAACGGCGTACAGGCCCGCGTCGCCGCCTTCATCCCGGAGATGGGCCGGGCGTTCGCCTCCGCCGATTTCGTGGTTTCCCGCGCCGGCGCCTCGACCTGCTTCGAACTCTGCGCGCTCGGCAAGGCCGCCCTGCTGATCCCGCTGCCCAGCGCGATCCGGAACCATCAGCACCTCAACGCGGAGGCGCTCGTCAAAGCCGATGCGGCGGACGAAGCCGACCAGGCCGAGTTGACCGGACGCTCCCTGATGCGGTATCTGCGGAGCAAGATGAACAACCCGACCCGTGTCCGGCAGATGGCGCTAGCCATGAAGACCTGTTCCGTCCCCGATGCCGACGTGAAGGTCGCCCAAGCTCTTGAAGCCCTTTAACAGCGGAAGGAATCCCCGTCATGACCGTCTCGTTCAAACGTCTGAATCCGCAAGCCACCCTCCCCACCTACGCCCATCCCGGCGATGCGGGCATGGATCTCTGCGCCTGCGAACAGACCCTCATCCTGCCCGGCGAGCGCAAACTGGTCCACACGGGTCTCGCCATGGCCCTTCCGCCCGGGACGGAGGGACAGGTCCGTCCCCGCAGCGGCCTCGCGCTGAAACACGGCGTCACGGTGTTGAACGCCCCCGGAACGATCGATGAGGGCTACCGCGGGGAACTTTGCGTAATCCTGATCAACCACGGCGACCAGCCCTTCGCCATCGAACCGGGCATGCGGATCGCCCAATTGATCATCGCCCCAGTCGCCCGCGCCGCGATCGAACTGTGCGATGCCCTCCCCGAAAGCGATCGCGGGACCGGCGGTTTCGGCTCGACCGGATGTTAGGGCCGTTGGAGCTTGAAGACGGCCGGCCCGGCCGCCCACAGTTCCCGTTTCTCCCGGTTGTACCGGAGGATAAGCGGTTTCCGGTACGGGATGTCGCCCGTGATCGCACGCCATGTGCGGCCGCCGTCAAGCGACTCAAATACTCCGCCGTCCGCATCCCCGCTCCAGGTGGTGACCGAACACCAGATCCGCGCCTCGTTGTCGGGGTCGACCGCGATCCCGGTCACCGTCCCGGGGACCAGTTCCCCAACCGCCCGGAAATGCTTCCCCGAGTCGTCACTCCGCCAAAGGCGTGAGCCGCCCGCATAGAGGATTCCCGACGGGGTAATCTCCACATTGAAGATCCAGTCGTTCAGATCCGGTGCCTTCCGCCAGGAGTCGCCGCCATCCTCCGAGACGTACACCCCGGCGCCCTCCCCGCAGGCGCCCCAGACGATCCGTCGGGTGTCGGTCGGATCGACCGCGAGACCGTAGAACATCCGCAGGGATCCCGGCTGGTTGGCCAGCCGGGTGAAGTTCTTTCCGCCGTCAACGGATTTGAAAATCCCGCCACCCGCGTTCCCGTCCGCCGGATCGCCGTCGATCCCGAGGTAGAGGATATCGGGCCGCTTCGGGTCGGCGGCCAACGCGCGGCCGTGCCCCTCGCCCCACATGGTGTTCGCGTGGGTCCGGTACGCCGGCAACCCCTTCGCCTCCGTAAAACGCTTGCCGCCATCCTCCGAGACAATCACCTTCACCGGGAAATCGTGTCCGTGCGCCCAGGGGGAGACAGTACAGATGATCCGCGTAGAGCCGTTTTCAAGCCGCTGGGGCAGAACCCGCCAATGATGCCCGCTCAACCCCGCCTGCCACTTGAGGGGGAAGAGCGCTTTCCACTCGTTCCCGCCATCCTCCGAGACCAGTGTCCCCTCATCCATCGCCGCGCCGTAGACCTTCCCATCCAGGAAGCGGATGTCGTGGAAACAGGTGATGTCCGCGCCGGCGCACCGTTCCCGCCACGTCCTTCCCCCGTCGGTCGAGAAGCAGGGATTCCAGTTGCAGGACAAGTGCAACCGATCCGGATCGGCGGGGCTGATCGCGAGATTCGACAGTCCGGTGATGGTCCCCGTATCGCCATTCCCGGGAAGGGTCGGATTCGCGGGGCGTTCCGCCGTGAAGCGGGAAACCCGTTCCCATGTCTTCCCGTTGTCACGCGTGGTGGCGACATAGCCGTTAAAGCCCTCCGAGGTGATCACGTGGAGCGTACCGGGCCGTTTCGGATCCGGGGCGACATCACGCGCCCCCAACCGCCCGGCAAGCGCCAGATTGAGGGAACGCCATGTCATCCCGTCATCCTCCGAGACAAACACGCCGCTCTGGCCGAACGCGCCATACCACCGCTTCGGCGTCTGCGGTCCCGCCCATGCGACACAGGTCGCTCCCTGGGGCGCCTCGCGCAGATGCCGCCAGCTTCGACCAGCATCGGTGGAACGGAAGAGCCCATACCGTTCCTGGCAGATCAGGACAACCTGCGGATCGGCACCGGAAACGGCGATCGTCCGGATCGGCCCGTTTGCGTCGGCGACCCGCGGCTGGCGCGACGCGGCGAAACGCCGGGTAACCGACTTCGTGTTCGCGTCGGGGCTGACCACCCACCCCTCGATGTCCGAACCGTCCCACTCCCCGACCGTCCGGACCGCGCCGGAGCCCGTCGCGACAACCCGATCGACGGCGATCTCGCCCTTGTATCCCTTGCCGTTGGTCCGGATGACCAGATGGATCATGTTGATCTGCTTCGGGTTGTGGTATGCGGTCAGCGGGAAGGCGAGTTCGGTCCACGCGCCCGGCTTGAGAGACACCATGTTCCCCTCTTTCCAGACCCATCCGCCGCTCTGCAGGACTATCGTCGCCGCGATCCCCTCAGGGGCCGAGGCGGGAAGAAAAAGTCGCGCGGAGACAGCGGTGTAACGGCTCCAATCCTCCCCTTCCTGCGAGAGGAACTTCTGGATCCGGATATAGTTGGCCCAATCCATCTCGTTCGCCGCGACCGTGATCACTCCGTATCCCGCCCCCGAGTAGGGTTCGGGTCGTTCCCCCGGTTCAGGCTGGCGGCTGGAGAGGTAGTCGAGGACCTCCCAGGTCCGTCCGCCGTCCCGCGATTTCACCGCGCGCCCGCTTCCCCCGCCCGCATATACGGTCTTATCATCCCGGGGATCGACGGCAATCGCATGGACCGATCCCCCGCGCTTGGCGCAGACATCCAATGCCGATTTCGCCGTCTCGCGGCAAACTGTCCACGTCTCCGCCCCGTTAAACGAGGCGCACACGCCACCCTCCGTCAGGGCATAGACCGTCTGGGGACACGACGGCGCGACGGCGAGGGAGTAGACGACATAATTCCCAAGCCCCCGATTGACGAACGACCAGCTCTTCCCCGCATCGACGCTCTTCCAGATGCCGTTGACATCGCCGCCCATGTAGAAGATATCGGGATTGACGGGGTCCGCCGCCGAACTCCAAAACCAACCGCCTCCGCCCCAGCCGCACCACGTCCAATGCTCCTCCGCCGCAACGCCAACCAGACACTGAACCGAAAGAAAAACCGCAACCATCCACTTCAACATAACATCTCCCCCGCACCGCCTCCTAACGCAGAACGGGATTCGGTGAGCCACCCCGATTACCACCCATTAACGTTAGGGTAGGGACTATAACCGATTCCAAATGGGGATTCAACCTTAATTCATCATGGCGCCTCCTCACTATTATTATCGACACCGTCTCCTTTTCTGCTAAAATATCCCCATCTTTAACCTTTAACAGGAGAATTTGGAATGTCCGAGAACAAACAGGGTTCTGGTTGGTTGGCGCTTCTGCCGATTCTGTTCGGTTTTTACGTGATGGGGTTCGTCGATATCATCGGAACGGCCACCGCTTACATCAAAAGCGATTATAACCTTTCCGACCAGCTCGCCAGTTTCCTTCCCTCCATGATCTTCATGTGGTTCTTCCTGGTTTCCGTTCCGGCGTCGCTGATGCTGAGCAAGTTCGGGCGGAAGAACACGGTGATGATCAGCCTCGTCATCACGGTCATCGCGATGTTCCTCCCGATGCTGGCGAACAAAGATGTCGCCTCCACGAAATACATCTACTTCGCCGCCTTCGCCCTGATGGGCATCGGTAACACCATCATCCAGGCGGCGCTTCCCTCGCTGATGAGCAACGTGGTCGAGCAGGACCAGCTCACCAGCCGCATCTCGCTCGGACAGTTCGTCAAGGCGCTCTGCGCCGCCGCCAGCCCCTTCATCGCGACCTTCGCGGCGAAGCAGATGGGCAACTGGAAACTGATCTTCCCGATCTACGGCGGGCTGACCATCCTCTCGGCGGTCTGGCTGATGGCGACCCCGATCAAGCGTGAGGACGCGACCGCCGCGGGCGCGACCTTCGGCAGCTGCCTCTCCCTGCTGGGCAACCCCTACATCCTGGCGATGTTCTTCGGCATCTTCTTCTCGGTCGGCGCGGATGTCGGTTTCGGCTTCTCGATCCCGCCCTTCATGAAGGACGCCTGCGGGCTGACCCAGGAGGATGCGGTCCGCGCGGGTAGCGTCTACTTCATCGCCAAGACGATCGGTTCCTTCCTCGGCGCCGCCATCTTCGCGAAGATCGCCCCCCGGAAATGCTTCCCCTGGAGCCTCCTGATCGCCATCGCCGGCGTGGTCGCCATGCTCTTCACGCGGAATGCCGCCGCCGTCCTGACCTGCATCTTTATCGCCTCGCTCGGTCTCTCCAACACCTTCGGCATGGCTTTCGGCCTGGCGATGAACCGCCTGCCCGCGAAGGCGAACGAGATCTCGGGTCTGATGGTGATGGCGATCGCGGGCGGCGCCGTGATCCCGCCGATCATGGGCGCGGTCCAGAGCAAGAGCGGCCCGAACGGCCTGATCTTCGTGATCCTCGGATGCTGCATCTACATGCTCATCCTCGGTATCTTCGCCGCGAAGCAGAAAGAGGCCTAACAGCCCCATCCAGCGGCACGTTTCGGCTGCAATCGGCCTCTGTCGGTTGCAGCCGGTTGTTTCTCCCCAATCTGAAATCCTATTCGGAGAGGACCCCACCATGGCCGGCGAATATGCGTTTAGTCTGATCAACCTCACCAAGCAGCATGACAAAAAGACGATTCTGGAGGATGTGAATCTCTCCTTCTTCCACGGCGCGCACATCGGCGTGATCGGGGCGAACGGATCGGGTAAATCCTCCCTCCTGAAGATCATGGCCGGGATCGACAGGGAGTACATGGGAGAGTGTCAGGTCGCCAAGGGAACCAAGGTCGGCTACCTCCCGCAGGAACCGGAACTGGACAAGACCAAGACCGTCCTCGAATGCGTGGAAGAGGGCGTGGCGCAATCGAAGGCAATGCTCGCGCGGTACGATGAGATTTGCGACCTGCTCGGCACCGACATTTCCGATGCGGAGTCCGACAAACTCAACGACGAACTGGGGAATCTTCAGGATGTCATTGACGCGAACGACCTGTGGAACCTGGACCACCAGATCGAGATGGCGATGGAGGCGCTCCGCCTCCCGCCCGCCGATGCGCCGGTCGCCCCGCTCTCCGGCGGCGAACGCCGCCGCGTCGCCCTCTGCCGGCTGCTGATCTCCAATCCCGATGTCCTGCTGCTCGACGAGCCGACCAACCATCTGGACGCGGAATCGGTCGCCTGGCTGGAGACCTACCTCAAGGGGTTCAAGGGGTCGCTCATCGTCGTCACGCATGACCGCTACTTCCTGAGCAATGTGACGGAGTGGATTCTGGAGCTGGACAATGGCCGTACCTACCCCTATAAGGGCAACTACGAGGCGTGGCTGGTCCAGAAACAGGCGATGATGCTGCGAGAAGCCAAACAGGCGGAATCCCGCCGCAAACTGATTGAGAACGAACTGCAATGGGTCCACACCAACCCCTCCGGCCGCCGCGCGAAAAACCAGGCGCGTGTCCGTCGGTATGAGGAGCTGGCCGCCCAGCAGATCAGCACGCGCGAGGACGATCTCCGGATCCAGATTCCGGCGGGACCGCGCCTCGGCGATCTCGTGGTCCGGGCGGAACACCTCTCGATGGGGTTCGGCGACAAACTGCTCTTCGAAGACCTCAACTTCGATCTGCCCCGGGGCGGAATCGTCGGCGTGATCGGCGGAAACGGCGCGGGCAAGACAACCCTCTTCAAACTGATGACCGGACAGGAGAAACCCCTCTCCGGCACCTTGACCATCGGTCCCACCGTGGTGCTCTCCTACGTTAACCAGCTACGCGACGAGCTGGATCCCGCCCACACGGTTTACGAGGAGATCACCGGCGGCTCGGAGTACGTCTCCCTCGCGGGGCAGACCATGATGAACGGCCGCGCCTACTGCAGCCGGTTCAACTTCAAGGGAGCGGAACAGCAGAAGCTGATCGGCGTCCTTTCCGGCGGCGAGCGGAACCGGGTCCACCTGGCCAAACTGCTCCGAAGCGGCGGCAACCTGCTGCTGCTCGATGAACCGACCAACGATCTCGATGTCGCCACGCTCCGGTCCCTTGAAGAGGGCCTTCAGGATTTCGGCGGATGCGTCATGGTCGTCAGCCATGACCGCTGGTTCCTGGACCGAATCGCAACGCACATCCTCGCCTTTGAGGGTGACAGCAAGGTGACCTGGTTCGAGGGCAATTACGAAGCGTACCACGAGCAGCGCAAACGGCTGCTGGGTGACGCCGCCGACCGGCCAACCCGCGTGAAGTTCCGTCCCCTGAAACACGGATGATGAACCGATCACTAAACACGGAACCTTTTCATCTTTTAACCTTTTCTTTGGCCCTCAACGCTCAACCCTCAACGCATACGCAATCATGGCGACAGGCTGGCAGATTTTTATCAGTTTCCTCAAGATCGGCGCGATGCTCTTCGGCGGCGGTTACGCGATGTTGCCGTTGTTGGAACGTGAGGTGGTCAACCGCCGCGCCTGGTGCGGGCAAGAGGAGATGACCGACTTCTACGCGATGGCGCAACTCGTTCCGGGGGTCATTGCGGTCAATACCGCCATGTTGATCGGCCACCGCCTACGCGGATTTTTCGGCACACTCATGGCCACGCTCGGCGTGGTCTGCGTCCCGTTCCTCATCATTCTGGCTTACGGCATCGTCTTCGACACGATCGCTGACCATTCCGTACTCAATCGGGCGATGGCGGGCCTGCGGCCCGCCGTGGCGGGAATGATGCTGGGAACAGCATGGACCCTCTTCCGGCGAACCGGCCAAACGCGTCTCGGCGTGTCCGTCATCATTGCCGTACTGGCCGCGTCACTGCTCTTCAAGATCAACGCCGTCGCCCTGATCCTCGCCGGCGTGGTGGGAGGCATCCTCTGGTGGCTCATCACCTGCCGCCGGCTGAAGGGAGGCGATGCCGCATGACGCTTCTGCTCCGGATTGCGGGTGTCTTCATCAAGGTCGGTCTACTGACCATCGGCGGAGGGCTGGCGATGATCCCGCTGCTCCAAAGTGAGATGGTTTCGCGCGGGTGGCTCACCAACCAGGGGTTTCTCGACATCCTCGGCATCGCCCAGATCACCCCCGGCCCGATCACCATCAACACCGCCACCTTCGTCGGCTTCACGATTATCCGCGCCGCCCACCCCACCAACCTTTGGATCGCCTGCGTGGGCGCGCTGGTCGGCACCCTGGCCGTCTGCGTCCCCTCAATCATCTGCATCAACACGTTGGGAAGATTCTGGCAGAACCACCGGGAACACCCCTGCATGATCAAGACCTTCAGTATCCTGAGGCCCGTCGTGACAGGACTCGTCACGGTTGCCGCTCTCCTGCTGGTCCGGGAAGCCCTGTGGGGAGAGGCCGCCCCGCTCACCCAGACCCCGGAGCTGAAAGCGGCGCTGATCGCCCTCACCGCCTTCCTGCTCACCGCCTTCACGAAGTTCTCCCCCTTCTATGTCCTCGGCCTCGGAATGGTGATCGGCATCCTCCTGCTGTAGAACGGCCGATTCGCCGCTTGTTTCCAACGGAAGAATCGTCTATACTCTCTTTTACCAATTGTAAACCTTGTGAATGGGAGTTTAATGATGAACGTTTCTCGTCGCGATTTTCTTTCTGTCAGCGGCCTGGCCGCAGCGGGTATGGCGTTTCCCGTCCGGGGCGCGGATGTGCCGATCATTCGGAAAGCCGGATTCCGCCAAAAGGGTGACAAACTGCGGATGGCGTTTATCGGTTCAGGCGGACGCGGTGGCGCCAACTTGAACGAGTTTTATTCGTTGGGGGAAGAGATCGTCGCGCTGTGCGATGTCGATAAAGGCGCGCTCGGATGGGCGACCGACAAGGTGAAGGAGCGTTGCCCGAAGGTCCGCCAGTATCAGGATTTCCGCAAGATGCTGGAAGAGGAGAAGGACCTTGACGCGGTGGTAGTCTCGACACCGGACCACATGCACGCGACCGCCGCGATCGCCGCGATGCAGCACGGATGCCATGTGTATGTCGAAAAGCCGCTGGTGCGGACCTTCTGGGAGGCGGAGCGGTTTAAAGAGGTCGCGGAAGCCTGCGGCGTCATGACCCAGATGGGCAATAACGGCAACGGAAGCGATGGCCAGCGCCGGAATATCGAGGTGTTGCGCTCGGGCGTGCTGGGCACCATCTCCGAGATCCATGTGACGACNNTGGCCGCAGGGGCTGAACCGTCCCGCCGGCAGCGATCCCGTTCCCGAAAACCTCGACTGGAACCTCTGGTTGGGCATCGCACCCGAGCGTCCCTTCAAAGCGGGCGTCTACCATTCGTTCAAATGGCGCGGCTGGTTCGATTTCGGAACCGGCGCGTTGGGCGATATCGCCTGCCATTCGATGAGCTTCTTCTTCCGGGGTCTTCAGTTGCAGAACGTCCTGACGGTCGAGACGGTCAAGACCAC
>DBXN01000064.1:37022-37333 GCA_002309585.1 Verrucomicrobia bacterium UBA1211
ACCTGCAAGCGGTTGCTGAAGGGTCGCGGGGACACGATGGGCGGCACGTTGATCGTCGGGGACAAAGGCACCTGGTACAACGGCGCCCTCTCGCTGAACGGCGAGGACAAATTCGTCGGCAGCGGAGCCCATCCCGCAACGAAGGATCTGCCGAAGACCCTGCCCCGCGTCAAGAACCACCATTGGGAGTTCGCGGAGGCGATCCGGGGTGGCGCGAAACCGCTCTCACACTTCGACCATGCGGTTCCGTTGACCGAAATGGTGTTGCTGGGATGTATCTCCCAGCGGATCGAAGGCGAACTCAAATGGGA
>DBXN01000064.1:37346-37614 GCA_002309585.1 Verrucomicrobia bacterium UBA1211
CGAGGCAGCGAACGCCCTGCTGAAACCGTATGTCCGCGACGGATGGAAAATCGGGTGACGGATCCGCAAACGGGCGGGATCCCCATCCGCCTGGAGGAGGGGCCATGAATCGCTTAGCGTGCATCTGCGGTCTTGCCGCATGGTTTCTGTCACCGCTCCAGGCGGCTCCCGCCTACCGTCAGGTCCAGGCGGAGGAGGTCCGCCCCCGGGAGGGCATCGGCCACCTGTTGGCGAAAATCGAAGCGGGGCGGCCGATCACGGTCGCCTA
>DBXN01000064.1:37633-37932 GCA_002309585.1 Verrucomicrobia bacterium UBA1211
GGCGGAACAAGACCACCGACTGGCTCCGGAAGACCTACCCGAAAACGACCTTCACCGAGATCAACGCCGCGATCGGCGGTACAGGAAGCGACCTGGGGGTCTTCCGGCTCGGCCATGATGCCCTGCGCCACAACCCCGACCTGCTNNCTGCTCTTCGTCGAGTTCGCGACGAATGACGGCGGGGCGGCCCCGGAGGCAATCTGGCAGACGATGGAGGGCATTGTCCGCCAGACCTGGAAGAAGGATCCCACCACCGACATCGTCTTCACCTACACCATCACCGCCGCCTTCACCAACGA
>DBXN01000064.1:37999-38550 GCA_002309585.1 Verrucomicrobia bacterium UBA1211
CCCCGCGTGGCCCGGCTGATCAACGAACACAAGCTGATGATGGACGCGCGGGAGATCGAGGCGACGGTTCCCCGGGAGACCCCCGAACGCAACCGCGTGGTCCGTGAACGGATCAAAGCCGATGGCCGGCTGCTCTTCGCCGACGACAGCGTCCATCCCCGTGACGAAGGCCATGCGCTCTATCTCGCCTCGATCACCAACGCCTTTACACGGATGCGGGATTCGAAACCGGCCGACCACCGCGCGAAACTGGCGGTTCCCTTCGTGCCGGACAACTTCGAGCAGGCGAAGATGGTTCCCGTCTCATCCTCCATGCTGACGGGATCGTGGCAGGCGCTTCCGGAGGACAACGCCCTGATGCGCTCCTTCTCCAACCGGATGGGGCAAATCTGGTTCTCGGAGGCCCCCGGCAGCACCCTCACCTTCTCGGTTCGCGGGAGACGTGTCTGTCTCTATGACCTGTTGGGGCCGGATGGCGGGCAGGTCCGCGTCAGCGTAGACGGTGCCCCCGCCGGAAAACCCATTCCCCGGTTCGACAGCTACTGCACCTA
>DBXN01000064.1:38646-41917 GCA_002309585.1 Verrucomicrobia bacterium UBA1211
GCCTTTCGGCTGAAAGATCCGGAGAAGGAGTTGAAGGAGCCGAAATACCAGGGGACCAAATTCTGGGTCAGCCAGATTATGCTCTTGGGAGATTTGGTCGAATAGCGTGAAAGGAGACGGGTGTATCTGCTGAACGAGCGAGGCCGCTGCTTTGTCTGCGGACGCGAGACCGCCCCCTGGATGCTGCATTGCCCCTATTGCGGTGAACGGGTTCTGGTCCGCCCAGCCTGGCGAAGGGCGCAGGTGGCCGTCACGCTGATGCCCATCCTCTGGCTCGCCGCCCTGATAGCCCTGTACGGCGTGGATTTTCCCGCCTGCATACGCGGCGTGGCCCAAGCCCCGCCCTGGCTGGCGGGGATTATCCTGATCCCCCTCTTGGCGCTGTTGGCACCGCCCGATGGCAAAAGACTCCCAATCGCCTCCCGCGGGGAACAGATCCGTTGGATGGTCCTGATTCTGGCTGGACGCCTCGGGCTACTCGCCGTGCTCGCGCTCTCGGCGGCGGCCCTCGCCGCCGCCCCCCGTNNGTCGGCGTCCACTGGCACCAGTTCTCCGACCAGGCGACTACCGGACGGTTCGACGGCGAATACCTCAACGTCGGCTGGACCGACATCTGCGACACCCCCTACCCTGAGATGATCGACGCCCTCCGCGACATCGCCTACCGCCTCTACCCCCTCCGCACCTCCACCCCGAAGGAGGAGTGAAATGCGATGATAGTGCGGTAGTTTGGTAGTACGGTGGTGCGGTCCCTAAAGCCCCTAAGGTCCTTAAGGTCCCTAAGGTCCTTAAAGTCCCTTAAAGACCTTCAGCATCCGCAAAATCGCCGATTGGGTCATCTCGATCGCGCCGCGGGGGCAAACCTCATGGCAACATGAACAACCGATGCACGCCTCGCCCCGCAACCGGGGCCGACGGTCGGCCGCGAGATGCAACGCCTCCATCGGGCAGGCCTCGACGCACTTTCCGCACCCGATGCAGCGGGCCGTGTCGAAACCGGGCCGGACCCAAATCAGCCGACCCGCGAGACGCACCAGCCATTCGGGCAACAATCGCAACACGTGCGCCCCGGAGGGAACCTCGAAGGAGGCGACCGAGGGAATCTCACCGACCAACTCGACCTCATCCTCCCCCACAGGCGCGCCAGCCAGATACGGCACCCGCGACGGGGTAAGCCCCAGAATCCGGCACAGCGCCAGATCCATCGCATACGGGTTTTCCGCAGCCGCCACAAACCCCAGAGAAACCGGGCGGCCGTTGGCGGGCCCCTGCCCCTCCATGCCCACCACGCCGTCCACAATCGTCACCGAACGGGGAATCCGCTTCCAGATCGTCTGAAGCAGACGACCGAAGGTGGCGGGTTTCGGGTAACGCTTATGGAGCGCGGTCTTGGCATAACCCGGAACCGCGCCGTACATGTTCTTGACCGCCGCCGTCAGCATCGTGAGGGCATGGCTCTTCACCTTCGGTAAATTCACCACCCAATCCGCCTCAAGCACCGGCTCCGAGAGAGAAAACGAGAATCCGTCACACTCGATCGCTCGGCCGCCGTTCCGCTCGAAGGCGATCAGGGGAACCCCCTCCTCCTGACAGACAGCCCCGATGCCGGATTTCCGCCAGACCTGCTCAAGATTCGCCGTGCTGGCCGGGCTGTCCCCCACCGAGACCGTCGCGCCGCACGCTTTGAAACGCCGGATCACCTGACGCAGGAATTCGGGATGGGTGGTCACCGCCTCCTCGGGGAGACGGTCCGTCAGAAGGTTCGGCTTCAAAAGCACCCGCTGACCCGAAAAGCGCTCAGGGGTCAACCACCCGACCGCCGTGAAAAGCCGGTCCATCGCCGGGGCCAACGCCTCCCCGTAATCGGGACAGGAGACAAACTGGACAGGATAGGACATGGAGATAAGTTTAAACGATTAAAAGGTTAAAGGGTTAAAAGGTTATAGGGAACGGGGAATGGGAAGTGGACACTCAACCGATAACAAAAAAAGCATTTGCAAAATCCGAACGGATTTTGCAAACGCCTTTTCCAATCGATTCCCAAGGGTTACCACGCGTAGTGGGCAAACGCCTTGTTCGCCTGCGCCATCTTGTGGGTATCGTCGCGCTTCTTGATCACATTGCCCTGATTGTTGTAGGCATCCAGAAGCTCCAACGCGACCGCTTTCGGCATCGGCATACCCCGACGCGCGCTGGCGTACTGGGTCATCCAACGGAGGGCCAGCGACAACTGGCGGGCCGGGCGGATCTCCACGGGAACAGGATAGGTCGTACCGCCGACGCGGCGGGATTTCACTTCCACTTTCGGCTTCATGTTGGCGATCGCGGCATCCATGACTTCGACAGGATCCTTGCCGGTCTTATCGCGCAACTCTTCAATCGCCCCATAAACAATCCGCTCCGCCGTGGTCTTCTTTCCGCTCTTCATCAACGCGCGGACCACGCGGGCAACCAACTCACTGTTGAATTTCGGATCAACGGGCTGAACCCGCTTTACTGCTCTACGCCGTCTTGCCATAGTTTGCCTCTTGCGCGGACAGGGTCAACGCCCCATCCCATACGCGACCTTATTTCTCTTTCTTCTGACGCTTCATACCATACTTGGAACGGCTGCGGTTGCGGCCATTGACGCCCAGGCTATCCAGACAGCCGCGGACGATATGGTAACGGACACCAGGAAGATCCTTCACACGGCCGCCGCGCACCAGCACAACACTGTGCTCCTGGAGGTTGTGACCCTCGCCAGGAATGTAGGCCGTCACTTCATAACCCGTCGTCAAACGGACACGGGCCACCTTACGCAACGCCGAGTTCGGCTTCTTCGGCGTCTGCGTCTTCACAACAAGACACACCCCGCGCCGCTGAGGGCACGCCTTCAGCGCAGGAGACTTGCTCTTTTTCGCAACAGGGGAACGCCCCTTGCGGACTAATTGGTTAATTGTCGGCATTGAATGCTTTTCCTTCCAAATGGAAACAAATAGGCTTTTACTTTACCACATTCGGCGAGTGGTACGCAAGCAGGATTAACAAAAAAAATGGTCTTCGCAGTGATTTGTGTAAAACGTTCAGGCTCTTCTATGTTTTTTGTGAAAACGACTTTTTGGGTGCGCTACGCGCGAACACGAAAGAAAGGTTAAAAGATTAAACGGTTAAAGGGTTAAAAGCCCCCGCGCTTGGCACGGGAATGCGAATGAGGGTAACGTGGGGTGGGGACAGTTGAGGGTTGAGCGTTGACCACTGAACATTGACCACTGATCACTGACCACTTTTT
>DBXN01000119.1:0-3909 GCA_002309585.1 Verrucomicrobia bacterium UBA1211
TTACGGTTACTATCGCGCCCACCGCAACATCTTCTGCGAAGGCGACGAGAATGACGTGAACGGTCCCCGCGTCGGTCTGGGCGCCTTCTACCACCTGACTGACCGTTGGGCGTTGCGCGCGGACTTCCACACCTTCATGGCGGTGGATGAGACCTGTGAGTGCCTCTATACCTTTGACCTGGGTCTCGCCTACCACTTCGGCGGGTCGGGCGACAACGGCGACTCCGCCACCGCGGTCATTCCCGTGACGGCGGCGCTTCCCCCGCAGGGCGTGGACACCGACGGCGACGGCCTGACCGATGAGGAGGAGCGCAAGTACGGGACGAATCCCCTCGTGAAGGACTCCGACAACGACGGTTTGACCGACTACCAGGAGATCAAACTCCACAAGACCGATCCGCTGAATCCGGATACCGACTTCGACGGTCTGCTGGATGGCGAAGAGGTGAACAAGTACAAGACGAACCCGCTGGATCCCGACACCGACAAGGGCGGCGTGACCGACGGGCACGAGGTTCAGGTCGACAAGACCAACCCGCTGGATGGCAGTGATGACCTGATGTTATTCTCGATCAACATCGAGTTCGACTATGACAACGCGATCATCAAGCCCGTCTACTTCAAGGATCTGGATGCCGTCGCCCGCGCGTTGATCGCCAATCCCAACGCCACGGCCGTCATCGAGGGTCACGCCGACCGTCGGACCGGCTCGAATGCCGTCTACAACCAGAACCTCTCCGAGACGCGCGCCAAGGCGGTTCTGAACTACTTGACGGTTCACGGCGTCAAGAACAAGATGTCAGCCGTCGGCTACGGTTTCAACCGTCCGAAAGAGCAGCCCGATCTGATCAACGGTAACCCCGCCAACCGTCGGGTCGAGATCTACATCCGCGGTGCCGGCTCCAACGCCGACAAGGGCCGTTATCTGAAGTAATAACATCATCGAGTACGATCCTCAATAAAAAGGGGCGGTCTCCAGGGAGACCGCCCTCTTTTTGTCGCAGGATAACGCCCGGACCAAGATCCCTACCGGACCTTGCCCTCCTTCCGCCGCTTCTCGACGATCGCCTCGGCCAGCTCGAAGGGAACGCCCTCGTAGCGCTCGAAGGTCATCGTGAAGGTGCCGCGCCCCTGCGTCAGGGTACGGATCGTGTTGGAGTAGCCGAACATCTCGCTCAGCGGAACGAAACCGTGGACCAGCTTGCTGCCGCCCTTGTCGGCCATCCCCTCGACGCGGCCGCGGCGTTGGCAGATCGAACCGGTCGCAGCCCCCATCTGGTCCGGCGGTACCGCCACCTCAACATTCATGACCGGCTCGAGTAACTGCGGATTCCCCTTGAGGAAGAGCTGCTTGAAACACTGCCGGGCACACTCGCTGAAGGCGAACTCGTTCGAGTCGACCTCGTGGAATGAACCGAAGAAAACCGTCACCTTGCAGTCCACCACCGGATAGCCGCCGCACGGACCGGACTCCATCGCCTTGATGACGCCCTTCTCGACCGCGGGGATATACTCGTTCGGGATCACACCGCCCTTGACCTCGTTGACGAAGGAGAAGCCGCGCCCGGCCTCCTGCGGCTCCAGGCGCAGGCAGACGTGGGCATACTGGCCGCGGCCGCCGGACTGCTTCACATGCTTGTACTCGCCCTCGACCTTGTGGCGGATCGTCTCGCGGTAGGCCACCTCGGGACGGCCCACGGTGCAATCGACCTTGAACTCGCGCTTCACGCGGTCCACGATGATCTCCAGGTGCAACTCGCCCATGCCGGAAATGACTGTCTCCTCCGTTTCCTTGTCATACTTGACGACAAAGGTCGGATCCTCCTGCGCCAGCGCGTAGAGGGCGTTGCCCAGCTTCTCGTTGTCGCCGCGGGAGGCGGGCTTGATTGAAACCGAGATCACCGGCGCGGGGAACTCAATGGACTCCAGCGTGATCGGATGCTCCTTCGAGCAGATCGTGTCGCCGGTACGGGTCTTCGCCAAGCCGACCACCGCGACGATATCGCCGGCGTGCGCGTCCTCCAACGCCTCCTGATGGTTGGCGTGCATCCGGAACAGACGGCCGATGCGGGCGTCGGCCCTCATCGTGCTGTTATAGATGGGGTCGCCCACGCGGAGCGTGCCGGAATAGATGCGGATGAAGGTGATCTTGCCCATGTGCTTGTCGGCAACGATCTTGAACGCCAACGCGGAGAAGGGATCGTCGTCATCCGGCTTGCGGACCTCGTCGATGTTGTCCTGCGAGTGGATCTCGCCCACGTCCAGCGGACTGGGCAGATAGTCGATGACACCGTCGAGCAGGGGCTGAACCCCCTTGTTCTTGAACGCCGTGCCGCAATAGGCGGGAACCAGCGCACGGGAGATGCACCCCTTGCGGATGCCGCGCTTGATCTCCTCGACCGTCAGCTCGCCGGTCTCGAAGTACTTGTTCATCAGCTCCTCGTCCTGCTCGGCCGCCTTCTCGACCATCTCGTGACGGTACTTCTCGCACGCCTCACGGTACTCGGCGGGGATCTCCTCCTCAATCACCTTGATACCGTTGCTCGCCTCGTCAAAGTAGAGCGCCTTCATCGTCATCAGATCGATCACGCCCTTGAAACTGTCGGGGCCCGCCCCCATCGGATAAACCATCACCACCGGGTTTCCGCCGAGCATGGTCTTGATATCCTCAATCACGTTGAAGAAGTTCGCCCCGATGCGATCCATCTTGTTGACCATGCAGAGCTTCGGGACATTGTACTTCTCCGACTGCCGCCACACCTGCTCGGACTGGGGCTGGACGCCGCCCACCGCGCAGAAGAGGGCGATCGCGCCATCCAGAACGCGGAGGGAACGCTCCACCTCCGCCGTGAAGTCCACGTGTCCAGGCGTGTCGATCAGGCTGATCCGGTGTTTCTTCCACTCCACGCAGGTCGCCGCCGATGTGATTGTGATGCCCCGCTCCTGCTCCTGAACCATATAGTCCATCGTGGCGGCACCGTCATGCACCTCGCCGATCTTATAGTTCCGCCCGCAATAGTAGAGAATACGCTCGCTCGTAGTGGTCTTTCCGGCATCGATATGCGCCATGATGCCGATATTGCGAACGCGATCCAATGAAATGGTTCTGGCCATCTTCTGATTCCTTCCGTATCCTGTCTACTTCTCATCTGTCCGGTTTCTGAAACACAGCCGGATTATGGGGGCATCCCGCCCAGATGGAAATCGCCTTTTTCGATCGGTAAAATAAATAGGTTATACTTTCCCCATACCGCTTTCAAGCCGAAAAGCCCAAAATTGCGGAAAAAATGATTTGGGCCCGTCAACGCCCCTCTTACACCCCAAATCACCCCTATCAGGCCATGCCCCGCGCTTGCGCTTCGTTTCACGATATGATACGCTAGGGATATTCATTTTAAGGGGAAGAAACATGGGTATCAGTTTCACACGCAGGAAGATCTTAAAACTTGGCGCCGCCAGTGGCGCTCCGTTGATTGTACCCGCCCATCTCTTCGGAGCGGATGCCCCGTCCAACCGTATCCAGGTGGGTGTGATCGGCTGCGGGCGTATCGCCGCCAGCATGGACATTCCGGGACTCGCGCAGACCCCCGAATCCGCCACGCTGGTTGCGCTGGCGGACTGTGACCGGGTCCGGCTGGACAGTATGGTCCGCCGCGCCAAGCGCGTTTACGGTGACAACCCGCTTCCCGAACTGAAGACGGCGACCGATTACCACGAACTGCTGGCGGATCCCGCCATCGATGCCGTCATGATCTGCACCCCGGACTTCTGCCACGCCGAAATCTGCATCGAAGCCGCCTTGGCAGGCAAGGACATCTATGTCCAGAAGCCCCTCACGATGACCATCGATGAGGGCCGGATGATCGTCGATACCGTCAAGAAGACCGGCCGGGTTTTCCACATCGGGTC
>DBXN01000119.1:3974-8608 GCA_002309585.1 Verrucomicrobia bacterium UBA1211
ATCCTCCGGGTCGAGGTCGGCCTGCCGAGCGATCCCGAGGAACCGAAGGACGCGCCGCTGGTGCAGCCCGTTCCCGACACGTTCAACTACGACCGCTGGCTGGGAAGTACCCCGCTGGCCCCCTACTGCGAGCTGCGCACCCATCCGCAGGGCAAGGACGGCGAGGCGAATTATGGCCGGCCGGGTTGGATGACCATCCAGGCGTATGACATGGGGATGATCGCCAACTGGGGCGCGCACCATCTGGATATCGTCCAGTGGGCGCTCGACATGGAAGGTTCGGGACCCATCGCGATCGAGGGCCGCGCCGAATTCCCCAAACGCCGGCTCTGGGATGTCCACGGCAAGCTGGACGTCTCGCTGACCTATGCCAACGGCACCGTCGTTCGGGTCACGGGAACCGATGTCTTCCCCAACGGGGTCCGTTTCATCGGGGAGAAGGGTTGGATCTTCTGCAGCCGGAATTCGGAAAAGGCGATCGAGGGCATTCCCTCCGCCGGCGGGAAGCATGGCCGGTGGCGGCCGCTGGAGGCGAGCGACAGCGCCCTCATCACCGGCGAGGTCGCCCATCCGGTTGTCCGCAACCCGCTCAGCCACCACCGGGTCTGGCTGGACAGTATCAAGAGCCGCCGCCCGACAAACATTCCGGTCGAATCCGCCCACCGTTCCACCTCCGCCTGTATCCTGGCCTATACCGCAATGAATCTCGGCCGGCCATTGAAATGGGACCCTGCGAACGAGCGTTTTATCGGCGATGACGAAGCCAACCGCACCCTTTCCCGCCCCGAACGGGCCCCCTACGGCGCCCGGAACGCCCTCCGGCGGGCGGAAGCCAAGGAAGGTTAAACCGGGAAACATTTGAATTCAAACCAAGCAAACGAGGAAAAACGATGAAGAAACTCATGTTAGGCGCCACGCTGGCGCTTCTGTTCGGAACCGTTGCGAACGCGGTCGAGACAACCGCATGCCTGCCGTATGTCGGACGCTGGGCATTAACCATCCCGGGCGGGGCCGCCGGGTGGCTGGGCGTCGAGAAGACCGGCGAACAGTGGAAAAGCGAGATGCTGTGGGGTTGGGGCAGCGTCGTCCCGAACGCCGAAACCAAATTCGAGGACGGCAAACTGATCGTCATCCGCAAGCACAACCGGAAAAAGGACGGTAAGGACGTCGTCTATGTCGAGACGATCACCTGTACCCTCGACGGCGACAACATGAAGCTGGCCACCCGGACGGTCGATGAGACCGGCAAAGAGGTCGGCAAGGCCGACTTCAGCGGCTCGCGCATCCCGCCCGTCCCCCCGGCCCCGGATCTGGCCAAGGTCAAGTTCGGCGAACCGATCCCGCTCTTCAAGAAGGACTCCCTTGACGGCTGGGAGCTGATGGACAAGAACGTGGCGAACGGATGGTCCATGAAGGACGGCACGCTCAGTAACCGCGTCAAGGGGCCGGACGGCAAGAACCGCCACTGCGCCAACATCAAAACCACCCAGACCTTTGAGGACTTCAACCTGAAGACCGAGGTCCGCATGCTTCCGGGCGGCAACAGCGGCATCTATCTGCGCGGCATCTATGAGATCCAGATGGCCGACACCTTCGGGCGTCCGGTCGATTCGCACAACATGTGCGGCCTTTACAGCCGGATCACCCCGACCGAAGCCGCCGAGAAACCCGCCGGCGAGTGGCAGACCGTCGACATCACCCTCTGCGACCGCCACATCACCGTGATCCTGAACGGCAAGAAGGTGATCGACAACAAGGCCATCCTCGGATGCACCGGCGGCGCCCTGACCTCCGACGAGTTCAAGCCCGGCCCGATCTACCTCCAGGGCGACCACTCCGACGTGGACTACCGCAACATGGTCCTCACGCCGATCGTAAAATAGGCGAAACGTCACCTCTGTGAAAAAACAGGCGGTGTCCCGGAAGGGGCACCGCCTGTTTTCATCTGAAGACCGTTACGTCCGCTTACACCACTTCCGGCGCGAGGGAGATGATCTTCATGTAATTGCGGTCACGCAGTTCGCGCGCGACAGGCCCGAAGATACGGGAACCGACGGGGTTCATCTTGTTGTCCACGATGACGCAGGCGTTCTGGTCAAAGCGGACGAACGAACCGTCGGGACGCCGGATCGGGTAACCCGTGCGGACGATCACCGCCGTGCAGACCTGGCCTTTTTTGACCGTTCCGGTCGGCGCGGCTTCCTTGATGGCCACGCGGATCACATCGCCCAAATAGGCATAGCGTTTCCGCTGGCCGAGGATCCGGAAACACATCGCGCGCTTCGCGCCCGTGTTATCCGCCACCACCAATTCAGTCTGTTCCTGAACCATGATTATTTCTCCTCTGCCGGTTCCGCGACAATGCGCCAGCGCTTCGTCTTGCTCAACGGGCGGGTCTCCATGATCGTGACTTTGTCGCCGATCTTGGCGGTGTTCGCCTCATCGTGCACATGATACCGCTTGTAACGGCGGACGACCTTGCCATAGATCGGATGACGCTCAAGGCGCTCACCCCTGACGACGACCGTCTTCTCGCCGCTCTTGCTCACCACAACACCCTGGCGGGTCTTGCGATGTCCGCGTTCCACTTGATTCTCGGTCTGATTTTCGGCCATTACCTAATCCCCCGTTCAAGTTCCGTCCGCACCGTCTTCATACGGGCGACCTCACGGCGCATCAACTTGATACGCCCCGGTTTCTCAACATCCGCACCCGAACGATGCCGGATTTTGAGGGTCATCAGTTCCTGAGACACCTCTTTGATTTTCTGATCGAGTCCTTCGATCCCGAGCGCTCTTAAGTCTCTAGCTTTCATTCCGTTACGCTCCTGTTGGCACGTTTCGAGAAACCAGCATCGTGCGGAGACCCAGCTTGGTGTCGGCCAGGCGCAGGCACTCGCGCGCCACCGCCTCGGAGACACCGCCGACCTCGAACAAGATCTTGCCCGGCAGAATCACCGCGACCCAGAGTTCCGGGTTACCCTTACCGCCGCCCATACGGACTTCGATCGGCTTGCGGGTGACCGGCTTATCCGGGAAAATGCGGATCCACAATTTACCCTTACGCTTCATCTCGCGGTTGATCACCACACGGCACGCTTCAATCTGCGTGTTGGTTAAGAAGCCGCGATCAAGCGATTTGAGGCCATACTCACCGTAGGCGAGCTGCGCACCCGAGGTGGCATACCCGGCACGGTTACCCTTCGATTGCTTGCGGTGTTTAACCCGCTTAGGCATTAGGGGCATCTTTTCTCCTCCTCTGACCGCCGGTGCGAACCGGCTGGAAATCTTCCTTCTTGCAGATCCACACCTTCACGCCGATCAAACCGGCCGTCGTGTGGGCCTCCGTGAACCCGTAATCGATGTTCGCGCGAAGGGTGTGCAGCGGGACCTTGCCCTGCTTGCTCCACTCGACGCGGGAAATCTCAGCGCCGTTGATACGGCCGCTGCAACGGATCTTGATCCCATCCACGCCCATGTCCATCGCGACCTTCTCGGCGCGTTTCATGGCGCGCTTCAGCGCGACACGACGCTCAATCTGCTGCGCGATGTTCTCGGCAACGAGCTGGGCGTTCGCATCAGGATCGCGGACCTCGCGGATCTCGATGTAGATTTCCTTACCTGTAAGTTTGGCCAATTCCTGACGGATCTTGTCCACATCCTGTCCCTTACGGCCAACCACCACGCCCGGACGGGCGGTGAAGAGGTTGACACGCACGCGGTTCGCATAACGCTCGATCAAGATTTTCGTGATCGCCGCGCTTTCCAGGCGCTTCTTCACCAGATCGCGAATCATCTGGTCTTCAGCCAGCAACTCGCCGAACTGTTTCTTGGTGGCAAACCAACGGCTACGCCACTGCTTGTCAACCGCGACCCGGAACCCAATTGGATTTACTTTCTGTCCCAAAGTTTGACTCCTTCTCTCAGTCGCTTTGCACTACTCGGACAAACCGGCGAGCACGACCTTACAATGGCACAACCGCCGGGCGATCGGGCTGGCGCTACCGCGCGCCCTCGGCCAGAACCGGCGCATCCGCGTGCCCTCATCGAACACGCACAACTTCACGACCAGTGTGTCCACGTCCAACTTCGCGTTGTTCGTCGCGTTGGCCATCGCGGACTTGATCGTCTGCTTCAGAATACCAGCCGCCTTGCGGGGGCTGAACTCAACCACCTTCAGGGCCTCCGCGACGGATTTACCCTGACACTCGCGCGCCAGAGGACGACCCTTCATCGCGGACATCCTGACATTACGGGTGATGGCTGTCACTTCTTTAATCTCACTCATCGTTCAGCGCCCCTTACTTCGTAGCCTTATCCGTATGCGCACCGTGAGCCTTGAAGGTCCGCGTCGGGGCGAACTCGCCCAGGCGGTGGCCGACCATGTTCTCGGTGATAAAGATCGGAAGATGCTGCTTCCCGTTATGGATGGCGAATGTGAGCCCCACGAAATCCGGCAGGATCATCGAACGGCGCGACCAGGTCTTGATCGGCTGTTTCTTCCCGGAGGCGTTCATCTTCTGAACCTTGTCGAGCAGGCTCTGCTCAACATAGTATCCTTTTTTGATTGACCGTGACATAGCGTTACTTCCTCCGTTTCAGAATCAGTTTGCTGCTCGGCTTCCGGTGATTGCG
>DBXN01000023.1 GCA_002309585.1 Verrucomicrobia bacterium UBA1211
GGCGGAGGGCGGCGGGGTTCTGTGGGGACCCGCCTGCCTGTGGCGGGGTAAACGGGTCGGCGCGGCGGTGGCGGCGGAGAACGGGACCTTTGTCTTCCCCGAGGGATCGCCGCTGATGTTTATCCCGAAACTTCCCTGCGATGCAGACCGGTTTGACGCGTGGACCGGCGGCGCGGCGGCGCTGGCGATCGCCTACGCGGAAGGGGTTTCCCCGGAGACGCTCTTCGCGCCGTTCCGGTTCGGGTCGCTTACGGTCGGCGTGTGGTGCGGGGGCGCGGCGCCCGCGCTGGATGCCCGTTATGGGGCGGAAGGGTGCGATACGCTGATCCAGTTGCGGTCGCAGCCCTACATGCGGGACAAGGCACCGTTCTATCCGGCGAGCGTGGACCGCCCGATTCTGATGTGTGGCGGTGTCGGGCTGGCGGATGCCGGGAAGGTCGTCTTCGCCCTGACGGGCGGAACCGGCTGGGTCTATCCCAACGGCCAGATCCGGCTGGCGCCGGTCCTTCAGGAATGCGCGTTGGATTGGGGCATGGGGAACGGGACCGAGGCACAGGCGGATTCGGCGGCGCCGGAAATGACGGTTCGGGTCATCGAGTTCGCGCTGCGGACCTATCTGGAACGGCTGGGCTTGGAACGGGTGGTGATTGGGGCGTCCGGCGGGATCGATTCGGCGCTCTCCGCCGCCATCTACAGCCGGGTGTTGGCCGATCCCGCCCAGTTGCTGCTCGTGAATATGCCGAGCCGCAACAACTCCCAGACCACCATCTCCCTCGCCCGCCAGCTGGCGACGGCGATCGGCTGCAACTACACCGACATTCCCATTGAGGAGAGTCTGGCGCTGACGGCGCGGCAGATTGAGGGGCGCGTCTGCGAACGCCCCGGTTCCGATGCGCCGGGTGTTCACCTGCACCTCTCGCCGCTGGCGATTGAGAACGTTCAGGCGCGCGACCGTTCGGGACGGATCCTTTCGGCGCTTTCCAGCGCGTTCGGCGGGGTCTTCACCTGCAACGCGAACAAAGCCGAATGCACCGTCGGGTACGGGACGTTGTACGGCGACATCAGCGGGTTTTTCGCCGTTCTGGGTGATCTGTGGAAACGGGAGGTATGGGAGCTGGCGCGGTTCTACAACCGGTCGGTCTTCCGGCGCGAGGTGATTCCGCAGGGGTCGATCGACATCACCCCCTCCGCCGAGTTGAGCGCCCAGCAGAATGTGGACGAGGGGAAGGGCGATCCGCTGATTTACCCGTGGCATGACCGGCTTTTCGCCGCTTGGACGGAGCGGGAATGGCCCGCTTCGCGGGAGTCGCTGCTGGCGTGGTACCGGGAGGGAACGCTTGCGCGGGAGGTGGGATACGATGGCGATATCCACGCGCTCTTCCCGACGGAAGAGGCGTTCGCCGCCGATCTCGCGCGGTATGGGCGGCTCTATCAGGGGTTGTCCCGCGCCAAGCGGCTTCAGGCGCCGCCGATCCTTTCACTCAAGAGCCGGACCTTCGGGTTCGATCTCGGGGCGGCGCAAATCTAGGGAAGGTTGACGGGAGGCGCGGACGCGCGTTGAGGATGAAAGCCGTATGACAAGTTTCACATGGTATGACGTAAGCGATGCGACGGTTGGCCTGCTTTTCGGGCTGGCCGGCGTTCTGGGCGGCTACGCCCTGCGCGGCTTGATCGGCCGGTGGCAGGCCGATGCGATTGAGAAGCAGGCGAAATGGAAGCTGGACGAGGCTGAGTCCGAGGTGAAGAATATCCTCAAGGAGGCGGATATCCAGGCGCGCGCCGAGGTCGTCAAGGCGAAAGAGGAGTTTGAGAAGAGCACCAAGACCCGCCGGAAGGAGCTGGATGACGCCGACGCCCGGTTGACGCTCCGGGAGCAGAATTTGGAGAAGAAGACGGAGGCGGTTGAGCAGAAGGATGCCGTCTTGACCCAGAAACGCGAAGAGCTGCAGGTGAAGGCCGAGGCGGTCGCCGCCCGGCAGCAGGAGACCGACAAGGCGTGGAAGGAGGCGGAGGCGCGGTTGCAGGCGTTGGCGGGGATGACGCGCGACGAGGCGCGGCAGGAGATTTATAAGCATGCCGAGGAGACGGTCCGGACCGAGGCGGGCGCCTTGATCCGCCGCGCGCAGGAGGAGGCGCGCGACACGGCCGAACGTGAGGCCGCCCGGATCGTGACCTCCGCGATTCAGCGTTATTCGGTTTCTCATGCCTGCGAGACGATGACGACGACGGTTCCCTTGCCGAGCGATGATGTCAAGGGGCGGATCATCGGGCGCGAGGGGCGGAATATCCGGACCCTTGAGTCGGTGACCGGCGTGACGATGCTGATTGACGATACCCCGGAGGCGGTGGTGATTTCGGCGTTTGACCCGATCCGCCGCGAGGTGGCCCGCCAATCCCTTGAGGCGCTGGTGGCGGATGGACGGATCCATCCCGCGCGGATCGAGGAGGTCGTGAAGGAGGTTCAGGAGAATCTCGAAAAGACGATGTTCGAGGCGGGTGAGGCGGCCGCCTTCGAGGCGCAGGTCCAGAACGTGCCCACCGAAGTGCTGCGGTGTCTGGGACGGCTGAAGTTCCGCACGAGTTTCACTCAGAACGTGCTGCGCCATTCGATTGAGGTGGCGAATCTGATGGGGATGATGGCGGGCGAATTGGGGTTGGATCCGTCGGTCGCCCGCCGGATCGGCCTGTTCCATGATATCGGCAAGGCGATGGATCAGGAGGTTCAGGGCGGCCATGCCGTGATCGGCGCGGATTACCTGAAAAAGAACGGCGAGAACGCGCTGGTGGTCAACGGGGTCGCGTCACACCATGAGGATGTTCCCGCCGAATCGCTCTACGCGGTACTTTGCTCGGCGGCGGATGCGATCTCCAGTTCCCGGCCCGGCGCGCGGATGGAGACGACGGGGCTGTATGTCCAGCGGCTGGAGGAGCTGGAGCGGATCGCCAACAGTTTCGAGGGCGTGAAAAAGACCTTCGCCGTTCAGGCGGGCCGTGAGGTCCGCGTGATCGTCGATCCGCAGAAGATCGGTGACAATGACGCGGTTCTGCTCGCCCGCGACATCTGCAAGAAGATTGAGGCCAACATGCAGTTCCCTGGCCAGATCAGGGTCGTGGTGGTCCGGGAGATGCGCTGTATTGAGTACGCGAGATGAGGGTGTTTCTGGGGTTTCTATAAGGGCTAGGGCTTCTAGAATATCTAGGGTTTCTGTAAAAGGTGGTGAATGGCGTGAAAGTGCTGATGGTGGGCGATGTGGTTGGAAAGCCGGGCCGGACGATTTTCGCCGCGACGGTGAAGAGACTGCGGGCGGAGAATGCGGTTCAGGCGGTGGTGGTGAACGCCGAGAACGCGGCGGCGGGGAATGGGATTACCCTGGCGCTTGCGGATGAGCTGTTCAACGCCGGCGCGGATGCGATCACCCTTGGGGACCATACGTGGGGACAGCGGGAACTGGAGAGTACCATCGCGGGTGAAAAGCGGATGGTCCGGCCGGTGAATTACGCGCCCGGGACTCCGGGGTACGGATGGACGCAGGTCCGTTCGCCGATCGCCCCGTTCATCGTTGTGAGTCTTCAGGGCCGGGTCTTCATGAATCCGATCGATTGTCCCTTCCGCGCGATGGACGCCCTGTTGGCGACGCTTCCGAAGAACCTCCCGATCCTGGTCGATTTCCACGCGGAGGCGACCTCAGAAAAGATTGCGATGGGCTATTATCTGGACGGGCGCGCGAGCGCCGTCTGGGGCACGCANNCGGCACCCACACCCATGTGCAGACGAGTGACGCGAAGATTCTCCCCAAGGGGACGGCTTATCTGACCGACCTCGGCATGACGGGTCCCTCCCATTCGGTGCTTGGCCGGGCGGTTGAGCCGGTGCTGAAGAAGTTCACAACGGGAATCCCCGCCAAGTTCGATGTTGCCGACGGTCCNNACCGTCTTGGAGGGCGCCATCATCGACATCAGCCGCGAGACCGGCAAGGCCCTCTCCATCACCCCTGTCCGGTATGCGGGTTAGTTCCCGTGCGCCGTCGGCACGGGTCTCCTCATCCCTCGGTCAGTTTCGCGGCCCGTTCCTCCAGTTCGCTCCAGCGCGTGAAGAGGGCGTCCAGTTCCGCTTGGGCTTCGGCGAGACGGTGTTTGGCCGCCTCGATCGATCCCGGGTCGTCGCGGTAGAGGGCGGTGTCGCAGAAGCGGGCGTTGATCGCCTCGATCTCCTTCTCCAACGCGTCAATCCTGTCCGGAAGCGTTTGCCGGTCCCGTTCCTCGCGGTAGCTGAGCTTGTCCCGCTTGGGTTTGGGCGGCGGGGCGGGTTTGGGCGCGGGTGCGGCGGTTTCCGGTTCCGGGGCGGGCCGCTGGCGGAGCCAGTCCTCGTAGCCGCCGGGATAGATGCCGACCTGGCCCTTGCCTTCCAGCACGAACGACCCGGTGACGACATGATCCAGGAAGGTGCGGTCGTGGCTGACGAGCAGGAGGGTGCCGCTGATAGCCGAGCAACTGTTCCTCCAGCAGTTCAAGGGTCTCGATGTCGAGATCGTTGGTCGGCTCGTCCATGATCAACAGGTTGCCGGGCCGGAGGAAGAGCCGCGCGAGCAGCAGCCGGGCGCGCTCCCCGCCCGAGAGGGCTTTGACGGGGGTCCTTGCCCGGTCCGATGTGAAAAGAAAGTCGTTCAGGTAGGCGTAGACGTGTTTGCGGACCCCGCCGACCACCACCTCGTCGTGGCCTTCCGCGATGTTCTCGACAACGGTCGCCTCCAGATCCAGTTTCGCGCGCAGCTGGTCGAAGAAGGCGAGTTGGATGTTCGTCCCCGGTGTGACGATTCCGTCGGTCGGCGCCAGTTCGCCGGAAAGCAGCCGGAGCAAGGTTGTTTTCCCCGATCCGTTCGGGCCGATGACCCCGATCCGTTCGCCCCGCAGGACGGTTGCCGAGAAATCGCGGATCAACGGTTCGCTTCCCGGATAGGCGAAGGTCAGGTGTTCGATCTTCAGGGCGCGTTCGCCCGAGGTTCCGGCCGCATCCAGTTGGAAATGGCTGGAACCGCTCCGGGTCCGCCGCTGGGCGAACTCCGCCCGCAGTTTCATCAGCGCGGCCACGCGTCCCTCGTTGCGGGTTGTCCGGGCCTTGACGCCTCGCCGCAGCCACGCCTCCTCCTGGGTCAGCTTCTTACTCTTGCGTTCCCAGTAGACGGCCTCATCGCTCAACAGGTCTGCCTTGCGCCGCAGGAAGGTCGCATAATCGCAATCCCATCCGGCGAGTTGGCCCCGGTCGAGGTCCAGTACCTTTTTCGCGACGTGTTGCAGGAAGGTCCGGTCGTGCGTGACGAAGAGACAGGCGCAGGTACTCCGCTGGAGGAAACGTTCAAGCCACTCGATCGAGGCGATGTCCAGATGGTTGGTCGGTTCGTCCAGCAGCAGCAGGTGCGGGTCGGAGGCGAGCGCGCCGGCCAGCAGGACCCGGCGGCGCATCCCGCCGGAGAGGGTGTTGAAAGGAACATCCGGATCCAGCCCCAGCCGCGTGAGGTAGGGTTTGGCCGAGTACGCGCGCTCCTCGCTTTGCGGCAGACCCTTCTCCGCGACCGACAAAACCGTGCCCGGCTGGTCGCCGGGGACATCCTGCGAGAGGTAGGCGACGCGCAGACCGGGTTGCCGGATGATCTCGCCGGCATCCGGCTCGACGATCCCCGCGATCACCTTCAGGAGGGTCGATTTCCCCTCGCCGTTCCGTCCGGTGACGCAGGCCCGCTCACCCGGCTCGATGTTCAGGCCGATCTGGTCCAGAACGGGCGGACCGCCGTATTGGATGGAAACGCGGTGGAGCGTGATGAGTGCCATAGCAGATCCCGACGAAAAGAAGAACGTCTGTCTTGCCGAAGCAAAACAGACGCGAACTGGAGGTGCGAAGCGGAATTGAACCGCTGTTCGAGGTTTTGCAGACCTCTGCCTAACCACTCGGCCATCGCACCGTTAAACCGGCATTGAAGAATTACTTCTTCATCTTTTCGCGCATCCGCTCCTTGAGCCGTTTCTCACGGGCCAGGCGGCGTTGGCGTTTGATTCGTTTTCTAAGCTGTTGTCCCATAACGAGCGAGGACTTTAGCAGAGTTTCGGCGGGTTTGTCAAGCGGCGCCTGAAACTTTTTTTGTTTTCAGAGGCGGACACTTGACAGGACCCCGCCGGGGGTGCTATAGTTCACGCATCTTTTTACGGAGAGGTGGCAGAGCCTGGTTGATCGCACATGACTCGAAATCATGCGTGCCGCAAGGTACCGGGGGTTCGAATCCCTCCCTCTCCGCCAACTCCTTCCAATCCCGTTTTCCTACCCCAGGGGAACTGCACCCTTATGACCGTGGTCAGGCGCCGGGGGCGCACTCAAAGACCACAAAGAATGCGGCGGAGTTTTCGTCCTTGCGCGGGAGGGTGAGGGTGCCGTCCTTCCACTCCACATCGACGGGTTCGAGATTGCGCGTGTGGTCCAGCACCTGCGCCGAGAGGACGCGTGCGCCATCCATGCCCTTGACGAATGCCGTGAGCGGTCCCTTGCCCCGGTAATCGCTGATCAGCACGAAGCCACGTTTGCGGTCGGCGGAAAGTCCGGCGAAGGCGGTGACGGACGGCACGGCGGAGGTGGCGGAGACCTTGTCCGTGAAGTCCGAGACGATATCGCCGAAGATCTTGAGCGACCAATATGACTTGTTGAAGGTGCCGAGGCCGTCCTTGTACCCCCAGTTCCCCTGGCAACCGCATCCGTAGTAGTACGACTGGTCGAGGCAGGTGTTCTGGAAACCGGCGAGTACGGCAAGGTTGAACGCGGCGGAGTCGATGCCGTTGTGGGCGGAGGGGCCGGAGTGGGCTTTGCGGATCTTGTCCTGCGACGACGCGCCGTGGATGCCGTCCCAGGAGACGATGTAGTGCCATTCGTTGATGATGGTTTTACACTTCGGGAAGCCGGCGTCGTCAAGGAGTTTGCGGACCTTCGCCGGCTGGGCGATCAGTTCGGCGGGGTTCTGCCCGTAGTAGTGCCAGCTCATGAAGTCCGGCGCCACGTCCGCCGCGCGGCAGGCGTCAAGGATCTCCTTCATGTAGTCAACCGGGCAGCCGGCAAAGGCGGGGCCGCCGAAGTTGAGGTTGGGGAATTCGGATTTCAGCCGCTTCAGGCAGGTCACGAAGAGGTCGATGAACTCGGCCTTGGTTCCGCGCCAGCACGGCGTGATGTTGGGCTCGTTGTAGATCTCCCAGTTCGCGATGTCCCA
>DBXN01000146.1:0-217 GCA_002309585.1 Verrucomicrobia bacterium UBA1211
TGGATCGGTCTCACGTCGATACGCTGGTGATCGACGAGGCCGACCTGATGCTTGACATGGGATTCATCCCGGATGTCCGTACGATCATCCACCGTCTGCCCCCGAAGGAGAAACGGAGCACCATGCTCTACAGCGCGACCCTCTCGGAGGATGTCATGCGGCTGGCCTCCCAGTGGATGGAGGAACCGGTGCGCGCCGAGGTCGAGAGCGAGCAGGT
>DBXN01000146.1:259-583 GCA_002309585.1 Verrucomicrobia bacterium UBA1211
GAGAAGTTCACCATTCTCTACAACCATATCCGGAAATATCCCGAATCGCGGATTTTGATCTTCTGTAACCGCCGCCATACCACCGAGGAGGTGGCGAACGGACTGATGCGCCGGGGCGTCCGGTGCGAGATGCTGAGCGGCGATGTGAACCAGAGCCGCCGGTTGCGCGTCCTGGAGGATTTCCGGGAAGGCAAGGTCCGGATCGTGGTGGCGACGGATGTCGCGGGGCGCGGACTGCATGTTGACGACATCGGTTTCGTGATCAATTTCGACTTCCCGTATGAGCCGGAGGATTACGTCCACCGTATCGGCCGTACCGGTCGC
>DBXN01000146.1:725-1120 GCA_002309585.1 Verrucomicrobia bacterium UBA1211
CCATCCGGCCGCCGATGAACAGCCGGCCCAGGCGGACGGGGCCGCCGCTTCTGAGACGGAACCGGCGCCCGCGCCGGCGGCTGATCAGGCTCCGACCGTGGCCGAGCCCGCCGAACCCGTTCCCGAGACTCAACCGGAACCGGCCGCCGCCGCGCCTGATGCGGCCGCGACGCCCGCCGCTCCCGTTTCGGCGGAGACGGCGGCACCGCAACCTGAACCTGTGCCGGCGGCCGTTTCGGATACGGCCGCTCCCGTAGCGCAGCAGGAGCAACCCGCGCCGCCTGCACCGTCGGCGCAAGCCGAACAGCCGGCGCAACCGGCGCAGCCTCCGAAACCCGCGAGGTCCCGCGCTCCGTTCATCCGGCCGCGGAATGAGCCGTTTAACGGCGGGAAGC
>DBXN01000146.1:1126-3405 GCA_002309585.1 Verrucomicrobia bacterium UBA1211
CCGCCGTGGCCAAGAAGCCGGCGGAACCGAGTGATAAGGCGGCGGGGCCCGCGACACCTCCGCCGTCCCGTAAACCGGCACCAGCCCGGCGTGTCCAGCAGGTATTGCCCCCGACCCGCTTTTCGGAAGAGTGGGTGCCGGGAGAGGGAAAGTGATCCGATAAACGTTGGAAAGGAGATTCGCATGAAAAAGGTGATGGTACTGACGGCGTTGATCGCCGGATTGTCTTGCGCCGTCTGGGCGGAGCGGGTGAGCATCGTTCAGGTGACGGACATGTTCGGGAAAACCGAGTTCCAGATTATGAATGCGGAAGATTTCGCGGCGTTGCAGAAGGAGATCAAGGAGGAGACGGCGATCTTCCCCGCGATGGTGGCGGCGGTTCAGAAAGAGTGGGCCGCCGATAAGGAGAAGAAGATCGCTTTCCCGGGGACAAGGGTCAAGCCGCGTCAGGCGAAGAAACTCCAGCCGGATTTCACGGATGAGGCCAAAGCCCGCCCCAAGCTGGAAAAGCTTGAGGAGCGCGAGATGGACCGCATCGTCAAGGAGACGGAGAAATACGAGCTCCAACTGAAGAAGATCCGCGATGAGGCCAAACGCGATGCGTTCGTCGCGAAAGAGAACGCGAAGAAGGATGCGATTCAGAGCGCGATCCAGCAGGTCTCCAAGAAGATGGGCGAGAAGTTAGGCCGCCCGGTTCCGAGTTTCGGTTTCGCGATGGATGACGCTCCCGCCAAGGCCGATGCGAAGAAGGCGGAGAAAGAGAAAGCCGAGAAGGAGAAGGCGGATAAGAAGGCCGATAAGAAAAAGGCTGAGAAATAACGGGTGATGCGATGAAACCGGTCGTGATCGAGAAGTGGTCCCAGACCAAAGGGAACGCGAAGGTGGAGGCGTTTCTGTCGCGTCCCGCCTTCGCGCCGGAGGCGGAAGCCGCCGCCGCGGAGGTCTTGGCGGATATCCGCCGGCGCGGTAACGCTGCCGTGCTCGCCGCCGCAAAGAAGTTCGACGGCGCGGCCTTGACCGCCGCGCAGATGCGGGTTTCCCCCGCCGAATGGAAAGCGGCCGCCCAGGCCGTCCCCGTCCGGATCAAGAAGGCGGTGAAGACGGCGCATGACCGGGTTCTCACCTATGCGAAGGCGGGTTTGCGCGAGCCGTGGTTCATGCGGACGCCGCGCGGCGGCTATACGGGCGAGTATTACTCGCCGATGGACCGCGTGGGTGTCTACATTCCCGGCGGAACGGCGCCGCTGGCCTCCACGTCGGTGATGACGGTGACGCTGGCGAAGGCGGCGGGAGTGAAGGAGATCGTGGCGTGTACGCCTTGCCGGAAGGACAAGGCGGTGAATCCCGTTTTGCTTTATGCGCTGAAACTGGCCGGGGCGACTGAAATTTATAAGGTCGGCGGGATCCAGTCGATCGGGCTGATGGCGTTCGGTACCCAAACGGTCAAGGCGGTTCAGAAGATCGCCGGTCCGGGGAACGCATTCGTCACCGCCGCCAAACGCCAGGTTTACGGTTACGTGGCGATCGATCAGGTGGCTGGACCGAGCGAGATCGCGGTTCTGGCCGACAAGACCGCCAACCCGGATTGGGTCGCGGCGGATCTGCTTTCGCAGGCGGAGCACGGGAGCGGCCACGAGAAGTCGCTTCTGGTGACCGATTCCCTCGCGGTGGCGAAGGCGGTCGCCGAATCGATCGTCCGCCAGATGCAGACCCTTTCCCGCCGGGCGATGGTGGAGCGGGTCATCGATCGCGGCGGGATTCTGCTGGCGGTCACGCCGAATCTGAAGCAGGGTATGGCGCTGATCAACGCGTTTGCCCCTGAGCATTTCGAGATCATGACCGCCGACGCGCGGAAATGGATCAATGACGTCCGGGCGGCGGGTGCGGTTTTCGTCGGGGAGTGGACCCCAGAATCGGCGGGCGATTTTGTCGCGGGACCGAGCCATGTGCTCCCGACGGGCGGCGCGGCGCGGATGTTCAGCGGATTGACGGCGGATGATTTCCGGCGTCGCCACAGTTTTGTCGAGTTCTCGAAAGAGGATCTGAAGGAGACCTGTTCCGCCATTGAGACGTTCGCCGAGGTCGAAGGGTTGGACGCGCACGGGCGGGCGGCCTCCATCCGTTTCCAGTAGGAGTCCGATGCACGTTCATATCGCAGGGATCGGCGGCGTGGGAATGAGCGCGTTGGCGCAGGCGCTTCTGGATCAGGGCGTTTCGGTGACGGGTTCCGACCGTCTGCTGGACCACGGGGATCTGACCGACACCCTTAGACGGCTTCG
>DBXN01000146.1:3457-9725 GCA_002309585.1 Verrucomicrobia bacterium UBA1211
GTCATCAGCAGCGCCATCGAATCTGACAATCCCGAATGCGTGAAGGCGCGCGCGCTGGGCATACCCGAAATCCATCGGGCGGCGGAACTTTCGAAAGCCCTTTCCGGTCATGAGGTTGTCGCGGTCGCGGGGACGTGCGGGAAAAGTACGGTCACGGCGATGCTGGGGCATCTGCTGGCGTCGTGCGACCGGGATCCGCTGGTGGTCAACGGCGCGGAGATTTCAGGATGGGACGCGGGCGGGACGCGCATCGGTTCTGTCCGGCCGGGGAAGGGTCAGCTGGCCGTGGTGGAGGTCGATGAATCCGACAAATCCCTGATGGCGTTCTCCCCGGCCCATGCGATTATCACGAACGCCTCTGCCGACCATTTCGGGATGGAGGAGACGGAAGCCCTCTTCGCGGCTTTCCGCGCGAAGGTTCCCGGAACGGTGATTGATGGGCGTGACGGTGTGACGGAACCCGAAGGGATCGAATCGGGCGGTTGGCAGGGCCGGTTCGTCTGGAAAGGGTGCGCCTATACGGTTCCGATGCCGGGACGGCACAATGTGCTGAACGCCTGGTATGCGGTCCGGATGGCACTCGCGTTGGGGTGCGCCCCGGATGCGCTCGCGGCCTCGCTGGCGCGCTTCCCAGGTGTTGTGCGCCGGTTGCAGAAGATCGGTTTCTGCGGCAACGCGATGGTGCTGGATGACTACGCCCATAATCCCGAAAAGCTTGCGGCGGCGTGGCGGACCCTTTCCGCCGCCTTTCCCGCCGGGATTTGCGCGGTGTGGCGGCCCCACGGCTATGGGCCGCTGCGGAAGATGCTGGACGCGTTGACGGAGATGTTCGCCACGGTCTGCCGTCCGCAGGATACGCTGCTGTTACTGCCGGTTTATGATGCGGGCGGAACGGCGGACCGCAGCATCTCAAGCGCCGATCTGGCGGATCGGCTTGCGGCGCGGGATGTGCGGGCCCGGGTGGTCGCGGACATTGCCGAGGCCGAGCGCGAGATGCGTGCCGCGGCCGCTACGGCCGGTTCCCTGGTGACATTCGGCGCGCGCGATCCCGATCTTCCGCGTCTTGCCGCCCGGCTGGCGGGTTGATCGGAGTGATAGGGAATAGGAAAAAAATAAGAGGGGGGAGGTTGCTCCCCCCTCTTGATTTTTGGAAGGCCGTCTCTTACCAGAACAGGATCGTGGTGCCGGAGAGCATCTTGGCGAAGGTGACCTTCACATCGCCGGTGTCGGCGTCATGGGAGAAGGTGTAGAGGACGCCGCGCGCGGCGGACTCGCCTTTCCAGGTTGAGACATCGACCGTCCCGTTGGGCGCCGTGGCGCTGCCGTCGGTGAGGCGGAGGATCGTGACGGTCTTGTTGAAGAAGGCGTCGGGGCCACCCTCGCCGAAGTCGAAGAAGACCTTCTGGTTGCCGTCCGGAGAGAGCTCCACATGGGAGAGCGTCAGGACGGTTTCGGCGGCGGGATCAACCAGCAGCTTGGCGCACAAGACGCCGTTGGCGACCGTTCCGGCGCCGCTGACCGACTCGACTTCCGCGAAGCTGGCCACCAGATCGAGCGTGGCATCGGCGTCGACCGCGATCCGGGTCGAGTTCAAGGCGAGACCGCCGTTCAGCAGCAGGGTACCTTCCGAGACACGGGTCATGCCGGTGTTCATCAGGATCGGGCGGGAGGGAACCTCCCCCTCACCGTAGCTGTAGCTATTGGTCATGGCGAGGGTTCCGGCACCCGCCTTGACGACATCGGCTGTCCCGCGGATCGGGAAGGTGATGCTGTGGCGCACCCCTTCGAGGACCTTCACGGTCAAGCCCTTGCCCTCGGTCGTGAAGCCCTGCCGCGCGGTCGCCGCGAGGGTGGAGACGCAGTCATTGGTCAGGTTGTGGTTCCGGATTTCGAAGATGCCGCCGTCGAAGACCCACTGCAGGTCGGAGTTGTCCGAACGGTTCTTGGCGTTCAGCTCACGGGTGATCGCGAGGGTCGCGCCCTCCTTGAAGAGGATCGTTCCGGCGATGTCGCTTTCGGCGATGGCCAGAATGCCGGCGTTATTGTTGTTGACCGTGTCGATGTTGACCGTTCCGAAGAGCGCGTCGGGACCGGAGAAAACCGCATCCAGGCTACCCCAGATGGTCATGCCGATCATGCCGTCGTTGTAGAGCTTCGAGTTGTCGGCCTCGATGATCGGGTGGACGGTGGCGCTGGCGATCCCCGCGTTGTAGTGGTCGAAGAAGGTCGAGTTCCGCATGGTCACTTTGGGCCGGATCACCTGATCCGCCGAATCGCCGATCCTCATCGAGTCGGTCCAGAAGTAGGCGTCCTCCAACCGGATCTCCGGGGGTTGCGCGTCGACGGGGACGTGCCGCGCGAAGCAGGCGTGCCGGCCGCCGTTTCCGAAGTTGAGCCGCATGTTCTTCACCTCAAGGATGGCGGGTGCCGTCGTACCGGTGAGCGAGCCGCCCGCCAGCGCCGTGTTCAGGGTCGAGGCGATCGTCTTGTCGATGCCCTGGCCGGTGAAGGAGAGCGTTCCCTCGAGGATGGTGACGCCGTAGATGCCGTTCAGCGTGATGGGGGAATCGCCGTTGTCCGGAAGGACGACACGTTCGTTGGATTCACCCGCGTTGTCGTCATTGGCGGCGCTGCCTAGCGTAAAGGTTCCCTCGGGGAGGTCGAAGCGGAGGGTACCGGCGCCACGCTTGACGAGAAGGCCCTTCGTATGGGATACGGCGGTGAAGGTGAGGTCTCCGGTGTTGTTGACGATCACCGGGGTTTTCGCTGCGGGCGCCTCCAGCTGGAGGGTGGCGTTCACATAGGCCTCGTCGCCGTTGTAGGCGAAGGTGCCCATACGCAAGGTGATCGGGAAGTAGAGGTCGGCGGGGCCGAAGGCTCTCCGGCCGATCAGCTCCAGGGTGCCGCCGTTGGTGATGAAACGGCCCGCGAAGGTGGAGTTGTTCCCGTTCACGACCGCCTTGCCGGAGCCGGATTTGATGAGGTCGGTTCCTGTTCCGCGCAGGGAACCGAGGAAGTTGATGGAGGCACCGTTGGCGATGTTCAGGTCAAGCGAGCGGCCCAACTGGAGCGGGGCGGTGACGGACTGGTTGCCGAGCTGGTTCTCGATGGCGGATCCGATCCGGATCGCGTCGGAGCCGGAGAGGGTGTAGCCGGCGCCTTCGAAGAGGAGTTTGCCGGCAGCGGCGTCCGGGGCGCTCGTGACGGTGCGGGACGCGGAGGAGAGGGGGAAGGTCGCGATGGTGGTCGCGCCGGGAAGGGTCGTGGTCCAGTTCGGCTGGGTGTTCCAGTCGCTGGAGGTGGATCCGTTCCAGATGGAGGTGATGTCCAGAATGGTGTCGGCGATGACCAGCGAGGCGATCACGCTGTCGTTCTCCCCGTCTTCGACGATCCAGGTGTAGCTCTTGCCCGCCACCGCGTTAAGGACGGTGATCCGGTCAAGTTCCGCCGCGTCGATACCGTTCTGGCAGAAGAAAATCGGGTAGGTGCCGTTCGTTCCGGTCCACGGGCCGTCGATCGCGCCGCCGTTCCCGAAGACGCCGTTCGCACCCGTGACCGTGACGGTGTCGCCCAGGTCCAGATAGAGCGAGGCGAGACCTTTCCCGTTGCCGAGCGTAATGGTCTCGACCGTGAGGACCGTCGGGGTTCCGTTCAGCGAGAGGACCGCGTTGTTTTCCACCGTGACGTGGTCACCGAACCGGACCTCTTCGGCATTGGCGAGTTTCAGGGTGCCGTTCCGGACGATCATGCGGGAGAATTCGCCGTTGAGCGAACGGTTCAGCCACTCGTTCTTCGCGCCGCCGTCGGTCTCTTTCAAGTTTGCTGTGAGGGTGCCGATGCCGGCTTTGACGAAGAGGCCCTCCGCATCCTCCGCGTTTTCGAGTTTCACCATCATCTGGGCGTCCAGTCCATCGGTGTCGACGGTCAGCCCCTTCGGACCGAGCCGGGCCTCGTCCATGGTCACGATCAGGTTCGCGTTGTTCTGGTAGGGCTGGATGGTCCCGCCGTCAAAGAAGCATTTGGCCCAACCGTGGGCGTCATTGCCCCGCGTCGCCGCGTAATTCCAACCGCGGATGTTGTGGCCTTTGAAGACACCGCCCAGCAGCTCGAACTCGCCGTCGCTCCCCGGCGAGTCGCAGATGTTGACCACACCGGACTGGCGGACCAGACCGCCCGTCTGGCGGAAGACGGCGTGATATCCGTTGTTGGCGCCGGCGTGGCCGAGGCGGATCATGTTGCCGACGTTGAGCTCGCCGCCCTCCATCAGGAACATGGCGTTGCGCCCGTTCCCCCGGATGTCGAGACCGTCCCCGGCGCCCGACCAGCGGATGTTGACCCGGCCGCTCTTCATGACGACCGTGTTGGTGAAATTCTCGATGCCCTGCTGCCCCTCGATCGCCATGCTGCGGATATGGATCTCGGTGCCGTCGAAGAGGTATTCGCTGCCCGGTCCGCCGCCGAAGTACCAGTGGCCCTGGGCGTCGTTGCCGTTGCCGTCATCCACGATCCCGCCCGTGAAGTGCATCTTCACGACACCCGCGTTGTTCTGCCCGAAATTGACCCACTGGACGGCCGGGTGGGACATCCAGCCGCCGGTCATGTTGAACGTGACATTCGCGGTTCCGTTGTTGCCCCAATAGCCGTTCTGGAAGACCAGCGACCCCTGGTCCTGAAGGGTGATTGTCGCGCGGCGGTCATTGTTACCGGAGGCCGCGTGCAGCGTGTTGGCATAGAAGAAGGCCTTGTCCTTGATGGTCAATGACACCTCCCCGTAGTCGCCCTCCGCGAGGTTGACGGTGTTCGAGACCTCCATGCGGCCCTCGTCGGAGAGGGTGATGGTGGCCTTGCCGCCGTTGTGGCCGGCGGCGATGCCGGAGGAGGCGGAGTAGTAGGCGCCCTTCCCGCTGATGTCGAGCGAGCCGATCCAATCCCTGCCGTCGGGGAAGTAGACGGCGTTCCCCTTATGTTCCAGGATGCCCGTCCCGTCGACCTTGACCCGGGCGGCGCCGTTCTTGTTGTGGCCGATCCAGATGGCGCTGCCCGGTTCGACCGTCAGCTTCCCGCCCGAGATGTGCACCACGGCCTCGGTGTCATACTCGCCCCTGTTGGCGTTGATGTTCAGCCCGTCATAGACATGGTGGTCGCCGCCCTCGATGAGCCATTCGCCGCCCGGGGTTTGGCCCCGGATCTCGACCGCGCGCAGGTGGGTGACGGAACCCGGTTTCATGACCACCTTCGCGTTCGGGCGGTGGGTGGACCAGTTGAGAATCGTGGAGTGGATCCCCTTTGTCTCGCCGTCCGGCAGGAAAACGTTGTTGAAGGTGCCGCTCTCGAAGACGAGCTGGTCCCCCTCGTCCGAGGCGAGGAAGGTGATCTTCCCGTCCTCGAAGGTGAAGCCGAAGGTGTCCAGGGCGTTGCCGGCGTTGATGGCCTCCATGTTGAAGATGTGGTCGAGGTTATCAATGCGGAAGATCCGGTTGTTCCAGCTGGAAGCCTCGTCGCGTTGCTTGATCCAGCGGGTGCCGGTCGCGTCAAAGGTCACCGTCGTTCCGGACGGGAGGTTGTTGATGTAGGTCGAGGAACCGTCGATAAACCCGCCCTGGACATTCTGGATCTTGACCGTGTAGGCCTCGGGGGCGGTGATGGTGTTCCGGGTGAAGTTGCCGGTGTCGCCGGAGCCGGGGACCGAACCGGTCTGCATGTTGATGTTGAACCAGTTCTCGTAACTGAAATAGGAACCGGAGAGGATGGCGGGGTTCCAGTAGTAGTCGGCGGAAAACGAGGAGAGGGCGGCGAAGAGGGAGAGCGCCGAGACGGTTTTAATTTCCATGAGGGACTCCATAACGGGGTTTTTGACAAGGATTCAATTATATAATAACGGCGCTGAGGAAAGATTATTGGGCGGGATATACGGATTGTTTTTCGGGCGGGGATCGGGTATGATGGGGGTATGTTTTAAGGGTTGGGTCCCGTTTCGGGACGGAATCAATCGGGAGGTGTCGGAATGAGAGGTTGGCTGTGGGGTATGGCGGTGGCGTGCGTGGCGGTCGCGCCGGGATGGGCGTTGGAGTCGCGCATTTGGGATGATCAGCCCGGGCAGGGGTGGGAACAGAGCTGGTATCCCCTGGGGAACGGACGGCTCGGGTGTATGGTCGACGGCGGGACGAAGACGTTGCGGGTGCAGTTCAATGTCGATTCCCTCTGGACGGGCGACAAGAACCTGACGAGCGACATCGGCGACGATCGCGCCGATGCGAACTACAACACG
>DBXN01000068.1:0-6448 GCA_002309585.1 Verrucomicrobia bacterium UBA1211
CCCCGACACCCAGGATGCGCGCCAGCGGCTTCGCGCCGCGCGCCTCCGCCGCCGCACGCCGCTCCAGCACCACCGCACCCGCCGCCTCGCCCAGCGGCAGTTTCGCCTGCCGCAGCTGCGCCCGCAACCGGGTGGGCGAAAGCGCGTCCGTACCCCCCGCCGCCATCGCATCGGCGCGGCCCGACCGGATCGCGGCGAGCGCCGCCGCGAAGGCCAGACCCGACGCGCTTCCGCCGGAGGCCACGTTGCAGTGGGGCCCCTTCAGCGACCACTCCATCGCGGCCAGACTGACCGCCGTATTGGAGTAGGTGTGCGGGAACAGGAAGGGTTTAACCAGCCGCGGTCCTTTGCGCACGTAGTCATCGAAAAACCGTTCCGCCGTCTCGCAGCAGCCCCACGCCGTCCCGACCGCGACGCCCATCTGGCGCGCCGCCGCCGAGGCCGCGTCCAGCCCCGCCTCGCCCATCGCCTGACCGCACGCCGCCAACAGGTAGCGACTGGCAGGGATCAAGATAGGGTTTCGGGGTGACGCCGCACGCCGCCAAATCCAATTCCGGTACCTCGCCGACCTCCGGCGCCTCATCGGCGTCCGGATACTCAAACCGCGCGAGCGGGAAACAGGCACTCTCGCCCTCCTCCCACGCGGCCCGGCACTCGGTCCGGTCCACGCCCAGCGCGCTCACCACACCCGCGCCGGTCACGACCGCCTCGCCCGGATCGCCCGCGGCCGCGGCGGCGCCGGCGGGCTGGCGGCGCGTCACAACCAGCGCGGCGTTGCATCCGCCGAACCCGGCAGAGTTGGAAAGCACGCACGCGAACGCTCCCTTGGCCGGCGCGGTCACGATCGTCAACGGACATTCGGGATCGGGTGTCTCGTGATTGACGGTCGGCGGGATGGTTCCCTTCGTCATCGTCAGCACGGAGACGATCAGCTCCAACGCCCCGCCCGCGCCCAAGGTATGGCCGAGCGAACTCTTCACCGAAGTCACGGGAATCTCGGCGGCACGCGGCCCGAAGAGATCGTAGAACGCCTGCGTCTCTGTCAGATCGTTCGCCTTCGTCCCCGTCCCGTGGGCATTGATGTGGTCCACCGCATCCGGCGGAAGACCGGCGATGGCCAGCGCCTCACGCATCACCTGGTACGATCCCGCCCCGCGCGCGGCGGGCGCGGTCAGATGGTGACCGTTATTGCCGGTCGCCCAGCCGCACAGCCACCCTTCCACGGCGCCCTGACGGGCAAGACAGGCCGAGGCCGATTCCAGCACCACCGCCCCGGCGCCTTCGGCGAAGATGGTTCCGCTCCGGTTCGCGTCGAAGGGGCGGATCTTCTCCTTCGTCATTGTCCGGAGCGAGCAGAGTCCGCTCCAGGCGAAGCGGGAAAGCGCGTCGAACCCGACCGCCAGCACGCGCTTCGCGACCCCGCCGGCGATCAGATCGGCCGCCACCGCCACCGCCGCCGCGCCCGAGGCGCACGACAGGGCGATCGGCACCCGGACGCCCCCCAGACGGAACGCGAGTGCCAGAACATCGGCCGGGGCGCCGGCGGCGCATTGGCCCGCCGCCGTCGCGTCATGCCCGTCCAGATCCGGCGGCACCCAAGCCGCCTCGCCGACGTCGATATCGCCGAAATTCGAGGCGGTCACCAGCGCCGTCTCCGCCAACAGCTCCGGCTTTCCGAAAAGACCCGCGTGGGTCAACGCCTCCAAACAGGCGGCAGCCGCGAAACGGAGGGCGCGCGGCGCACGGTCGAACACCGGCAGGGAGGCCGGAAGGTCGCGGATCACGCCCGCCTGGGTACAAGCCAAGCCGCCCAGGTCGAAGAGATCCATCGCCGAGATGGTCGAACGCCCCTGAAGGACGCCCTGCCACAACCGGCTCACACCCGCCCCGTAAGGCGTCACCGCACCCATCCCGCTGATGACGATCGGCTGCCGCTTGCTCATGACGGTCTCTCCCTTACTGCCGCGGCGTGTCCAGCGCCTCAAGATCGCCCAGCGTGTACTGGAGACCGTCCAGAATATGCGTCAGCCGGCCGGGATCGACAAAGGTGTTGCACTCGTGGCCGAAGGTCGTGTAGAAGACGCGTCCCTCGCCATACCGGCGCACCCAGGAGACGGCGAAATCGTTGTCGGTCCGTTTGTTTCCCTTGTGGTCGGCAAACCGTTTGGCCGTCTTCTCGTCCTGCATGTTCAGCGAAAGCAACACCCGGATCTTCCCGCGCTCGAACGGCGGCGAGGAGTGCTGGTAGACCTCCTCCACGCGGAGGAAGGGCGAGCCCTCGTCCTTGAAGGCGCGGTTGACCGGATGCGCCGGCTCCTCGTTGATGAACGACCACGGCCCGCCGAAGTACCACGGATGGTCCCAGAACCGGCCGCCGATCATGTCGGCCACCAGCGGCGCCTCGTAGAAACCGTCGCATCCCGCATGGATCACGCACAGGCCCTTGCCGCCCTTGACGTAGTTGATCAGGTCCTGTTCGAGATTCTTGTTCTGGCGGGTGTTCGGATTGGTGCAGTTCAGCAGGACGATCGCGTCGTAGCCCGCGAAGGTCTTCGCGTTCATGAACTTATAGTCGGTGGTCATGTCGAAGTTGAACGCATGGGTCTGGCGCGCCGCGAGCTCAAACGCCCGGACACCGTAGGTGATGGCCTTGTTGTGGCAGAAGCCCTCGCACCGGCAGAAAATCAGGACTTTCCGGGCCTTCTTCGGCTGGACCGCCAGCCGATCGCCGATGATCTTCTCCATCTGCTGCAAATCATTATCGGGAATCATCGAGAAAATCTGCGCCTCACTCTGAACCGCCATCATGACCGCGGCACACGCCGCAAATAGGAACCGTTTCATTACTAGACCTCCATTGGTGTGTTAAAAGTGAGTCTATTTTACCACCTTTCCGCGGTAAAAGTCTAGGCGTTAGGTGACGGGGTGAGGAAGGGGGCGGATGGGACCGCCCCCGCAAAACGCGGATGACCGCAGAATGCCCCCTTGGGCGGCTTCAGGGCGTCTGAATCCGGCGGCGGCGGACCAGCGCGAGACCGAGCGCCAACAGGGCGCCGGGGATGGCCAAAATCGCATCGCCCCAGCGCAGATAGGGGGGCGAGAGCGGGAGGACGGGAATCTTCAGCGAGAGAAAACCGTCGAAGTCGGTCGCGCAGCCCTCGTTCTCCAGCTGACGGATCTTCCCGACCGGGGAGATGAAACAGCTGATGCCCGAATTGGCGGCGCGGACCAGCGGGAGACCGGTCTCGACCGCGCGGAAAACGGCTTGCTGCCGATGCTGGAGCGGTTCGCAGGAGTGGTTGAACCAGGCGTCATTGGTCATGAGGGCGAGCAGATCGGCGCCGGCGCGGGCGGTCTCGCGGCAGAGCGCGGGGATCGTGTCCTCAAAACAGATGATCGGCCCGATCTGAAGCGGGGCGGAATGGGCGGGGTTGGCGAGGGTAATGATCCCGGGATCCGTACCCGGCGTGCAGCTCTCCCCGGTCGGGGCGAGCTTCTGAAGGATCGGGATCGCCTTGTCGAACGGGATGTACTCCCCGAACGGCACGAGGTGGCGTTTCCGGTAACGGCCGAGCCGCTCGCCCTGCGCATTGAGCAGCCAGGCAGCGTTGTAAACGCGCATAACGCCGGGCACCTCGGTACGCTCCACCTCGACGGTACCGGTCAACAGCGACGCGCCGCCTTCGGAGAGGCAACTTCTGACATAGCCGAGGGTGACCTCGTTTCCGGGCAGATATCCCGGCGTCGCGGTTTCGGGCCAAACGATCAGATCGGGTTTCGTCATATCCGCCAGCCGCGTCTGCTCCCGGAGGCCGTCAAACCGCACACGCGCCAACTCCTGATTGGCCTCGAAGACGCAGGGGGCGTTGGGCTGGATCAGCGTGATCCGCCACGCGCGTTCGTCCCGATCCAAGACCTTCGCCTCCTCTTTCCGCCAACGGTTGACCCGTGTCCCGCCCCAGCCCCATGCGGCCAGAATGAGGATGAAAGGCAGGAAACTCTCCAGACTGTTGGCGATCCGCAGCGGGAACGGCTGCGGGAAGATCGGCTGGTTCCGCAGCCGACGGATGATCGGCGAGAACATCCGTTCCGCCAGACTGGTCAACGCCCCGTTCCCCCAGACAACCAGCAGGGAGACGCCGTAAACCCCCGCCAGCGAGGCGACCTGGATGATCGGCAGGTTGCCGGCCTGGCTGACCCCCAGAAAGTTCCACGCGAAGCCGGAAAAGAGCCACCCTCTCACCCATTCGAGACCGACCCAAAGCAGGGGATCGATCACCAAAACCGCCGTGAGCCGGAGCACGCCACAGGCGAACCGGGGCGTAGCCGGGCGGGTCCACGTCCAAACCCTGGCGGAAAGGGCGCCGAACGCGCCGAAGAAGAGCGCACACCAGGCGGCGAGTCCCGCCCAGCCCAAAAGGACCAGTGCCCACGGACCGTTGTTTTTGATGATGGCGGGAAACCAGCAAAGCGTAAGGACCCAAAACGTCAACCCAGAAAAGAAACCCGCCTTGAACCCCTCCCGCGGCGAGACACGCCGGAGCTGCCAGAAGAGCGGCACCAGCGCGAACCAGGCCGTCTCGCCCGTCTCGCTGAACGGGGGAAACGCACCCGCAAGCAACGCCCCGGAGAGAATGGGCCATACCCAACGGGACATTATCCGGAAGCGGTCTTTTCCGATGATCATCTAGCAGCGTCCTTATAAGAATTGAGGGTTGAGCGTTGAGGGTGAGGGGTGAGCCGGGAGTGAAATGTGAAACGGGGCGGCGGATGCCACCCCGTTTGGCCGTTAGAAACGCGGACCCCGTTTTTTCTTGAAACGGTCAAAGGAGCCGCTGCGCATCGGCTTCTTACCCGGACGCCGCGACCCGCCGAAATCCCGCGATCCGCCGCCGGAGCTGCGTTTCCCGCCACCGAACCCCTTCTTGGGGAAGGAGGGTTTGGGCGGACGGGGCGGACGTTCGTCAAAGTCCGAATCGCCCGATTCCCGCGCGTATTTCCGCATCTTCGAATCGAGTTCACCCAACAGCTCATCCTGTTCCGACCGCCGTTTGCGGTTCTTCTGGAAGGGCTGGTCGTACCAATGGGTCTCGGCCGGCGCCTCATCCTTCCGCTTGTCGCGGGACGGACGCTCGTCATCCCCCCGACGGCCGCGCGGCGGACGGTCATCCCGGTCATTCCGGCGGCCGAAACGGGGCTTGTCGTCCCACGCCCGCCGACGGAAACCGTCACCCTCATCGCGGCGGCGGCGCGGACGCTCCCCGTCGCCATCCCGCCAGTTACGGGATTCGCGCCGGTCATCGTCGAACCGGCGGCGAGGCCGCTCATCACGGTCGTCGCGGTCCCGACGGAAACGGGGACGGTCGCGGTCAAAGTCACGATCCCGGTCACGGCCATACTCGCGGTCGCGGTCACGCCCCCGTTCCCGGTCGCCGAAGCGCGGTCCGCGCTCGTCGCGATCCGGACGTCCCTCGCGGCGCGGGGGTTTGCGGTCGCGGAACTTCTTGGGCGGACGCGACGATCCGTCGTCATCCGGCGGCGCGATTTCAGACGCCTCGCTCACCGCATGGAAGTCGCTCTGGCGTCCCCCGATGTGGCTCGGCGCATGGGAGGAGCGGCGTTCCGGCCGTTCCCGCTTCTTGCGCCACGGCGGCACCGGGGCACCGTTCTCATCGCGCGCCTTGCCGGCGGCACGTTCGGCCCGTTCGGAATGGAAGGGCTGGTCCCGGCAGATATCGATCTCCTTTTTGATCATCCGCTCGATCGCGCGCAACAGGCCGCGCTCGTCGGAACTCACGAAGGAGATCGCCGCGCCGGAAGCGCCGGCGCGGGCGGTCCGCCCGATCCGGTGGATGTAGGACTCGGTCTCTTCCGGAAGATCGAAATTGATCACATGGGTGATGTTATCGACATCGATGCCGCGCGAGGCGATATCGGTCGCCACCAAAACCCGGACCCGGCCCCTCTTGAAGGCGGCCAGGGTATTGGTCCGCATCCGCTGGGTCTTGTCGCTGTGGATGGCCTCGGCGGAGATGTCCGCGTCCTCCAGCGCCCGGACGATCTTATCGGCGCCGTGGCGGGTCCGCGAGAAGACCAGCACCTTTTCGTACTCGGGATGCTCCTCCAGCAGGTTGGTCAGCAAGGCGCACTTGTCCGGCTTATCGACGAACATCAGCATCTGGTTAATGCGGTCGACCGTCGGCTGATCCGGCGAGATGGTGATCTCGGCGGGATCGCGCACCATCGTGTGGGCGAGCTTCAGGACCTCTTTGGAAAGGGTCGCGGAGAAGAACTGCGAGTGGCGCACCTCCGGCAGCTTCGCGATGATCTGCTCGATGTCGGGCAGGAAGCCCATATCCAGCATCCGATCGGCCTCGTCCAACACGAACTCCTGGATCGCGTCCAACGAGACATACCCCTGGTCCATCAGGTCGAACAGCCGGCCGGG
>DBXN01000068.1:6496-16746 GCA_002309585.1 Verrucomicrobia bacterium UBA1211
AAAACGACGGCGAACGTTGACCGCATGTATTTGCCGTAGGATGCGGCGCAGGTGGCGATCTGGGCAGCCAGCTCACGGGTCGGGGCCAAAACCAGCGCGCGCGGATGCATCGGCTCGGCCTTCTCCTCCTGAAGCGCCAGACGGTGGAGAATCGGGAGCAGAAAGGCTGCGGTCTTGCCGGTTCCTGTCTGGGCGCACCCCAGGAGATCGCGGCCCTCAAGAAGGATCGGGATCGACTGCGCCTGGATCGGCGTCGGCTCCAGATAACCCTCTTCCGCAATGGCGTGCTGAAGCAACGGGTTCAGCGTACCGAACGCGTTGCCGGAAAACGACTCGGGAATATCCCCCTTCGGGGTCGGCGGCACGCGCGGGGTATCCTCCCGCTCGGCTAAACCCGGATGACGGTTTCTTCTGCGATTGAATGGCGGGCGCGAACCTCTCCTGCGCCGCCGCGACGAGTATTCTTCTGTTTGCATTTGGCTGTCTTTTATACCTTTTATTGGAAAAAAAGTCAAGTGGAAGGGGGAATTGGGGGAACGGGGAACGGGAAAAGGGCACCCCTCAACCCTCAATGCTCAACGCTCAACCCTTAAATTCGGGTTCCATTGGCGGGATGGTGTGTGGTATGATGGGAAACCGTTGAGGGATAGCATGAAAGGAACTTGGGCGATGAAGGGATTGATCGGGCTTACGTTGGGTATGTGCGCGGTATGGATGCAGGCGGCGGAGATCAGGCAGGTTTTCCGTCCCGAGCGGTATCACCGGAACAACACCAATATCGCGCCGGTGCAGGAGATCGACGCGGCCGCGTGGATTTGGCACCCCACCGCCGCGAAAGAGCCGGACGGCGACCATTCGATTTTCCTGCGGTTCAGCAGGACATTCACGGCGGAGACGCAGCCGCTCCGGTTTGACGTGAGCGCGGACGAGCGGTTCGTCCTGCTGCTGGACGGCGAGATCATCGCCCGCGGCCCCCACCGCGGCACCGTCGAGAACTGGCTCTACCAGTCGTATGAGGTAACCCTCACACCCGGCTCCCACACGCTTGAGGCGGTGGTCTGGATGCTGGGGCCCCACGCGCCGCTGGCGCAGATGAGCTGGCGCGGCGGGTTCATCCTGAAGGCCGAAGGCGTTTATGACAAACAGCTGACCACGGGCCGGGCGGAATGGCGGGTCGCGGAGCTGAAAAACACCCGGATGATCGGCAAGGGGGGCAGTGGAACTTTCGGCGTGGGATCGGAGTGTTCGATCACCGGCACCTCCTTCATCACCGAACGCCCAGCCGACGACGCCTTCGTGAAGGCGGTCTCGGTGCGCGGACCGGTCAGCAACAACGTCTACGGTCTGCGGACCAAGGGATGGATGCTCTTCCCGACCCCGATTCCCGACCAGCTGAACAAGGCTTGCCAGCCCGGCGCCTTCCGGGCCGGACGCGAAACGTTCGGGGTCGGCGAACTGTTCAAGGCGGACGCGGATCGGCACCCGATCGTGAAGGAGCTGAACGCGCTCCTGAAGGAAAACAAGCCGGTAACGATCCCGCCCAACACTTCGCTCTGCACGCTGCTGGATCTGGATGACTACTACTGCGCCTATCCCGAACTGACCGTGAAAGGCGGCAAAGGCACCGAAATCCGGTGGGGCTGGGCGGAAGCCCTGAAGGATGCGAAGGGGCATAAAGGCGACCGCAACCGCTTCGACGGCAAACGGTTCAACGGTTTCTGCGACCGCTTCTTCCCCGACGGCCGCGACAACGCCTTCTTCACCTCGCCGTGGTGGCGGTGCGGCCGCTGGTGCCAGATCGAGATCGAGACCGCNNCCGGCGGGGAGCCGTTGACCCTCCAGTCGCTCCGGATCGTCGAGACCCGCTATCCCACGCCTCCGGCCGCCCTCTTCGCCTGCGACGACACCTCCCTGGCCGGTGTCCAGCGGATCTGCGTCCGGGGGATGCAGATGTGCATGCANNTGCCACGAAATGCTCTTCGACTGCCCTTACTACGAACAGCAGATGTATCCCGGCGACACGCGCGTCCAGCTGGCGACCGTCTCCGCGCTGAACAACGACGACCGGCTGATCCGCCGTGCGATCACCATCTACGATCTCGCCCGGCGCGACAACGGCATGGTTCCGATGAACTTCCCGACCACCGGTACCCAGGAGTCCACCACCTACACCCTCATCTGGCCGCTGATGTTCAGCGACTACGTGATGTGGCACGACAACGTCGAATGGCTCAAGGCCCGCCTGCCCGGTCTCAACCACATGATGCTCGGCATGGCCCCTTACGAGAACGCCGAAGGGTTGCTGGAGAACCTGCCGGGATGGAGTTTCATGGACTGGGTGCCCGAATGGCCGCACGGCAACGCGCCGGACGGACAGCGGGGACAGGGGATCAGCGCCCTGAACAACCTCTTTTATCTGCTGGCGCTCCAGAGCGCCGCGAAGGTGAACGAGGTGCTCGGGGCGCCCAGTCTGGCCGCCCACTGGAACGCCAAGGCCACCGCACTCGGCGCGAAAATCATGGAGAAGTTCTGGGACGCCGGACGGGGCATGGTCGCCGACACGGTGAAGAAAGACCGCTTCAGCGAACACGCCCAATGTTTGGCGATCTTGAGCGACCTTTTGAATCCCGACCAGAAACAGGCCGCCTTCAAGGCGTTGCTGGAGGAGAAAAACCTGGCCCGGACCACGGTCTACTTCTCGCACTACCTCTTCCAGACCTACATCAAGATGGGCCGGACCGACCTTTTCCTGAAACGGCTCGACCTGTGGCGCGACTATGTGAAGACCGGCCTCCGGACCCCGCTGGAGGCACCCGGCGAGGCGCGCAGCGACTGCCACGCCTGGGGTTCCCATCCGCTCCTGCACCTCCATGCGGGTGTGGCCGGCGTGACTCCCGCCTCGCCCTTTTTCAAGACGGTCCGGATCGCGCCCAACCCCGGCGGGCTGAAGTGGCTGGACGCCGTGACCCCGCACCCGAAGGGCCAGATCGTCACCAAGCTGACCTTCGAGGGTAACACGGTACGCGGGGAAGTGACCCTTCCCGCCGATGTCTCGGGCGTCTTCGAGTGGGGTGGGGCCAAACAACCCCTCCACCCCGGACACCAGACGGTTGAGCATTGAGGGTTGAGCGTTGGGAGGCGGAGTACGGAAGTCTGATGTCTGAAGTCCGAAGTCTTGGGGCTGAACAGCTAGTTACGGGGAAAGGGGAATGTGGAACGGGAAAGAGGCGGTCGAAGGTCTCGCGTCTCATGTCTGACGTCTCTCGCCCTTCAACCACCTAACTACCCAACCACCCAACCACCACACCATTTGAACGAAAGGGAATTGAGATGCGGATGAGAAGCGGTTTGTTGACGGCGGCGGTCGCGCTGTGCGCAGGCATGGCGGGGGCCTTCGAGTGTTCGGAAGCGGTGAAAGCGCGGGCGCGGGATTTCATCGACAACGAAAAACAGTTTCACCTCGGATTCCTGCCGACGGAACAGTCCAACCCGATCACGGCGACCCTGGAAGAGGACTTCAAACGTTCGTTACTCGCGGGAGTACAGTGCCTCCAGCGGGGTGACCGGCAGATCCCGATCACGATGCGGCACGTCTTCGCCGGGGAACGGTTTGAGAAACTTGTCACATCGATGGAGAAGACCCTGAAGGCCCCCAAGGGCCGGATCATCTTCTCCGGATGCGGCGCGACAGGACGGCTCTCGATCCTGCTGGAATCGATGTGGCGCGACTTCTTCTTCCGCCGCGCGGCGGAACTCTCGCCCGATGAGCGGGCGCTGGCCGACCGTTCCGCGTCAATCATGACGGGGGGTGACTTCGCATTGATCAAATCGGTGGAGAGTTTCGAGGATTCGATGGCCGGCGGCGAACGCCAGGCCGCCGCGCTCAATGTGGGCGAGGGGGATACCTTCGTCGCCATCACCGAGGGCGGCGAAACCTCATCCGTCCTCGGGACGCTCCGCTATGCGGCGGCGCACGGCGCAACCTGTTTCCTGGTGTTCAACAATCCCGCCGATCTGCTTCGCCGTCATCTCGACCGCTGCCGCGAAGCCATCGACAACCCGAAAGTGACGGTCCTCGACATCTACTGCGGCTCGATGTCCCTCGCCGGATCGACGCGGATGCAGGCGACGACCTCCGAACAGCTCCTCTGCTCGTGCGCGCTGGAGGCGGCGCTCGGCCGTGTCCTGCCGCGTTTCGCGAAGGAGACGGCGCCGGACTACACCGTCGCGTTCGAGAAACTGCTCGCCGCGCTCGAATCCCCCGCCGCGCGCGAGGCGATCGCGGAGGCCATCGGCTTCGAGAAAGCGCTCTACGCCCGAAAGGGACGTGTCACCTACTTCGCGGACGACTGCATGCTCGACCTCTTCACCGACACGACCGAACGCTCCCCGACCTTCATGCTGCCCCCGTTCCGCTCGACCGACGAGAAGAACCTCGCCCAAAGCTGGGCCTTCGTGAAGAATCCGCTTCACACGACTCCCCAATGCTGGGACGCGCTCTTCCACCGGCCGGTACGCTGTCTGGAGTGGACGGAGGTGGATTACGCCGCGCCAGGCATGCCCCCGATGAAGGGCGGCAAACCGCCGCTCATCGGCCGCAACGCGCTGATGAAGTACCCGATCGGAAACGAGCCGACGCCCGAACGCCATACGGGATGCGAGTCGGCGGCGATCATCGTCCGGGCCGGCAAGCCGGACACCGCGTTCGAGTCGGCGGCGCGGGCGCAGGCGGCGAACTACGGCGAGGTGCGGCTCTTCGCGGTGACGGCCACCGATCCCTCGCCGCTGGAGGTCTGGAAGCATCTCGCGGTGAAACTCACCTTCAACACCCTCTCCACCGGCACAATGGCGGCTTCGGGCCGTGTGGCGGGCAACTGGATGAGCTGGGTCTCGATCTCCAACAAGAAACTCATCGACCGCGGCATCCGGCTGCTGGTCGAGTTGGGCGGGGTCTCCTACGAAGAGGCCGCCCAACGGCTCTTCGCCGCGTCGGAGTGGATAGAGGCGCAAGATTGGACGGGACGGGAAACGCCCTGCGCCGTCCAGATCGCGCTTGAGCGGCTCAGAGCGGAGCGGTGAGGGCACCCCGCAAAATGCCCGCCGGACGGTTCGTGACCTTAGACCTCATCACGGAGAAACGGAGAAAAGGATGAAAGCGATGTTTTGGGGCCTCGCGATGGTTCTCTGCTGCCAGGCGGCGGAAGTGCGGCAGGTTTTCCTCGCCGAGCGGTTTCAGCGGGGCGACACCAATGTCTCGCGCCTGCAGGAGATTGATACCGCGCACTGGATTTGGCATCCCACGGCGACGGCGCAGGCCGATGCCGACCACTACGCCTTTCTGCGGTTTTCGCGGACCTTCGACTCCGAGGGGAACCCGCTACGGTTCGACGTCAGCGCGGACGAGCGCTTTATCCTGCTGCTGGACGGAAAGGCCATTTCGTTCGGCCCCCATCGCGGGATGCCGGAACATTGGCTCTACCAGTCGTACGAGGCAGACCTTACCCCGGGAAAGCATACGCTCGAAGCCGTCGTCTGGGTGTTGGGACCTTACGCGCCCTCCGCGCAGCTGAGCTGGCGGGGTGGGTTCATCCTCAAGGCGTGGGGCGATTACGACAAGCGGCTGACCACCGGCATCGCGGAGTGGCGGGTCGCCGAACTGAAGAACACCCGGATGCTCAAACGCGGGATGCGGGGAGCCGTCGGCGTCGGGGCGGAAGCGGAAGTGCGGGGCGAGTCGCTGCTGCACGAGCGTCCCGCCGAGGCGGCGTTCGTGAAGGCGGTTTCGGTGCGCGGCCCCGTCCAAACAAACGTCTGCGGCCTGCGGGCGCCGGGCTGGATGCTCTTCCCGACCCCGCTCCCGGACCAGACCTATACCCGGTGTTCCCCGGGATCGTTCCGCGCCGCCCACGCCTCGTTCGACTGGAGCGCCTTCTATAAGGAAGAGGACGGGAAGCACCCGATGGTGGCGGCCTTCAACGCCCTGCTGAAAGAGGGTCACCCGGTAACGGTTCCGACCAACACGATCCTCAGTGTGCTACTCGATCTGGATGACTACTACTGCGCCTATCCGGAATTGATGGTCGGCGGTGGCAAGGGATCCGAAATCCGTTGGATGTGGGTGGAGTCGCCCAAGGACGAACAGCGCCACAAAGGGAACCGCGATGTGTTCGCCGGCAAGTGCTGCAGCGGCACCTGCGACCGTTTCTTCCCCGACGGACGCGACCGCGCCTCCTTCACCCTCCCGTGGTGGCGCGCGGGACGGTGGTGCCAGCTGGAGATCAAGACGGTATCCGAACCGCTGACCTTCCACTTCGTGGGCATCGCCGAATCGCGCTATCCGCTCGAACCCGCCTCCCATTTCACCTGCGACGACCCGACGCTCGCCGCCGTCCAGAAGATCTGCATACGCGGGATGCAGATGGATCTGCACGAGACGATGTGCGACGGTCCCTACTATGAGCAGCAGATGTATCCCGGCGACACGCTGGTTCAGAGCGCGATCATCACCGCGATGACGCGCGACGACCGCCCGATCCGCCGCGCGATCTCGCTCTTCGACTTCGCCCGCCGGGATAACGGAATGCTGCCGATGAACTTCCCGACCGTCGGCACCCAAGAGTCGGCCACCTACACGATGCTTTGGCCGATCATGCTCGAGGACTACATGATGTGGCATGATAACGCGGCATGGCTCAAGGCGCGGCTTCCCGGCCTCAACCACACGATGTTCGGCCTCAGGGCGTTCGAGAACGCCGACGGCCTGCTCGACCGCCTGCCGGGATGGAGTTTCATGGACTGGGTGCCGGCGTGGCACGCCGGCATCGCGCCCGACGGACGGGACGGCGTGAGCGCGCTGAACAACCTCTTCTACCTGCTGGCGCTCCAAAGCGCGGCCCGCGTGTCGGCTGTTTCCGGTGATGGCGCCGTCGCCGCGCATTGGCGCGCGAAGGCGGAGAAACTGGGCCGCACGATTCTGGCGACGTTCTGGGACAGCGACCGGGGGATGGTCGCCGACACGGTGAAGAAGGATCGCTTCAGCGAACACGCCCAATGCCTCGCCATCCTCGCCGATATCCTCCCGCCCGATCAGGCGCGCGCCGCGATGACCGCCCTTGAAAACGGGGAGAAACTGAAACTGGCCCGCGCCACCCTCTATTTCTCACACTACCTTTTCAGCGCATACGCGAAGATGGGGCGGACCGATCTTTTCCTCAAGCGGCTCGACCTGTGGCGGATGCAGACCCGCATGGGGCTCCGCTGTCCGCTGGAGGATGACGACATCGAGACGAAGAGCGATTGCCACGCATGGGGTGGACATCCCCTCTTCCACCTCCACGCCGACGTCGCCGGCGTGAAACCCGCCGAACCGTTCTTCCAATCGGTCCGCATCGCGCCCCAGCCCGGCGGGCTGAAATGGATCGATGCCGCCACACCCCATCCCAAGGGAATGATCGTCACGAAACTGACCTTCGAGGGCGGCACGGCACGCGGGGAAGTGACCCTTCCCACCGATGTCAAGGGTGTCTTCGAGTGGCAAGGGAAGACAACGCCCCTGAAGGCGGGAAGGAATGAAGTGGGGGTTCGGTAGACGGGACAGACGGGATGATTGGACAGTACCGGGAGGAGAGGACGGCATGAAATGGATGATGGCAATGGGTGTGGCGGTCGTGTGCGCGATGCGGGCGGCGGCGGCTGACTATGTGGTGGCGCAAAACGGGAATGACGGGAATGACGGCTCGGCGGCGAAACCGTTCCGTACCATCCAGCGCGCGGCGGATCTCGCCGTGGCGGGCGATACGGTAACGATCCGGGAGGGAATCTACCGGGAATGGGTGAAACCCGCGAACGCCGGGCGCGGGGACGCGCCGATCGTCTATCAGGCCGCGAAGGGGGAGCGGGTTGTGATCACCGGCGCCGATCCCGTGACGGGATGGACGAAACGGCCGGACGGGCTCTGGTCCGTCCGGGTGCGCTACGACACCTTCGGCGGGCTGAACCCCTTCACCGACTTCATCAGCGGCGACTGGTTCGGCGACGGCGGGAAACCGCGTTTCCGCACCCGCCTCATCCAGGACGGCAAGCCGCTGACGCTCCACGGCCGGGAAACGCTCACCGGCGAGGCGACTGGCGAGGTTGAGGGATGCCTGCTGAATGTCGCGGGCATCACGGCCGGCGCGCGGACCATCCCCGGCTGCAAGGCCGTCCAGCGCACCGCCCCCAAGGGCGGATTCGTCCCGAAGGAGGGTTACGAGACGCAATGGGGACTTGAGCTGGGGTGGATCCTGCCGGGCGCAACCTGCGTCTATGCGGATATGGACCTCTCGAAAAAAGAGGCGAGGGAACTCGCCCTCCACCTCTCCAGTCAGGTCAACGAGGCGGAGGTCCTCTTCTGCGACGCCGCCGCACCGGAGCGGACACTCGCGGCGGTGAGGACGCCCGTCACCGGGAATTGGCGAACCTACACGACGGTGAAGGTGACGCTGCCGGAGGCCGCCGCCGGGGTGAAGAATCTGTTGCTGCGTTTCCGTTCCGTGAAGGGCGGTACACTCACGAAGGGCCACGCCGCGCTGATTCCCGGCATGGTGTACGGCACGATCGTCGCCGCCTTTGAGAAAGATCCGACGGTTGCCGTACCGGAGTTGATCGTGCGGCCCGCCTGTTTCTATCCCGCCGTTGAGCATCGCGACTACATCACCCTGCGCGGTATCCGCTTCAAAGACGCAGGACCCAACTGGGCGCCGCCCACCAGCGAGCAGACCGCCATCGTGGGCACGCACTGGAGCAAGGGGTGGGTGATTGAGGATTGCGAGGTCTCCGGCGCCGAATGCAGTGGCATCACGCTCGGCAAATACGGCGATGAATTCGACAACGCCGGCCCCTCTGCGCAGAACTACCACAACACCATCATGCGCTGTGTCAGCAACGGGCTCGACCGCGTGGGTCACCACCTCGTGCGCCGCTGCCGGATAACCGACTGCGGGCAGGCCGGCATCTGCGGTTCGCTCGGGGCGGTTTTCTCCACCATCGAGGATTGCGACATCTCCTACTGCCACTGGAAGAAACCCTTCGGCGGGGCGGAGATGGGCGGCATCAAGATTCACGCGGCGGTCGATTTCACCGTCGCGCGCTGCCGCATCCACCACTGCGGCAGCGTGGCCGGCATCTGGTTCGACTGGATGGGCCAGGGGGCGCGGATCGTCAACAACACCCTCTGGGCCAACCACTGGGATCTCTTCTTTGAGGTCGATCACGGCCCCATCCTCGTGGAGGGCAACGATCTGCTGTCGAACGAGTCCCTTCACGCCTGTTCGCAGAGCATGGCTTTCGTGGGGAACCGCATACGCGGCACCTACCACTACCATAACGACAAACGGTGCACGCCGATTTTCAAACCCCATTCCGTCACGCTCGATTCGCTTGATACCGTCGAGTGCGGAAACGGCGCGATGATCTTCATCAACAACATCCTCGCCGCCGATCCGCGCTGGCCCAAGGAGGCGCACCCCAGCCGTTTCGAGGACAACTGGATGGTCCCGGCGTCATGCTGGAAGGTGGACGACGCGACCGGCGCCTGCGCCATCACACCGCCGGAGGGGTCGCAACGCCCCGCCTTCAAACCGGTTGATGCGGCCCGGCTGGGCAAGGCGCTGCTGCACGACCAGGCGTATCCGGAACCAACGCGTTGAGCGTTGAGGGTTGAGCGTTGAGAGCATGAGACGTGGAAGCGACATCAGACTCCCGTCACTCGTCTCTCGTCACTCCTTTTCCCTCCTTGCTTTTCAGCAAGTGAAATGGTAGACTTTTCGCCCGATTTTTCTTTAAACCATTAAGGAGAGAGAGATGGAGATCGGAATTGTTGAGGTCAAAGGTCGGGAAATTATCGACTCCCGGGGTAACCCCACGGTTGAAGTGGACGTGATTTTGGAAGATGGTACGCTTGGCCGCGCGGCGGTTCCGTCGGGAGCCTCCACCGGTGAGAACGAGGCGCTGGAGCTGCGCGACGGCGATCCGAAGCGTTACCTCGGCAAGGGCGTCCAGAAGGCGGTGAAGAATGTGAACACCGTCATCGCCCCGGCGCTGATCGGTCACGACGTGTTTGATCAGCGCGGCATCGATAACCTGATGCTGGCGCTGGACGGCACCGCCACGAAGTCCAAGCTGGGCGCCAACGCGATCCTCGGCGTCTCGCTCGCAGCGGCGAAGGCGGCGGCGAACGCGCTCGGCATGCCGCTCTACCGCTACATCGGCGG
>DBXN01000068.1:16797-17725 GCA_002309585.1 Verrucomicrobia bacterium UBA1211
TTCCAGGAGTTCATGATCCGTCCCATCGGCGCGAAGTCCTTCAAAGAGGGTCTGCGGATGGGCGCCGAGACCTTCCACAACCTGAAGAAGGTGTTGAAGGCGCGCGGCCTCTCCACGGCCGTCGGCGACGAAGGCGGTTTCGCCCCCGCGCTGGACTCCATCGAGGACGCGCTGGAGTGCATCATCGAGGCCATCAAGAAGGCGGGTTACAAGCCGGGCAAGGACGTGACGATCGCGTTGGACTGCGCCTCCTCCGAGTTCTATAAGAACGGCAAGTACGACTACACCTGGAAGGAAGGCCCGAAGGGCGCGAAGCGCACCTCCGCCGAGCAGGTGAAGTATCTGGAAGAGCTGGTCGCGAAGTATCCGATCGATTCCATCGAAGACGGCATGGCCGAAGGCGATTGGAAGGGTTGGGTGGCTTTGACGGCGGCGATCGGCGGCAAGTGCCAGCTCGTCGGCGACGATCTGTTCGTCACGAACGTGAAGTATCTCCAGAAGGGCATCGAGCTTGGCGCGGCCAACTCCATCCTGATCAAGGTCAACCAGATCGGGTCGCTCTCCGAGACGCTTGACGCCATCGAGATGGCGCATCGCGCGGGCTACACCTCCGTGACCTCCCACCGTTCCGGCGAGACCGAGGACGCCACGATCGCGGATATCGCGGTTGCGACGAACTCCGGACAGATCAAGACCGGTTCGATGTCCCGGACCGACCGTATCGCGAAGTACAACCAGCTCCTCCGCATTGAAGAGGAACTGGGCGACAGGGCGGTTTACGGTTACAAGAAGGTCATGAAGAAGGCCTAACGGTCTTTGAAAGACGATTGAAAAACGCGGTCCGTTCCCGGCGGGAACGGACCGCGTTTGATTGTGGAATTGTGGAATTATGCCATTGTGAAATTCCGCGATTCGTCAAGTAGAAAAG
>DBXN01000181.1:0-17095 GCA_002309585.1 Verrucomicrobia bacterium UBA1211
TCCGCCTGGTCGGGACGCTCGATCTGATCAAACGTCCGCGCACCCTCGATGAAGAGATACATCCGCCAGGCGTTCCCCTCCGCATCGCGCAGGAACGGCGCGCCCTCCCGCGTGGGAATGATGGTGAGCGCCTTGCGGGAACGGTCGGGATCGCCCGCCGCCGCCAGCTTGGCGCGCTGGTGTTCCGTGACGCGGGCGATGTTCTCCATCAGCTGATCCGGACGGGTGAAGATCGAGAGGTTGATCCGTTGCAGCAGATAATGGACCGGCCGGCCGGCCAGATCGACCGAAATCCGGTACGTGTCATTGATATGTCCCGAACCATAGGGTTCAACCGCCTTCAGCTCACCGAAGATCTGAAACCCGTCCACGACCGCATGCAACTGATCAACACTCATCGTTCATTCCCCGTTCCCTTAACCCGTTAACCTTACTTCAATTCCGGAATCGACGCCGCCGCGACCGACTGCCCCACCCGGCGGGCCTTCTCGTCCGGCATGAAGACGTTGACCTGCTCCGCGATCTCGGGGAAGAGGTCTTCCAGAATCAGTTTCGCGTTGTTGAGGATCACCAGGCCGCCCAATCCCGATGTCACGCGCCCGAGGATCATCAGGTTATCAAAATCGTAGAACTCGCGATACCACGGCACCGTGTATCCCAGATACAGACCGATCTTCAGGAAGATCTTCAGCGCGGTCTCGTCGCCCGCCGCCATCTTCTCCTGAACGACCTTCAGCCGCTCCGGCAGCGGCATCGCCTTCGGGAACTTCATCCCGTAGGCGAGCGCCAGATGGTTCACCGCCTGCTGCGAGAAATACATCGCCCCGACGCCCGCATCGCCCGACCATTCATCGGTCGGCGCGGCGGGATTCAGATCGACCGGCGCGAAGGCCAACTCGGAGAGCCGGCCCGTCAGGCAACCGTTCTGGTCGATGTAGCCCACCGCCTCGCTCGATCCCATCGCCACGCCCAGGATGCCCTTGCAACCCAGCGACATCTGCCCGGCCAACGCCGTCACATCGCCGTCGTTCGCGACCTCCACCGGAACCTGCCACGTCTCCTGAATCCGCTGGAAGATGTTCTGCGCCTCGGCATACCGCGCTTTCGGGATCGCCCGGAAGAGGGAGGCCACCCGGATGCGGTTGTCCACCACCACGCCCGCCGTGCTGCCGCCGATCGCATCGACGCGCGGTAACTTCGCCGCCGCCTGCTTCAACCCCTCGTTCAGTTTCTCGAAGTGGTAATTGGGATCCTTCTGGTTGCGGGGATCCCACGGGAACTCTCCGCTGAAGAGCACCTTCCCCTTCTTCACCGCGCTGATCTTGAAATCGCTCGCCCCGAGATCGAACCCGATCCGGCAGCCGTCCGTCCGATTCTCGATCCGCAGTTGCCGCTCGGTCCCCTTCGGCAATGCCTTCGGCTCCACGATCTCGACCACCAGTTTCCGACCATACACCGTCTGCATGAAATCGGCGTCAAAGTGGCGCGCGCCTTTCAGCGTATACTGCTTCTTGATGTTCCGACACAGCGCGGCCGGCCCCGACAACAGGATCCGCCATCCGCCCGAAGACCACAGCAAGAACTTCACGATCCGCTCCGTCAGGATCTTCACCAGCAACTCCCGCTCCATCCCGGCAGGGATCGGCAGATCATAACGGGTCACATACCCATTCTCCCGCTCCAATGCCACAGAGAAGACCGGATCCTTCCGGCCCGCCGTCTGTTTCAACGTCTGAACCATCCAGATCGGGGGACAAAAACCGTTCGCGCAAACAAACTCCGCCAACTCACTCTTCTTCGCCATCTCTACTCCTCCTCAAACCGATAAAACGCCTTTTGGCAACCGTTTTTAAAGTATACTACGGAACCCGCGTTCCAGACAATCGGGAAATCATCGCGATCACACGTTCCGCCGCCCAAATGAGATCATTTTAAAACCGCGAAACACACGAAGTGTACTTTCCGGCAACGCACCATTTCCAGTGTATGTCAGAGGTTCTGGGGTTGAATGCCGGATAGCCGAGAGAGATTTTCAACGGGTTCTACCGTATCTGCATCTGAAGTCCGTCGGCGGACAATCTGACAGCCAGCCGGTTGCCGTCGAGCAAAACCGGTTGCGCCGACCATCCTTTGGGGATCGCATCCCCCTCAACCCGCCAACGAGACAAGGCGGCAACATCATCGCAGCCACCGACCGTCGCAAAGACAAAGTCTCCCTGCTTAACCTTTGGCAACATGACACCATCCACGATGATCGTGCCGGGGGCGCCGGCGGCAAACCGTCCGTCCAAAATGAAGTTCGAGAGGGTTGAACCGTCGCTCGTCAGATGGAGAGTCGCGGCCGAGAGTAATGCCGCGCGGATGGTTCCAAGACAGGTGACATCCCCCGCCTTTACCTTTATCCCGGCGACGTCAAGCGTTGCATTCGCAGCCACCCGCAACGCTTCGAATGTGTGTGCGGAAAGATCGCCGGTTTTCAGCCACTTGCCCGTGAGGTAAAGCAAGGCGGAGCGCACTTCCTCGTCCGTCAGCTCACGGTTATAGACAATCGCCTCCGCGATCCGCAAACCGCCCCATGAAAGCCCGCGGTTCCGCGCAAACGCATTCGCCCTCACGTTTCCGGTCGTGCGCAAATGGACGAGGTGGAATCCGGCGGGCAAAGGAGCTTCGCTCCCGCATGCCGCGCCGTCGATCTCGATGAACCCGTTCCGTATCGCCTCCGCCGTGAACGCGATGAAGAGGCTGCGGTTCAACCCCCGATGGAAATCGTAGGCAACGGAATCACCGAGCAGAAAGTTCCCCGCGAGCCTTTCAGGAAGATTCGCGATGTCGTCCGTGTCAGACACGACCATGAACACCTCGCGGATAGCGGTATCGGTCGCGCTCCAGTCCATGTACCCGCCATATCCCTGAACGCCTTCGGTGGGATAGTGAAAACTGCCGAAGTCGATCACCGCATGGCCGGGGATAGCGGTCGTGTTCATGAACGGCCGTGTACCCGCCGTCGCATAGACAGTTCCCCCCTCGGCATCGTTCCAACGTGTGACGTAATTCACGCCGTTCTCCCCGACGGTCGTCAACGTGTCGGCCCGCGACGCATCCACATGAAACCAGGCGCTCGACGGTAGCATCCCCTGCAGAACCGCCAATGAACCGTCCCGAACCTCAAGGGCGGTGATCTCGTCCGGTAAACCGTATACGGTAAAGGCACCGCCGCCCTCTTTCACCAGCGTCCCTGAACCGTTCACCGTCACCGCGTCATCTGTCCTGGCGGCGAGAATCCGCCGCAATCCGACAAGCGGCTGGGCCACACTCGCAACATACCCTTCCGGGATGGCGATTGTGGAACCGAAGAACCACTCGCACACGCCATATTCACCATAGTAGGCGACAAGGTCGGCATAGAGCGTATCGACAGCGGCGGGAGAAACACGCTCCAGCGTGTAAGCGAACCATCCCACCGGGGTTCCCCAGTACCCTCCGTTCTGGTAACTGTCGCGGGCACACGCCTTCTCCCAATAGATGCCCGGCAACGTATGCCGAACCTGTCCACATCGGACAAGACCGCGATACCCATCTCTAAAGTAACGCGCGATTCGATCCGCCCTCTCCGGCGGCACGGCGTCAAGCCAGACGGCGAACGCGGATCCCCACACATCATGTTCCCGGCACTGGACGGTCGCCGCCCGGTAAAGCCCGACAGACTCATCCCAGAAGCGTTCGTTCACTTGCCCGCGCACCGAGGCGGCATGGGTCCGGAACCGTTCGGCATCCGCAGCCCGGTTGGCGGCATCCAGCATCGTAGCGAGATTCATCGACGCCTGAATGTCCAACAGCGATTCGAAGAAACAGTAGCCCTGCTTGCGTACGCTGTCCGTGAATCCGTAAGGGCAACGGTCCCAGACCCGTGACGGATCGATCCAAACCAGTTCCGACGCCTCAGCCGGATTTCGCGGAAGGGTCGAAAGCGTCTTGATCAGCCGATCCAGCACGTCCGAGGTGATCAGCCCGGAATCGCCCGTCTGCCGCCAGGATTCAAACACCACGTTGACCGTGAACTGCGATCCGTCCGCAACGGCGTTTTCACCCATGCTGCCGTAACCCGGCTTGTAAATGGGTTCGCCGCTGTAACGGACACAGTCCACCGCATACCCCTCCGGCGAGATGGCATTCAGAAACGTCCGCGCCAACGGGACGATGTCCCCGGATGGGATCAGCCGGGCCTCCAGGGCATAGTAGTAGTCACGCAACCATACGGCATCGTAGTTGCTTCCGGCCTGGGGAACGTAACCGATGGTACCGTCATCCATCTGACGCCTGGCCTTCGGTATGATCTCAGCCGCCTTCGCCTCAAGCCAGGAACGGGCGCGTTCAAGCGTCCCGCGCCCCGATCCGGCATTGACCGCCAAGGACGTTAAGCAGAGGCATGAAACGGCGGACAGCCATCCGATTACGTTCCTCATACTCCCTTTCTAATCGACCAGGATAAGAAGCCCGGAAGCGAACAACCTGACAGCCAGACGGTTTCCGTCAACCAAGGCCAGTTGTGCCGACCATCCTTTGGGAATCGCATCCCCTTCGACCCGCCAACGCGACAAGGCGGCGACATCATCGCAACCGGTGACCGTCGCAAAGACAAAGTCGTCGTGCTTAACCTTTGGCAGCATATCGCCATCCACGATGATCGTACCGGGTTCGGTGGCGGCAAACCGCCCATCCAGAACGAAGTTCGAGAGGTTTGCGCCATCGCTTGTCAGATGGATTCTATCGGCCGAGAACGATGCCGCGCGGATGGTTCCCAGACAGTTGACATCCGCAGCCGTCACCTTTCTCTCTCCAACATCAAGCGTCGCATTCTCGGCCACCTGCAACGTGTCGAATGTATGTTCGGCCGGGATGCCGGAACTCCGCCACTTGCCCATAAGGTAAAGCGAGGCGGAATGCGCTTCCGCGTCCGTCAGTTCGCGATTGTAGATGATCACCTCCGCGATCCGCTGACCGCCCCATGAAAGCCCACGGTTCCGGGCAAACGCATTCGCCCTCACGTTTCCGGTCGTGCGCAGATGGACGAGGTGGAATCCGGCGGGCAAAGGAGCTTCGCTCCCGCATGCCATGCCGTCGATCTGGATGAGCCCGTTCCGTATCGCGTCCGCCGTGAACATGATGAAGAGACTGCGGTTCAACCCCCGGTGGAATTGATAGGCATCGGAATCGCCGAGCAGGAAGTTCCCCGTGATCCTGTCTGGAATATCCGCGATGTCATCCGTGTCCGACACAACCATAAACACCTCGCGGATAGCGGTATCGGTCGCGTTCCAGTCCATGTATCCGCCATATCCCTGAACGCCTTCGGCGGGATAGTGATAGTTGCCGAAGTCGATCACCGTGTGGCCGGGAAGGGCGGTCGTGTTCAGGAACGGCCGCGTGCCCGCCGTCGCAAAGACGGGGCCGCCGTCGGCGTCATTCCAGCGCGTGACGTAGTTCACGCCATCCTCCTCGACGGTCGTCAACGTATCGGCCCGCGATGCGTCCACATGGAACCAGGCACCCGATGGCATCGTCCCCTGTGGAAACGCCAATGAACCATCCCGGACATCAAGGGTGGTGATCCCGCCCGACAGACCGTAGAGGTTGACGGTACCGCCGCCCTCCTTCACAAACGTCCCGGAACCGTTCACGGCCATCACATCCAGCGTTGTTTCAGGATTGGCCCCGACTCCCGCGCCGTCCGCGACTTCCAGTTCGCCGAATACGGAGGAGGTGGTGTTCGTACCGCCCTTGAGAATCCCCTCCGCCACAGAGACAACGCCTGTCCCGGAAATGAAGACCGCATCCGCCGCGAATCCCCCTTCGCCGCGCTTTTCAACCCTTCCGTCAACCGAGAGGGTACCGACACCCAGCACGCCACCGTCCGGGACCGTGATCGTCGATTGGCCAGACACGTCAAACCGATCCACCAACTTGACCATGGAATCCCCAAACCATTTTTGCTTGAGGTAATCCGCGACCAGCTCCGCCTCCGCTTCCGACAGTTGACGGTTGAAGATAAGCGCCTCCGCGATCCGCTGACCGCCCCATGAAAACCCGCGATCCCGCGCAAAGGCATTTGCCCTCACGTTTCCGGTCGTGCGCAGATGGATAAGGTGGAATCCGTCAGACAGGGGATAATCGAACGCACGCGTTTCACCGTCGACCTGGATGAGCCCGGTCCGTATCGCCTCCGACGTGAACTCGATGAAGAGGCTGCGGGTCACCCCCCGGTGGAAATGGTACTCATTGGAATCGCCGAGCAGGAAGCTCCCCGCGAGCCTGTCAGGGAGAACCGCGATGTCATCCGTATCCGAAAAGACCATGAACACCTCACGGATAGCCCCGTCGGTCTCGCTCCAGTCCATGAACCCGCCATATCCATCAACGCCTTGGGTGGGATAGTGGAAGCTGCCGAAGTCGATTACCGTGTGGCCGGGAAGGGCGTTCGTGTTCACGAACGGCCGTGTACCCGCTGTCGCAAAGATGGGGCCGCCGTCGGCGTCATTCCAGCGCGTGACGTAGGTCACGCCGCCCTCCTCGACCGTTGTCAACGTGTCGGCCCGCGACGCGTCCACATGGAACCAGGCGTTTCGGACAGGAGAGGCGGCGAAAATTCCATCGGTACCTCCCAAGACCATGCTGCCTTCTTTGACATCCAGTTCGGAGGATAATCCGCCGACGGAGACAGAGGATGCCGCCAAAGTTCCCGAACCCGTTTTCACGACCTTCCCGTTTACAGACAGGATACCGGCGGAGAGCGTCATCTCCGCATCCGGGATAGATACGGTACCGCCCCCCAGCTGGAGATCGTCCAGCGTTGGGGAATCCTCGGTGACTTTGTTGAACGTCACAGGACCGGAAACGGCCACGGTCCCCGAGAAACCGTTCCCAACACCGATCGACAGCATCCCGTTGCCGTTTTTGGCAAACGTCCCGTGTCCCGTCAATTCGCCGACCTCCCACCGGTTGTTTGAATTGATATGGTTGCTTAACATCAAGCTTCCGTATCCTTCCAATGCCAGTTCGTTCAGTTGCTGGAGCGATTCGCGCCAAGCAGGCGCGCCGGCCACCTCAAGCGTGAAGGTACCCGTCGCCGTGGCCGGCTGGCTCAGTTCCAAGACAAATTCCGTGATGGCCGCCTTCAGCCACGTGCCGGGGGGAATCCCCTCGCCTGTCACGGCCGCGCCGATTCCTTTCGACAACGCCGTCTCGCAGACCACCTGGCGCGAACCTTCCGTCACCATAAAGTTCGCGGAAAACGGATCCCAACTCCCGCGCGAAACACTGTCGACTTGAGCGCCGGCCTTCAGGATGAGCCGCGTATTGGGGATCTGGTTGGTTGTCGTGAGAGAGGGAAAATCCGCGTACGTGTTGCCGAAGATGTTGCATTTCCCGCTGACAACCGTATCACCGGTGTGGGCGGCATGTGTCGCCAATGTCACATCGCTGAACTGGATCGTGTCCGTGCCCTCGATCCTGGCCAAGAGGCAGAATGAGTATGAAGAACCGCCGGGACCGGTGATGGTCGCATATCCCCCGTTGTCAAAGGTGAGTGGCCCACCCCAGATGCGGATCGCCCCCATCGGGTTTCCGGCCTGATACTGCAGGGTCCCGACTGTGACACCCTCGTCCGGCACCTGGAGGAACCGGTCGTCCGGCCTCGCTCCGCCAAATCCGGGCATGATGCCGATTTGGCTTCCGGCCCCACCTCCGATGACACCGCCATGCCACTGCGTCGCATCTGTCCAAACGCCAGTCGTAAGGTTCGTCCACGTGCCGTCTATGCTCCATGCCGATAAGCCAAGGAGCGCGAAGGCCACCATGATCATCCTCTTCATGCGTCATTCCTCCTGTTATGCGTTAGCCTCACCATCACCCGTCACATGCGAGAGATAAATGGATTTTGCATGATGTAGAGTATATGATCTTCCCTCTCCCTAAGCAAGAATAATGCCTGAAAAATGCCACCATTTTGGCATGGGGCGCATCTCAAAACCGTAAACCTGAATTCTCTGTCACGTTTACCGGTTATGTACGTATTCGAAGGGCGCAGTGGGGTATAGACAGCCGGGTGGTTTTACCGAAATCAGGGCTTGGGACGGACGCGGCGGGTGGCGATAGCCTGGGTAGGATCTTCCGGCCAGTAGTGTTTGGGGTAGCGACCACGCAAATCCTTGCGGACCAAGGCATAGCCCGTCTTCCAGAAACTTTCGAGATCGGAGGTGACCTGAACCGGACGCTGGGCGGGAGAGAGCAGGTGCATCACAACCGGCACCGTCCCGCCCGCAACCTTCGGCGTCTGGCGCATCCCGAAGACTTCTTGAATCCGCACCTCCAGATACGGCTCATCCGCATCGTAGTGAACTGTAATGCGCGACCCGCTCGGGACGGGAATATGTGTCGGGGCGAGCGCGTCCAACCGGCCGCGTGAACCGCCGGACGCCTCCAGCCACGCGAGCAGCATCGGCGTCAAATCCAACTTCTCAACCTGGCTCCATTTCGTGACCCGCTCGCAGAAGGGGGCGAACCAGCGTTCGAGATCCCGCGCCAGCGTCTCCGGCGAGAAATCGGGCCATTCCGTTTCCGAGTGCCGGCGATGGAGGAAGGTGACCCGTTCCCGCAACGCGGTGGCGCTTTTACTCCACGGCAGCTGGTCGATCCCCTTCTGCCGGACCGCCTCGCAGAGCGCCGCCGCCATCCGTTCGGAATCGGGTGACGGGTCATTCCCTTCCGAAACCGTCACCGCCCCCAGTTTCAGCCGCCGGACCGCCTGTACCGATTCCGTCCGCCGGTCCCATGCCGTCTCCGAAACCCATTCGCAATCCGCCTCAAACTGATCGAGCACCTCATCCGCCGTGATCGGCACCGCAAGCCGGATTTTGGCATCGGCCGAACCGTCCTGCAGCTCCACCGCGACCAACCACTCTTCCCGGATCAGCGGATCGTCCTGTTCCAAAACCGCACCCCGGCCGCACCGCATCAGGTACGTCCCCGCCGCGGCGTTCCGGCGACGCGCCACCCGGTCGGGAAACGCCCAAGCCAGGATCACCCCTTCGGAGACCTTCCGTTCACGCATCGTCCCGTTTCGGAACCGCATTCCGTGTAACCATCCCTCCGCCAGCCGCTTCACGCGCCACCCGACACCCTGGTCGGCATGAGCCAGCAGATAGTCCATCACCCGCCGCAGATCGGTTTCGCGCCGCAGAAACGAGAGGGAGGGTCCCTCGGTGATCGCGGCCGCCCATTCACACGCCTTTTTCGCGCAACCCGCCTCCGCCGCGCGGTCAATCATATAGGCCAATCGGGGATGAAGCGGCAGACGTGCAAGCCGCCGTCCAACCGCTGTGATCGCCGGTTGCCGATCCAGCGCGCCCAATTCCTGAAGCAGTCCGATCGCCTGCCGCCACGCCGCATCCGGAGGGGGTGTCAACCACGGTAACCCCGTCCGCGAAACGGTTCCCCAATCCGCGCACTCCAAGACCGTGGCGGCCAAATCGGCATCCAAAATCTCGGGCAACGCCTCCGGCGCCAATTGCCGGTCAACCGTCTCATCCCACAACCGGTAACAGACACCGGGACAGAGCCGTCCCGCCCGTCCGCGCCGCTGGTCGGCCCGGTCCCGCGTCACCCGCAGCGTCTCCAGCCGCGACATGCCGTTGCGGGCCGAGAACCGCGAAACGCGCATCCAGCCGCTGTCGATCACCACCCGGATCCCCTCGATCGTCAGGGAGGATTCCGCGATGGCCGTCGCCAACACCACCTTCCGTTCCCCCGCCGGGGACGGGGAAACGGCCAAATCCTGCTCACGCCGGTCCAACGCGCCGTACAGGGGATAGATTGAGACGTCCGACGGCAAAGGCCGCTCCCGCAACCGTTCAACCGTCGACCGGATCTCCCCCTCACCGGGCAGGAACACCAAAACGCTCCCCTCTTCCTCCGCCAGCGCGCGCATCACCGCATCGGCCGCCACTGCGGGAATCGGCGCGGTCGGGGTTTGACGCAAAAGCCGCGTCTCCACCGGGAACTGTTTCGCGGTGGCGGTATGGATATCCGCGCCGCCCAGATAGTCGGCGATCGGACCGGTTTCAAGGGTCGCGGACATCACCACGATCCGCAGGTCGGACCGTAACGCATTGCGGCTCTCCCACGCCAACGCCAACCCGAAATCGGCCGCGAGATTCCGTTCGTGAAACTCATCGAAGATGATCAGCGCCGTATCGGAAAGTTCCGGATCGCGCAACAGCCGCTGCGTCAAAAGCCCTTCTGTCAGAATCTCAATCCGCGTCGCGGGGCCCGTCTGATTGTCCAGCCGGATCTGATATCCGACCGTCTCCCCGACCGCCTCACCCCGCTGCCGTGCCATGTACGCAGCCGCCGAACGGGCCGCCAGCCGACGCGGTTCCAACATCACGATCTTGCGGCCCTTCAGCCACGATGCCCCCAAGAGATACGGCGCGACCCGCGTTGTTTTCCCGGTTCCGGGCGGGGCCTGCAAAACAACCGGCCGGTTGGCCTCCAGCGAGGCCGCCACGGCCGGCAAAATCGCATCGACTGGGAAGCCGCTCATTCCTGGGCTTTCAGGGGACCATGCTTCTTCACATCACTCATTGGAATCGTCTGGCTGACACCCGGCATAATCTCCAGCCGGATCCCCTCGTCATTCTTATATTCCAGTACGCCCTTGTAGTAGGCGCGGGTCGTCGTGACCTCATAATCCGGGATGAACTGGCGGACCAGTTTCACCTGAACCGTCAAGGTCTCGCCCCGCGTCACCGTCACCTTCTTTTTCTGCGTGGTATAGCCCTTCCGGAAGATCTCCAGCTCGTGTTCTCCCTCGATCACATCCTCGATGGAGAAGGGATCGGAAACCGCCGTTGTATCCGCTTTGCTGGTTGTCGTCAGGCCGTGCTTCTTTCCGTCGATCAACACCATCGCGCTCGATGGCGCGGTGACCAGCTCAATCCGTCCGGTGTTCTTGACCAACCGGAACTCCTCCGTTGAGGAGGCGCCCTTGTCGATCGTCACCGTCCGGGCGTTCGGCTCGTGTCCCGGCATATCAACCCGGATCCGGTATTCGCCCGGCTTCGCGTTCAGCAGGTCATACGGCGCCCTGCCCTTATACTCGTCATTCACATACACCCGGGCCCCATCCGGAATCGTCACGATACGCAGCGTGCCGGGCAACGGCGTCAACCGCGCATCGATCGACTGGACCTCGCCGGCCGCCATCGTCACTGTACTGGTATAGGGCTTAAATCCTTCCGCCTTAACCTCTAACGTCACCTGGCCTCCGGGAATGCGGTCCACTTTGCAGGGGGTCCGACCCCGGGATATACCATTGACGAACACCTCCGCGTCGGAGGGGTCGGAGGTCATCTGGAGCGTGCCCGAATCGGACAGAAGCGACACCTCGCGGCGCAACGGCGTCCGCCCCTCCAGCACAACATCCAACTCCTTCGTCTGATACCCCGGCGACGCGACCACCAACCGATGCGCGCCCACCGCGAGTTTCGTGAGCAGAAGCGGCGAAGTCCCGAGCGTCACGCCGTTTTCGGAGATGTCGCATCCGGCCGGATCGGTCACGATCAGCAGCAACCCGTTCTGGCGGACCAACTCAAACGGAACCCGTTTCGGAACCGCCGGTTCCAGCGAGACCGACTCGAAAACCGGATTGTATCCCTCTTTCATCACCTGAAGCAGATGGGGTCCCGGCGGCAAATCTGTCAACGTCAGCGGCGTGACGCCCCGGTTCAGATGGTCCACCCACACAATCGCGCCCGAAGGCGCCGAGGTCACCTCCAGCGATGTCCGCGGCTGCTCGTCGGCCGCGCGGAGCATCCCCGCAACGATCAGTGAAAGCCCCAACAGGACGGTCTTCATTCCCATATCCGACATCCTCATTTTCTTCCTCCGTTTCCGTTCCTGCTACCGTTTCTTCAGCCGCGACTCCACATCCATCAGCTTCCGGGAAGCCTCGCGATACCGTTCATCCGTCCGGTCGGGAATCATCTCGCACAGAATCTTCAGCTCATCCCGTGCCGTCGCCCACTCAGACAGATTGATCGCCTTGTCCGCGCGGAACCGCTGATCCTTGTACCGCTTCTCCAGCTCGTTGTCGGTCTCCTCGAATCCGCTCAAGATCTCATTGTAGAAATCCGGTTTCGGGTTGACTGTATCCAGATAGAAGACCGCCGCCTGATAGGAGCGCAACGCTTCGAAGAGGTTTGAATAGCGGACATCCCGCTCTTCATACTTCTTCTGTGCGACATCCAACGCCTCGCGCGCCAACGCCGTCAACTTGTCCGTCGAGAACTGAATCGCCCAGATCCCCAATTCGTTCTTGCCGAAGGTCTCCAGCCGCTCGCGAAGTTTTTTGAATACATCAGGCTCCGTCCGGTTGGAAACCTGGCAGGTGTGGACCCGCTTCCCCAACGCGATGAGCAGCGTCCTTTCCTCCAGTTCATTCTCACGCGCGGCGAAACCGCTGTAGGATTTCTCCAGCGCGAAAAACCCGCTCGATTCGATCTCCCGGATCAGATCGATCAGCGCCGCCTGCTCCAACTTCTTCTCCTTGTTGACATGGCGGTCACCGCTGGTGACCTTTCCATCCGCCTGTTTCTGGGCGGGTCCCACATCGTCGATCTTCACCGAGAGGGTCCCGTCCGGCGTCAGGCTCATCGTATACCGGAAGATCGATGCCGCATCGGCCTGAACCAACTCGTAGTTGAGCAGCAGGGTCTTATCCTCAGCCAACGGTGTCACCTGCGTCTGCCGGGGTTTCGTATTCTTCCCCATATTTGAAATCAGCATCACCCCGATCACCAGGATCAGGATTGCGCCGACCGCCCAGATGATCGGCCGAAGGATCGACTTCTTCGCCTCTTCCCCCGCGTCATCCGCCGCATCGGCCTTACCGAAACCCAGATCGATCACGACATCTTCCGCCGCCGGCTGCCCGCCATCCCCGGCATCGGCCTGCGCAACCGGATCCGCCCCTGAATCCTCCGAAGAGACAACCACGATTTTGGTATCGCCGACGACAATCTCATCACCCGCCTTCAGCGGTTTCTCATCCACCGCCGCGCCGTTCACAATCGTCTGATTGGCACTGGCCAGATCCATCACCCACAGCTGCCCGTCCCTGAACTCGAAACAGCAATGGGAGCGGGAGAGCATCGGATCCGGAATCGAGATATCACACTGCCCCGCGCGTCCCAACTTCACGGGCTGCCCAGAAAGCGGAAACGTTTTCCCGGCGCTAACCCCCTCAACCACTTTCAACTCAATACCCATCGTTCCGTCTCCAACCCTCTCTCGTCACGGCTCCGCGGTTCGCGAAACCGGTTAAAACAAATGCTCCATCGCCTGCCGGGCAATCGGTCCGATCAGGATGATGAAAACCGCCGGCAAAATGAAAAGCAACAGCGGCCCCAGCATCTTCACCGGCGCCTCGTTCGCCAGTTTCTCCGCCCGGTCGAACCGCCGTCCCCGGATCTGATCGGACTGGATGCGCAGAATCGCGCCGATGCTGACCCCCAGCTCGTCGGCCTGGATCAGCGCGTTACAGACCGACCGAAGTTCCGGCAAATCCACCCGCTGCGCCATGTTCCGCAACGCCACGCGGCGCGGTGTCCCAACCTGCACTTCGCGCGTCATCCGGATCAACTCCTCATTCAACGGATCCAGCTTCCGGCGCTCGCAATTCCGCTGCATCGCGCTCATGAAGTCCATCCCCGCCTCGACCGAGAGGGTCAGCAGATCAAGCACGAAGGGTAACGCCCGCTGGATCGCGCGGTGGCGGGCCTTCAATACCCGCCGCAGCCAAAAGAGCGGATAGAAATAGAAAAAGACAAAACCCCCGATCGCCAAAAGGGGGAAATCCTTCGCGATTTCGGAATCGGGCGAGAAAGCGATCAGCAGCCTCAGCACCGCGCACCAGAAGGTCCCGCAGATAACCGGCGTCAGAAATTTGAGCGTCAGAAACTCCCGACCGCTCAGCAGCCCCTCAAACCCCGCCGCAACCAGCTGCCGGTCGGCCACCGCGCGCGCCCGGTCAAATCCCGGCCGCATCACAAAGGAGAAAAGGTTGGGAGAGAACGGCAGAAGCAGCCGGAAGAGCAGCGGGAGTTTCCGCTCCTGCCGCCGCCCGTCCGCCAAGGTGACGTAGGTGATCTGCCGTGCGATATTCAGGCAATACCAGACCAGCCCCGCCGCGCAGAGCGCCCAGCTCATCAAGGTCATGTACTTCAACGGTTCAGTCAACATCAGCCGCCTCTCCCATCACCCATCGGGCCATTCCCGGACCGGTGCGGGACCGCACCGGTCCGGTTGCGTGCCATTTTCGATGGATTATTACACCGTCGGGAAGAACCCGTTCCGATACCCGGAATTGATCCCATCGATCCGGCGCATCAGCCACTTGGCGTCGCCGCCCGCGCCGAACTCGTTCTTCGCCGGATCCCAGTCAAACGCGGCGTTCCCATGGATATAGGAGGTGTTGACCAGCTGGCAGATGATCGAGGTACGGGCCCCGACCTCCGCGCGCGAGCAGGGCTGCGTGCCGTCTTTCGCGCACTTCACGAAGTCGGCGGGATGCCCGCCCTTGACCCTGTAGAGCTGCGTCGCCGCCTGCGAGAGGTTGAACCGCTTCGCCGCGATCGCGCACGCCTGCTCGTTCGAGCCGTTCATCTCGGGCAGATTCCCGTAGATCTCGGATTGCCGCGCCATGAACTTCCGATCATTGTTGAAGAAGCAGATCCGCTCCATCCCGTCGAAACTGCCGTTCTCAATCCGACGGCAGGTCTCTTTGTCCGGCACACCCTCTTTCCCGCGCCACGCCGCGATCCGGCCGCGGTTCACGCAGACGATACCCTCGGTTCCGAAGAAGATCGTTCCCCACGTGCTGCCGCCGGCATGCTCCATCACGGCGCCGTCGGCATACACCAGTTTCGCACCGTTGGTCGCGCGGAAACCCCGTCTCCGGTCGTTGCTCTTCCAGTTGGCGGGAATCACCTTCACGGGGCCGCTCTCGTCCATGCCGAGCCCCCACTGCCCGATATCCATGTGGTGGGCGCCCCAGTCGCCGACGCCGCCCGAGGCGAAGAAATCGTCTTCCCGCCAGTTCGGAAATCCGTCATGAACCCCGCGCGGCGAGAGAACCGGATCGTAGGGAACCAGCGGACCGGGGCCGCACCACATATCCCAATCCAGCCCCGGTTCCATCTCCTGCGGCGGATTTGGGTCGAAATGCAGATGGGCCGGGCCGCCGAAGTGGGCCTGGACCACCTTGACCTTCCCGATCACGCCGTTGCGCACCAACATACAGGCCGTCCAGAACTCGATCCCCGAACGCTGCATCGCGCCCGTCTGGACGATCTTGCCATACTTCTTGGAGGCCTCCATCACCAGCTTCGCCTCCGCGATCGAATAGGTCAACGGCTTCTCGCAATAGACATGCTTCCCGCTCTTCAGCGCCTCGACCGTCTGATAGGCGTGCCAGTGGTCCGGCGTCGCCACACACACCAGATCGATATCCTTCCGGGCGATCACCTCGCGAAAATCCCGATACCCCTTACAGTTGCCCGGCTTCCCCTTCTCCGGATGCTCGGTGTAAAACTGATCGACCCGCTTGCATCCCGCCTCGCGCCGCGTCGTGTCCACATCGCAGACGGCGACGACATTCACATCTTGATGGAGAAAGTTCCCCATCAGACCGCGCGCCTGGGTTCCCATCCCGATGAACCCGATATTCAATTTCCCGTTTGCGTCGGCAGCCCGCAACCCGGTCGGCAAAATAAACGGCACACTGGCCGCACCCATGCCCTTAATAAACGAACGTCTTGAAACTTTCATCATAATGATCTCCTAGTGAGTTATAGATAAAGTGGGATTATACCGTCCACCCCGCCCCAAAGTCAATTCCAAGACGTATTTCGCGGAAATTTCGCAGTTCGTCATAATAGTGGACACTCCTTTCAACCCGACATCAGGATTCTGGCGAGCCCGTTCGTCAAATACTGGACACTCTTGGTATCATGGGAGGCATGAGCATGTCACGAATGGCCACTAGCGAGTACATTGGCGCGAGGCGCCGGGCGTATGCCAGCGCGAAGCCCGGGAAACGCAAGATCATCCTGGACGAGGTGTGCGACACGACGGGGTACTCTCGCAAATACGCGAACAGGCTCCTGACCGGGAGCCGCAAGTTCAAGGAACGCAAAGGGCGCGGGCCGACCTACACCGAGCGGGACAAGGCCGCGCTGGAGCGGATATGGCGGGAGGCCGGCTGTCCCTGCACGACCTACTTACGGGCGGACATCGAAGAATGGCTCGGGGAGTACCGTGCCTGCGTCGCGCACATCCCCGACGACGTCGCCGCGCACCTGCTCGCGATGAGCGCGTCGACGATGGAAGATGCCGTTCTCGAGGTCGCGCCCGTACCGGAAGAACGACAACGCGCACGTCGAGCAGAAGAACGGCTCCGTCGTGCGCACCCTGCTCGGCGAAAGCCGCCTGGACAGACGGGAACTGGATCAGGAGCTGCGGCGCCTGTGCGAAGACTATTCGGACTACAGGAACTTCTGCGTCCCCTGCAAGATGCTCGTGGCGAAAACCAAGCGCGAGGACGGCAAGGGCTTCGCATGCCGGTACGACAAGCCGCGGACGCCATACGCCAGGGCTCTCTCGGACCCGGCCCTGCCCGAAGAGACCAAGGACGCACTCCGCCGACGCAAGGCGAAGATCAACGGCATCGTGCTGTACCACCGCATCCTGAAAAGGCTGCGCCGCATCAGACGGATGCAGGGGCTGCCGAGGGAATCTTTCCCCGTCCCCGTCAGCCCGGCCTTGGCGCCTGGCGGCGCCACCCCTTCGGGGCCGGCCTTCGCTTCCGGGGACGGGGCTGTGCAGCGGCCCGGACAGCCATCTCACCCCTTCAAGAAAGTGTCCAGTATTTGACGAACGCAATGAACACCTCAACCATCAAAAAGTGTCCTTTCTATTTGACGAACTGGGACCGTCGTTATCGAAGCATTTTGTGGAAGTCACCATGCGTTCATTGGTGAAA
>DBXN01000181.1:17247-18100 GCA_002309585.1 Verrucomicrobia bacterium UBA1211
CCCCCGCCGGTAACAGGTGACGTTCCGCGCGTCGAGGGTCAGTTTCACCTCCGCCGGCAGCCCCTCCTGGAATTCGCCCATGTTGACCAGCGTGAAGGCCTTGCCTTCCGGACGGTCCTTCGCGGCGAAACACCCGATCAGNNCGGGTTCGCGCAGGCGATCCCCTTGATCGCCGTGAAGGAGCGGTATTCGTTCGTCATCCGCAGATAGGGCGGGAAGGCACCCGACCCCGGGTGGGTGAAGGCGCCGAGATTGCGGTACGCGCAAAAGACGGGCGAAAGTTTCCGGATCTCCGCGAAGACGGTCTTCGCGTCATACCAGGCGGGGGTACGTTTCCCTTCCAGCGTCACGAGGGAGGGGAACGAGGGATTGTATCCGGCGTAGACCCAGCAGAGGATGCCCCGGCACCCGAACGAGAGCATGGCGTAGCATTGCCACCGGAACTCCGCCTCGTTCGGGGTGCGTTTCGAGGGGGTCCATCCGAACGTCTGGATGCAGCACCAAAACTCGCGGTTGCGCTCACGGGCGACCGAGGCGATCTGGTTGATCGATTCGGTGTAATCGCGATAAGTGAACCGCTCGCCCGTTTGGGTCCAGTTGAGCGGGTAAATGTCGGTGCAGATATAGGAGGTGGGGACGAGATCGCAGTACCGTTCGCAGTACTTCCGGTAGAGGGCGGGATCGGGATCGTAATACTCGATATCGGCCGCACCGGCGCCGAATTTGAGCTGGGCCGCGTTGGCGTACATCGGCAGGAGATTGATGAAGGGCGTCTTTCCGGTCGCCGCGTGATAGGCCCGGCTCGCCTCGCCCCAGCGGGCGAAGGCGTCGGTCCCCGGCTCGTCGGTCAGGT
>DBXN01000181.1:18105-19219 GCA_002309585.1 Verrucomicrobia bacterium UBA1211
TCGAAATAGGCCATCCCCGCCCGCTGCGGGTCGCTCCACTGGCCGTCGTTGACGTACATCTCGACCCCCAGCTTGTCGAACGCCCGCAGCAGGTTCGCCAGATGCTTGCCCGAGTCGTATCCGCTCGCGATCAGCAGATCGAACCCGCACTCGGCGAAATCGGAGGCGATCGCGGGATCCCAGGCGGCCGTCCGGAAGAGTCCCCATCCGCCAATGCGGATCCGTTCGCGCTGGAAATGGGCAGGCGGCAGCGCGCCTGAAAGATCACAGCCGAAACGCTCCCGCCACTCGGCGGGAAGCGGGACGGCCTGACGCCCCTCCCCGACGGCCTCAACCGTATACGAACCCGGCGAATCGGCGCGATAGATGGCGAACCCGCGGCTGTTCACCGAACTGGGCACCGGCACACCGTCGCGGCAGACCGTCAACGGGACATCCGTCCTAACTGTTTCCCGTTTAAGGAGATAGGCCTTCCGATCCCAACCCTCTTTCAACGACCCGCCCGGAATGACGCCCAAATAGTCCGGGCCTCGCAACAGCACCTCCCGCGTGTAATCGGGCCGGTCATCCGCCCGCGACAGAAAGGCTTCCGCCGCCTCCGCCGTGGGGAAAAAGCCCAGCCGGGAGAGTTCGATCTCCGAATCCCGGTCGCTCGGATTGGTGGGGTCCAGCCGGAAAGAGGTGACGGTTCCCTTCCATTGGGCATGTCGGAAGGCGCGCATATCCACGACCACGTGCCGCCAGGTTCCGTCGCCGGTAATGGGGAACGGGGAATAACTTTTATCGGAGAGGGAAAGCAGCGAGTCCGTCGTGAAAAAGAGTCCCGCCGTGCGTTGCCGGGTTGTCATCCGGTAACGCAAAGCGAAAAACGGAAATGCTTCAGCCGCAAAGGCTTTCGCCTTTTCCATCGGCAGGGTGACCGTCAGATCCATCCCCGTCGGACGAATCCGGAAACATCCCAGCTCACTCTGGTCTTCCCCCTGTGAAAGGGCGACCCTGGACGCATCCGGCCCGTGGTTCAGCACCCATTCGGGTGATGAAAAAGCGAGCCCCGCTCCGAGCGCCACCAATATACAGACCGTCGCATATTCCGTGGAAATCATCGCCACCTCCC
>DBXN01000116.1 GCA_002309585.1 Verrucomicrobia bacterium UBA1211
ATCATGGGCGTGACGGCGGTCGGCAAAGACATGGTGCGCGACGCGCGCTACTTCGGACTCGCCTCCCGGATTTGCGCGGAAAACGGCGCGAACATCGTCAAGACCTACTACACCGAGGGCTTCGAGAAGGTGGTCGCCTGCTGTCCGGTCCCGATTGTCATCGCGGGCGGCAAGAAACTGCCGGAGAAAGAGGCGCTGGAACTGGCCTACAAAGCCATCCAATGCGGTGCGGCAGGTGTGGATATGGGACGGAACGTCTTCCAGTCGGAAGCGCCCGCCGCCATGATCCAGGCCGTCTCGGCGGTTGTCCACAAGGGAATGACCCCGGATGAGGCCTTCCAGCTCTATTCGGATTTGAAGCGGTAACGTCCATTTGAACGCAACGGAACTAAGGAGGATTACAATGAGACAAGGACGTCGTGATTTCTTGAAAGGCCTCGCCTTCGCGGGCGCGGGCGCAACGGTTCTCAGCCAGGCCGGCGGATGCGCGAGCATGCCGCAGGCGCGGATCAAAGGTATGGCGCTGATGGGTGCGCGCTACGCGCCGCTCCCGACCGTCAAGGTCGGCATCATCGGCCTCGGTATGCGGGGCCCCGGCGCGGTCCAGCGCCTCTCGCAGATTCCGGGCGTCGAGATCGTCGCAGTTTGCGATAAGCACACCGATCGCGCGGAGAAATGGAAGAAATGGCTGGTCGGGAAGGGAAAGAAAGAGCCGAAAGTCTACTCCGGTTCTGAAGAGGCGTGGAAGGGACTCTGCGATTCGGCGGATGTCAACCTGGTCTATATCACGACCCCGTGGAAACTCCACACCCCGATGGCGCTCTATGCCATGAAGGCGGGCAAACATGCGGTCTCCGAAGTGCCGATCGCGGTGACGATCGACGAGTGCTGGTCACTGGTCGAGACCGCCGAAAAGACACGGCGCCACTGTATGATGCTTGAAAACTGCTGCTATGGTTCAAGCGAACTCTTCGCCCTCCGGCTCTGCCGCGAGGGGGTTCTCGGAACCCTCGTCCACGGCGAGGGCGCCTACCTTCACGACCTGCGTTCCCTGAAGATGGACGACCACGGCTACATGGACATGTGGCGGCTCAAATTCAGCGAGGAGCATGACGGTAACCCCTATCCGACCCACGGTCTGGGCCCGATCTGCCAGTACATGAGCATCAACCGCGGCGACAAGATGGACTACCTCGTCTCGATCAACTCCGACCAGTTCGGTCTGACCGAGTACGCCCGCGACACCTTCGGCCCGGAGAGCGCGAAGGCGCGCCAGACCTACCGGTTGGGCGACATGAGCACCACCGTCATCAAGACCCACAAGGGCCGCACCATCCTGGTCCAGCACGACACCACCAGCGCGCGCCCCTACAGCCGGTTGAACCTGATCTCGGGCACAAAGGGTGTCTTGAGCGACTATCCGCTTCGGGTCGCCCTCGCCCCCAACTCCCACTCGTGGATGAACAACGAGGAGCTGGCGAAGCTCCAGGAAAAATACCAGCATCCGCTCTGGAAGCAGGTCGGCGATCTGGCACAGAAGGTGGGCGGTCATGGCGGCATGGACTTCATCATGGATTACCGCCTCTGCCACTGCCTGCAGAAAGGCCTGCCGCTCGACATCGACGTTTATGACTCTGTCCTCTGGAGCAGCCTGGTGGAACTCACCGAACGCTCCACGCAGAACCGGGGCGCTTCGGTCGAAGTGCCGGACTTCACCCGCGGCGCCTGGCGCACGGCCGAGCCGTTGGGCATCGTCACCATCGATGCGTAATGATCGGTGGAAATACGCGGTCAGAGGTCAACGGTCTAAACGGCATCACAGCCCTTCAACCCTTGACCTTTGACCTTCGACCGAACCGTTTTAGTGTAACTTTTCCCCAAGAAGGAATCTCCACCATGCAAACCGACTGGATCGCCATCCTTGACTTCGGCTCCCAATATACCCAACTGATCGCGCGCCGGATCCGAGAGAAAAAGGTCTATTCCGAAATCCTCCCCTACTCCATCTCTGCTGAAGAACTCCGGAAACGGGCCCCCTCGGGCATCATCCTCTCCGGTGGCCCCAACAGTGTCTTCGAAGAGGGTGCGCCGCTCTGTGACCCGGCCCTGTTCGATCTCGGTATCCCCGTCCTGGGCATCTGTTACGGCATGCAGTTGATGACCCAGATGCTGAAGGGTACCGTCCAACCCGGCGACACCCGCGAATACGGCCACACCCGCATCGCGATCATGAGCGGGACACAGCTCTTCACGCGCATTCCCAAGGAATTCGATGTCTGGATGAGCCACGGTGACCAGGTTGCCACCATGCCGGAGGGTTTCAAAGCCTCCGCCCGCTCACTCGCCTGCCCGATCGCCGCGATGCGGCATGAAGGCAAGAAATTCTACGGTATCCAGTTCCACCCGGAAGTCGCCCACACCCAATTCGGCATCGACATTCTGGAGAATTTCATCTTCGGCGTCTGCCGCTGCAAGGCCAACTGGAAACTGGAGTCGTGGGTCGATTCCGCCGTCGCCGCCATCCAGAAGCAGGTCGGCGAGGAAGAGGTCGTCCTGGGTCTGAGCGGCGGCGTGGACTCTTCCGTCGTCGCGGTGCTGCTCCATCGGGCGATCGGCAAACGGCTGCACTGCATCTTCGTCGATAACGGTCTGCTCCGCGCCAACGAGGATGTCCAGGTAAAGGAGATGTTCGAGAACAAGCTGGGGATGGACCTGACCGTTGTGGACGCCCGCGAACGGTTCTATTCCGCCCTGAAAGGCGTGACCGATCCGGAACAGAAACGGAAGATCATCGGCCGCGAATTCATTGAGGTTTTCGCTGACCAGGCGCGCAAGTTCAAGAATTGCAAGTTCTTGGGCCAGGGCACCATCTACCCCGATGTCATCGAAAGCCTGAATCCCCTCAAGGGTCCGAGCCAGACGATCAAGAGCCACCACAACGTCGGCGGATTGCCGCCGGATCTGCATTTTGAGCTGGTCGAACCTTTGCGCGAACTCTTCAAGGATGAGGTCCGCGCAGTCGGACGCGTCCTCGGCATGGACAGCGTGATTCTTGACCGGCAGCCCTTCCCCGGCCCGGGCCTGGGCGTCAGGATTCTGGGCGAAGTCACGGCGGAGCGGGTCGCGCTCCTCCAGCAGGCCGACCTTCGCGTCCAGGAAGAGATGTGTAAATTGCCGAACGCCCGCGAGATTTGGCAATCCTTCGCCATCCTTCTCCCCGTGAAGACGGTCGGCGTCATGGGCGATCAGCGGACCTACGAGAACGTCTGCGTCCTGCGCATCGTGGACAGCATCGACGCGATGACCGCCGACTGGTCCCGTGTCCCGTACGACACGCTGGCCGCCATCTCCAACCGGATCATCAACGAGGTTCGGGGCATCAACCGGGTGGTGTATGATATCAGCTCGAAGCCCCCGGCCACCATCGAGTGGGAATAAAGCGGTCTGATGGCGTTTAGGTACGGCGCCCTCGCAAAGGGCGCCGTTTTCACACACTTCTCACCGAGGAAAGGAGCGGCGAATCATGCGGCACGCGCAGGGGATGGGATTGCTTTTGGCACTGGCGGCATTATGCGGATCGGCCGAGCCTGTTCCGGTCATCATCCTGCCCGATTCACCCACCGTCATCGAACAGTCGGCGGCAAAGGAACTCGCTGACGGGTTGGAGAAGATATTGACCATCCGGCCTGAAATCACATCAACGCTTCCTTCCGACGGGAAGACGCCGCCCCTGTTCTATGTGGGGGCGACAAAAGCCTCCAAAACCGCACGCGGCGATAAACCGTGGCCGATGGACGGCGTATTTCTGAAGTCCGTCGAGAAAGGCGTGGTTCTGGATGGCGACCCCGCCCGCGGCCCGATCTACGCGGCAGATCTCTACCTGGAGAAAGTGTGCGGCGTAAGATGGTGGACATCAACCGAGGCGACCTATCCCAAACGTGACCACGTGCCGACGGTAGGGATCGACATCGAGCATGACCCGCCCTTCAAATATCGGGAGACCTACTACCTCGACGGATTCGACCCTCTCTTTAAGGTGCGCTCAAAAGGCAACTTCTCCTCGCTCACGCGCTATATGCTTTCCGACATGGCTTTTGTACCGCCCGAACTGGGCGGCGACCATCGGCTCTACTTTTTCAAGGGCCGCCGCAGTGCCTATCACTCTTTCTTTGAGGTCCTGCCGCCCAGCGTCTATTTCAAGGATCATCCCGACTGGTATTCGCTCGTGAGGGGGAAACGGGTGGCGAAGCAACTCTGCCTCTCGAACGCCGAAATGAAGGCCGAATATATCCGTGAAACCCTGAAACGTCTGAGCGAGGACGCCTCCGTGGACTTCATCCAGGTTTCGCAGAATGACCGGAACGGCTACTGCGAGTGCGAGGCCTGCCGGGCGATGATGGAGGAGGACGGCGGAACGCCCGCAGGACCCTACCTGCGCTTCGCGAACGAGGTGGCCGAGGCGGTGGAAAAGACCTTCCCGCACGTGCGCATCGACACCTTCGCCTACCAGTTCACCCGCAAGGCGCCCGCGAAGACCCGTCCGCGCCACAACGTGGTCGTTCGGCTCTGCGACATCGAGTGCGATTTCGCCCGTCCGCTTTCCGACGCGTCATCGGCGAAGAACGCGGCCTTCGTCAAGGACCTCGCCGACTGGCGGCGCGTGGCGGGCGGCAATCTCTTCATCTGGGACTACCTCGCCGATTTCAGCAGTTACATGATGCCGCACCCGAACCTTTCGTCCATCGCCCCCAATATCCGTCTCTTCGCGGAAAACGGCGCGGTGGGCGTGTTCGAGCAGGGCGACGCGCTCTGTTCGGCCGGCTCATTCGCCCCGCTCCGTCATTATCTCGTTTCGCATCTGCTCTGGGATCCTGCGGATGATGAAAAGCGGCTCATCGACGAATACCTCATGGGCTACTATGGCCGGGCGGCCGCCCCCCATCTCGCGGCCTTCATCGCACTTATCGACAACGGGCCCAAACGGCACGGCATGGCCGTAGGGTGCTATCACGAGGGAGCGGCCTTTTTGGACGCGATGGAAAAGCTGGAGGCGGCGCAGCTCATGGATGCCGCCGTCGCGGCGGCCGATGCCGAAGGCGCGCCGTTCGCCGCGCGGGTCCGCCGCGAACGGCTCTCGGTGGACCAGTACATGTTGCTGAACTACGATATCCTGCGTGATCTGGCGGCAGCCAAGAACATACCGTGGACCCGCCCGCATTCCCGTGACGAAGCGGTGGAGAACTGGATCCGGGAGGTGAAAGCGCTCGGGGTGCGCGCCGCGCGTGAGACGACAGACGCGGGCGATCTGGAGAAGCATTTCAACCGTTTGCGCAATCGAAACAGCCGCACCGCGCCCTGACGCTACAGCTCGCTCCGCAGCACCAGGCGGACGCCATGATAATAGGCATCGGCGGCGGCGGGCGTGTACTCCAACTGGATGAACGAATGGGGATCCAGCGAGAGGATACTCCCGCGCAAAATCTGGGCCAACCCCGGACTGATGCCCTCATCCGCACCTTGATCCTTATACGCGGTGACCTGCCAATCCTTGGCGTTTTTGGGGGCGAACAACGACTGCGAACCGAATGCCAGCGTATCGGACGCGGCATCCGAACGCAACCAATACTGGCCGAGAATCTTCATCGACGCCCCGTCAACCCCGGCGGTCAGATCCTCACCGTAACCGATCATGGAACAGGAAGCGATAGGTCCGTCGTAATCCCGCGAATCGGAGATGGGCGAAGCAAGCCCCACCGAACTCGTCCGGTCGCCAAACGTATCCCAGTCCCAATAGCCGGACGGATCGAAGGCGGCGGGCTGAAGCAGAGTGCTGAGCCCCGGTTCGCGACCACGCAAAGCCTCGATGGAAAAGAGACTGACCGGGAAAACCACATCAAACGTGTCAGAGACACTCTCCGGGCGAGAACCCATCACCTGCCCCGACTGGCGGCGGGAGGTCTCGAAGAGATCCATATAGAACGGCTTCGCGGGCTTGGAGGTGTCCAACAGATAGGTGTCGTCAATCAGCGACAAACGCCCCGGAAAGACCGGCGGATCAGATACCCCGTCCGCCCGTCCCCACATGGACGCCGCCACGATGATTGTCCAAAACAGCCCCTTCATCCGACACCTCAATAGCCACGTTTTAAGTGGACAAATCTCCCTTTCATGACGATAAAAGTGTATCAATATCAGGGAAACAAATCAACCGAAATGCAAGAATGCTGTACGGGCGGGAATGGACCGCCGGATCGAATCCCGAAATAGCGGGAAAGGCAGATATCCGCTTGCCAGCAGGCCGGGAATCCGTTATTTTATTTTAATCGAAAAACAAGGGGCTTCCCATAAACTGGAAAAAACGATATGTCCTATCACGCTCATAACCTCTTTCCGATCCTCCTTCTCACGCCGTTCCCGTTTCTAGCACGAGGGGAAACCGTCGTCGAATCGTCCCGCGCCTTTCCCCTCGTGCGGGAGACCGATGTCCTGGTTGTCGGCGGCACGTCAGGCGCAGTCGCCGCCGCCGTCGAGGCAAAACAGCAGGGCGCCGAGGTCTTTCTGATCGCCCCGCGTCCCTATCTTGGCGAGGACATCGCGGGGACGCTCCGGATGTGGCTCGAACCGGACGAGAAACCCGAATCGGAACTGGGGAAAGCGCTTTTCCTCGATACCGACGCCGGGATTCCCTTCACCTACCGGAGCGAGCCCGAGGCGGGCGGTCGGCATCCTGACCCCAACCGGACGCTTCTGAATGACGGACGCTTCGAGGATGTCCAGCACCATTCCGCCGAATACCAGGCGGAAAAGACCAAGATCACGCTCGACCTGAAAGGATCGCATCCCGTCACGACCGTCGAGGCGGTCAGTTATATCCGTGAGGGGGATTTCGACATTGCACGCGCCCATCTCGCCTATAGCGTCAACGGCAAGCAATGGCCCGAAACCATCCCGCTCACCGCCGTTCCCGGTTCCGCGCCCGACCAACGGATCTGGCGGGCGACGATCAACCGGGAGGTCCGCGCGATCGCCCTCGCCTTCTTCAAAAAAGAGGGATGTTCCCGTATCCTTCTGGGCGAAATCCGGTGTCTGACGGACACCTCGCAGCCGCGCCTCCGAGCCCCCCGTCCGCTCGGATTCAAGCAGGTTCTCGACCAAACGCTCCTGACCAACAACGTCCCCTTCCTGACCGGATGTTACGTGACCGATCTGCTGAAGGACGAAACCGGCGCGGCGGCGGGCGTGATTGTCGCCAACCGTTCAGGCCGTCAGGCGATCCGCGCCAAGTGTCTCATCGACGCAACGGAACGGGCGACCGTCGCCCGGATGGCCGGTGCACGATTCGCCCCCTACCCGGCGGGTGAACAAACCTTCACCCGGATCATTATCGCGGGCGAGGCGCCGGAGGCGGATGACATGACCGTCCGGCAACTTCCGGGTGATTTTGACGCCCCAATCACCCACAGTGACAAAGGCGCCCCGCGAAGTGTCTCCGGTAAAGCCTGGCTCTGCACCCTCCGGCTTCCGATGCGCAACGGCTCATTCGCCTCGTTCGCGGAGGCGGAGCAACGCGCCCGCGACAAAACCTTCGTCACCTCCCAGCTGGAGGTGGCGGATACGCTGTTTCAGGTTCCGCCCGATCCCGTTGTGGGTGTGAAGAACGGACCGGAGGCGCTTCGCCCGTTCCTGCCCGACGGCATCGCCCATCTCGCCCTGCTCGGCGGATGCGCGGATATGCCGCGCCCGGATGCCGCGCGGCTTCTCCGGCCGCTCGCCCTCATCGACGCGGGAAGACGCGTGGGCCAGTGGGCGGCGGCAGACGCGGCGAAGCGTCCCTCTTTCCGGCAGATCCGGCGCATCGGCACGCAGACGGTCAAGGACCCGCCAGCGGACGCTCCCCATATCTGCGAACTTTTGCAGGGACTGCGTCCGTATGACTCCGGACTCCCGACCGTTCAGGCGGATGCCTGTAACCTACCCGTGCTGGACCATTATGATGTGGTGGTGATCGGGGGCGGAACAGGAGGCGCGCCCGCCGCGATCGGAGCGGGGAGGCAAGGCGCGAAGACGCTCCTGGTCGAGTATCTGTACGGACTCGGCGGGGTTGGAACCCTCGGCATGATTGGCAAATACTGGTACGGGAACATCTGCGGGTTCACGGCGGAGCACGACCGCGGGGTGACCGATCTGGGCGCGGCTGTCCATGTCATCGGCAAACGGGAGTGGTGGCGGCGGGAAAACAGAAAGGCGGGCACAGAGATCTGGTTCGGCGCGATGGGATGCGGAACGGTCGTCCGCGAGAACCGCGTAATCGGAGCCGTCATCGCCACGCCGTTCGGACGGGGCGTGGTCTTGGCCGGAAATGTCATCGACGCGACGGGAAACGCCGATCTGGCGGCGGCGAGCGGCGCACCCTGCGTCTTCCAAAGCGCGGAAGAGATCGCCGTCCAGGGTGCGGGACTTTCACCCCGCAAACTCGGCGCCAGTTACATCAATTCCGACTGGGGTTACGTCAACGACGGCGATGCCGTGGACCAGTGGCTTTTCGGCGTTCGGGGACGGGCCGGCGCGGGTTCCGCCTGGGACATCTCCCAACTCACCGAGAGCCGCGAACGGCGGCGGGTCGTCGGGGCGGTCACCGTCTCACCGCTGGACGTCGTCAACGAACGGACCTTCCCGGACACCATTGTCCAGGGACGCAGCGACTTCGACAGCCACGGCTATTCCGTCGATGATATCTGTTACATCAGCGAGATCAACGGCAAGCGGATTTACGGCATCAATGTCCCCTACCGCGCCATTCTGCCCAAGACCCTTGACGGACTGGCCGTCATCGGACTGGGCGCCAGCGCACACCGTGACGCGATGCCGCTCATGCGTATGCAGCCCGACATCCAGAATATGGGTTATGCGGCGGGTGTCGCCGGCGCGATGTCGTCCCGTTCGGGGAAAACCTTCCGGGAACTGGATGTCCGGCAACTGCAGAAACATCTGGTCGAGAAAGGCAACCTCCCCCGCGAGGTTCTCAACTGGAAAGACAACACCCTGTATTCCCCGGAACAATTGGCGGATGCCGTGAAGGCACTCGGTGACGGCTACAAGGGAATCGGGCGGATCCTCGCGCAACGGGAAGAAGCGTTGCCCCTCATCCGTTCGGCATATACCGCAACCGACTCCCTCTCCCGGAAAGTTGTCTACGCACACGTCCTCGGTATTCTTGGGGATGCGACGGGAGCCGAAACCCTTATCCGGCAGTTCACCGGCGAGGATCCCGTCATCCGAATCAACCTGAAGGGCCTCGCCGCGTTCGGGCGCAGAATGGATGAACGGGACAGCCTGCTGGTCGCACTCGGCCGGACACGTGACGCGCGTGCCCTGCCGATCCTGCTGGCGGAGGCCGCCAAGATCGATGCAAAGACACCGTTCAACCATGTTCGGGCGCTGACCCTCGCGCTGGAGGCCCAAGCCGCGCCCCAAGCCGCGCCGATACTCTCGGCGGTTCTCGCCAAACCCGGAATCGGCGGCCACGCCCGGCCCGGTCACGGGATCATCTCGCCCCGCGGCGGATTCGGCGACAACCGGGAACAACAGGAATGCCTCCGCGAACTCGGCCTCGCCCGGGTCCTTTACCGGAGCGGCGATCCCGACGGCCTCGCCCGAAAGATTCTGGAGGATTACGCGCAGGACATCCGGGGCATCTACGCCCTTCACGCCCGGGCGGTTTTGCAGACGGATCATCCTGCCGCTCAATCCATAATGCGGCGATAACAGACAGATGAAGTCCGCCCAAGGAGCGCGTGTGCAAGAATGGAGGTTCACCCAATGATCGTTGACCCTTCTGGCGCCATCGGTTTTTCTTCTCCTGGCTGGGGGTATCCGGCCCCTCACACCCGGAACAGTTCCGCAGCGGATGACCGCGGCGAGCACGTGCTGCCGCTCACGGGGCAGATCGTCGAAGATCGGTTGTAGGCAGGACAAACAGAAATCGGATCATTTGGGAGAAAGCCATGTTTCGCCATCCTTTTCCAACAGCAATCGGTAGCATTCTGGGAACAGGGATCCGCATCTGCGTCCTAATCGGGATCGCGTGGATCCTTTATACCGCACTCAACTCCTTCGATGACAAGCCTCCAGCCCACACGGTATTACGGGAGAACCGTATTCGACCGTCCGATGAAGACAACGCCTATCTTGGAACGCTCACCATGACTCAAGCGTTGAAGGAATGGCCCAATGAAACGGAACACCCCGAAAAACTCACACCTGAAAGGGCACAGGAACTCATCGAGGCGAATGCCGAGGCGTTGGCCCTCTTTCATGAGACGGCGGCGAGACCGGTTTGGTTTGTGGCCCCCAGATCGGATATCACGCTGAATACCGTGCCTATCAAACCGCTGGCCAGAATCATACGGTTGCAGAAGCTTAAGATCGAAGCATCGATCGCGAACGGCGAAATCCAAGCGGCGGTGGACGGCATCAAGGACCTTGCCCGTTTTTCAACAGTGATGCTGTCAGGAACAGACGGAATGATCGATTTCTTCACCGCTTTGTCCTTCTGCGGCGCTGCCGTTACCCTCGCGGCACAGGCGGCGGGGTCCGGAAAAGCGTCCGACGATGAGTTGAAACAACTGTCGGAAACCGTGCAGGCCGTCTCTCCCATCCTGACACCGGCTTTCGAACGGGTATGCCACCGGGAGTATTCCGGAAACTTTTCCTCCATGTTGGCGATGGTCGACCAAGACATCCGAAACACGAATCTCCGGCGATGGATTACCCGACGGTACCTGCTCAAACCCAATCGGACCAAATCACTCTATCTCGAACATATGCGTGAAGCCATCGCCTTGTCCAAAAATGATTTCAATCGGGAGGCTTGGAAAACCATTGAGGAGCGGCAGGCGAAGACGATTAGACTCACGCGCAATCCGTTCATCCCGAATGCCATGGGGAGGTTTTCACTTGCAACCCTAACCCCCGCTTACGATCGAATCGTTGAAAAAATCACGCTTGTGAAAACCCACGGGGCGTTCGTGGAAATCACGGTCGCGACAGAGCGTATGCGGCGACGGACGGGGAACCTTCCCTCCGAACTGGCCGCTCTGGTACCGGACTATCTGCCCGCCGTACCGATTGATCCGTTCAACGACGGAAAGCCGTTGAAATACGATGCGGAACATCGCACAGTTTATACCGTCGGGGCGGAACGCACCTTCAACCCGTCAGCAAAAGGTTATCTTCGCGACCGGAACGCCGCGCATTACGCCATCACGCTCGGCGAACCGGGAGTTAGGTAACACACATTTTGAACGCAAAGAGATAAACGCAAAGGATACGCAAAACACCTTCGTGTTCTTTGCGTCAAACCCCTTGGCGATCTTTGCGTTGAAATTGAAGAAGACGAAAGGAAGGCCTATGGGCAGTGGCCGGAGGACGGTGTTTCATCTCTTGCGGCAGCGAAAAAGGCTTCGAGGTTTTCCCACGGCGTAGCGGCGGGAATATCGCATCCCGATGACAAAACAAAATTCGGGTAACCTCCGCACCGTTCCTTAAGCGCGGCGGCCGCCTGACGGATGCTTTCCGGCGTCCCCTGTCTGAGGACGGACACGGGATCGAGATTTCCCATCACCCGCACATCGCGTGGCGCCTTTTCAAGCATGGCGGCCAGATCGATTACATTACCGAAATGATAGGCCGCGGCCCCTTGGGCGAAGATCGCTTCGGCGGCGGTGAGCACATTGCCGCCGCAGTTGTGATAGCAGATCGGGAAATCGGCTGTCTGAAGGGCTTCGACGATCCGGCGCACGAAAGGTGAGGAAAAGACGGTAAACGCGTCGGGAGAGATAATGCCTGCGAGCGGTTCGGCCATGAAGAGACCATCAGCCCCCGCCGCCTTCAGGAGTCCGCCGTAGGCGATCAGGAAAGCGGTCGTCTTTTCGAGTAAAGCCAATACCGTCTCCGGCTCATCCATCAGTTGGAACATGATCTCGTTCACATCCATGAGCCGCCCCGCGAGCGAGAAAGGGCCTATCGTACCGGCATAGAGCGGCTTGCCGAGATTCTGCGCTTTGGCTTTGGCGACCGCCTCCGCCGCGATCCCGCACCGTCCGGCATCGGGAGATGGAACCGCCAACGCGGAAACAGCGTCTTCATCATCGACGAGTTGCCCGGTGACCGCCGGAACCTCATCATCGGCAAATCGAATCCGTGCGCCGAACGCTTCGGCCTCCAGTGAAAGATCCATCGGGCCGAGAACGGCATTCGCCGGGGTGTTCCGCGCGATCCAGACCATCGTTTCGGCCTGAAGATCGGCCGACCGTACAAAGTCATTGACGGAATGGCCGAGTTTCCGGGCAACCGGAAATGAGAGGACGGGTGTGAATGTCATGATTTCTCCTGATTCTGCAGAGCGTTGAGAGACGATTCCGCCATACAGATACGGGCGGCCACCTCCGCGCAGCTGGCCGCGTCCGGAGTGTAGTAATCGGCGCCGATCTCCTCGCAGAAGGCGGATGTGATCGGCGCGCCGCCGATCATGATCGCCACCTGTTCCCGGATGCCGGCCGCCTTCGTCGCCTCCACCACATCGCGCATCACGCCCATCGTAGTGGTGAGAAGCGCCGAACAGCAGATAATCCGGCACCCCTGTTCCCGAGCCGTCTTCACGAAAGCCTCCGGCGGCACGTCCGTTCCGAGGTCAATGACCTCCAACCCCTTGCTTTCAAGCATCATCTTCACAATGTTCTTCCCGACATCATGGAGATCGCCCTGCACCGTGCCGAGACAGACCTTCCCGGAGGCTTTCACGCCGGCCTGAACGAGATGCGGTTTCAGCAAGGCCGCTCCTTTGTTCATCGCCCGGGCGGCAACCAGCATCTCCGGAATGAACGCCTCGCCGTTTTTGAACTTCATGCCGATGATATCCATGCCGGCCATCAAACCCGCCTCAAGGATCTGTTGTGCCGGAACGCCCTCGTCCAACGCCTGTTGGACAAGCGCGACAACCTCTTTGGCGCGGCCGGCTTGAGTCTTCTCTGAAATCAACGACAGATCCATTGTCCTCCATCTCAATCGCGGACGGCGCGCACAAACGCGCGAAGGTTCTCACTGGGAGTCTGCGGACCGAGCGCGCACCCAGAACACAACACAAGGCCACCCTTCCCCCTGTAGATATCACATACGCTCCGCGCGGCGTTGTACACCTCATCCGGCGTTCCCGTCATCACGAGCGCGGGATCCACATTACCGGAAAGGGTGAATGTGCCGTGGGCGATCTCGAAGACGCGGCCGGGATCCGTTTTCCAGTCCAGTTCGTATGCGGGGCATCCGGTCTCAGTCAAATCCCGCAGAATCGGATTCACGTCACCGCAGATGTGGCAAAGATAGGGAATGCCGCGCGCCTTCAAGTCTTGCGCGAGCAGGGTTTCGCGCGGTTTCGCGAACCGTCGGAAGAGTTCGGGCGATATCACGCTGCACCCTTCGGAACTGTTCCCATAGCTGGTCATGTGCGCGCCTGTGGCGAAGCAGAGTTCGTGCATCCTCAGGGCAACTCCGTATGTGGCGTCAAGCAGCCGTTCTATGTCCTCCTCGTAATCCTCGTCAAGCAGATCCATCATGAACTCATCCATCCCCGCCAGGATGCAGGCGAGCGAGAACGCGCCCTGATCGGCGTTGATACGGATGAACCGGTCATTCTCCTCACCCCACGCCACAAGCCGTTCGGCCGCTTCGAGGTAGTTTCGGATACGCGGCGAGGCCAGCAGATCGACCTCCCGCACCCGATCCGGCAACGCCTCGATCGGCGTCGGTTGCTCGCCTTTCGCAACGGCAGCGAGGTCCTCCGGATAAATGACATCCGCACCGCATGCGGAGGCGAGCAGCGCCGTATCGACATCAAACACAATACCGTCAAGATCGTATTTGAGCGTCGCCTCCGTCATGGCCTTCACCATGACATCGGGACTCTCGCGGAACTCCCGCTGCGTGAATCCCGCCTCCCGCGCCGCCATTAGGAAGTTGTGCGCTATCACCGGGATGCGCTCGACCGCATCCCCGGCAAAAGCGCGCTTTACCAGATCGATTCTCTCGCCCATACACGTAATTCCCTGAAAGACCGGTTAGATACGCACCTCAACTTTGCGGCCGGTCAGACGGCTCTCCTCACAGGCGAAGCCGATGAGATGGCTCTCGATGCTCGCCTCCAATGTCGAGGTGAGCAATGCGGGATTCCGCGCATCGACCGCCGCCAGCAATGCGGTACCCGTTAGAAACTCCCGTCTGTTCATCGCCGTACCTCTTGCAAAAAACCCAAAAGGCAAATCCCAAAAACATCGCCAGTATAACGAAATAGACGGGATTATACCATTCCGAAAACCCATCCAAACCATCCAATCAACGGACCGGACACCCTGGAACGGGTGCCGCGTTGATATGGGACTTGACAAGTCGACGGCGATGCTCGGCGGCACGGTTCGCGAACTCGTCATAGTCGCGTTTCTTGGAAGCCGTCCACAGCGCCTCCGCGACAGCCATGCCGCGAGGCCAAAGCTTCCATTCGAGGTCGTATTTGTTCCACGTGTGCGATGTCCAGTTGCAGCACTCGCCGCCCAGCACCTTGCCGCTCATCTCGGCGGGCACCCCGGCAAGCGGGTCAAACGTATAGACCTTCGAAAGGGGAAGATTCCCGCCGATGTAGACGAACGGGTCCGCCTCGCTCAATCCCTGTCTGTAGTCGAAGTAACAGTGCGAAGTCGGCGACATGACCATTTCGTGCCCACGCTTGACACCTTCCGCCCCGTCGGGGATTCCGTAATGGTGCCAGAACTGGCCAATGGCGCTCTTCGGCACGGCGTCTCCGGCAAGCATCTCGTTCCAGCCCATGACGCGGCGGCCCTTCTTCTCAAGGTACGCGGTGAAATAGCGCGTCACCCACGGCTGCAGATCCTCGACGCCCTTCATGCCCTCGCGTTTCATAAGCTCCTGACATGCGGGACAGCTCTTCCACAGGTTGGCAAGGCATTCGTCGCCGCTGATGTGGATCACCTTGGACGGAAAGACATCGCAGACATAGTCAAGCGCCCGCTCGATGAACCGGATTGTCTTGGGATTGCCGGGACACGCCACACCCCAGATCTTGTTGGGATGGAACCCACCCCCGAGACTGCCGTCAGGCTTGCGGCAGGCGAGTTCGGGATACGCGCGCGCCACCGCGCCGAAATGGCCGGGGAATTCGATCTCCGGGACAACCGTGATATGCAGGCTGGCCGCGTAGGCGATGATTTCCTTGATCTCCGCCTCGGTGTAGTGCTGCACGGCGTGCTTTACGGCAGGATACCCTCCCTCTCCCTTGTAGCGGGCAGCGTCTGTGAGAAGCTTCGGATAACCGGGAACCGGCAGCGTCCAAAACTCATCGTCCGTCAAATGCCAGTGCAACACGTTAAACTTGTACCAAGACATCTGCATCAGGATGCCCTTGACGACATTCTTGTCGAAGAACGCGCGCGCGCAGTCGAGATGCACACCCCGCCAGCGGAAAGCAGGAGCGTCCTTGATCTCAAGACACGGATACCCGCCAGTCCCGTCAATGTGCATGAGCGTTCTGCGGGCGTAGAACGCGCCGGCATCGTCCGAACAGCGAATGGCTATTCCGTCCGGACGTATCGACAACTCGTAGCCCTCCGGCGGGATTGACGTGACGCGTTCGACACGGACGGCTCCGTTGTTTCCGCAACGTCCCACCCCCATTATCATCGACTGCGGCTGCGGGATGATCACCGGCGGCACATTCGTCACGGCAGACGCCTCGGCCCCGGCGCAAGGCGCGAGGCCGGACATCGCCAAAACGGCAAACAACTGACGTATCTTGATCATAGGAAACCCTTCCTCAAACCTCGAAGTTGACGAGATCGATGTCGATGACATCCATCTTTGGCGCCGTCTTCCACGCGCCGCGCATGAAGTCCGGAACATCCATCGCCTGCGAACGGTTCCCCGCGCTCTTTTCGGTGAGTTCACAGAGACAGCCGGTTGTCGCGAGGTCATAGACGCTCGTGTCAAGCGGAAGCCCCATCCGCAGACAGTACGACCAGCGGGCATCCTGGATGTAATCCATGCCGCCATGACCGCCCATCTTCGCCGCGAGCGCGCCGATCGTCTTCCAAAGCGGATGCTTATACGTTTCGCGAATCTCGTTCGCCCGCTTCTCGTCCCACCAGTCGTGCGCCCCGCTGCCGTAGTAGTACTTGCCTTCGCCTTCGAGGGCGATCCTGTACGGGTAGTCGCAGATGATTCCGCGCGTGCCCTGCACCGTCTGGATGCGCGAGTACGGCCGCGGTGTCGATACGGTGTGCTGCAGCATGATGGTCTTCCCGCTGACCGTCTTGATGAGGCTCGTGTTCACATCGCCCACTTTGAGAGTTTGGCCTTTACGCGGATTGTTCGGGTTGAGACCGTGTTCCATGAAGTCAGCAAACGCGACATTCTTCGAGTCGATCGACACGATATAGTCCATGCGGTCGCCGCGGTTGATGTCCATTGTCAGGCACAGCGGCACAAGACCGTGGGTGGGATAGGGATTGCCCGCATGATCGCGGTACCAGTCGTAACGCCAATACTGGTACGCCGGGAACAGATCATTCGCCATGTGGCGGCCGTCATGATTGTAGGCGCCCTCGGCATGCATCACCTCGCCGAGCAATCCCTTCCGCACGAGGTTGAACGTAAGCATTTCAATCTCGCCGTAGATGCAGTTCTCAAGCTGCATGCAGTGGACCTTGCGTTTCTCGCAAGTCTCCACCATCTTCCAGCAATCCTCCACGGTCATGGCGGAGGTCACTTCGGTTAAGACGTGCTTGCCGCCGTTCATCGCCGCCAACGCGACCGGCACATGCAGGTGCCACGGTGTCGTGTTGTAGACAACATCGACGTCACCCGAGTCGCACAACGCCTTGTACGCTTCGGGACCCTTATAGACCTTCGGTTCCGGCTGTTGCTGCCTTGCGAGACTCGCCTTCGCGTTGGCGATCTTCGCATCCTCTATGTCGCAGATCGCCGTGACCTTCACGCCGGGAAGCTTGCTCACGCGGCTGATCATGGCGCCGCCGCGCGAACCTATCCCCACGACCCCCACGCGCACCGTCTCCAGCGGTTGACACGCGAAGCCGAGCATCGGCGCGCCTGTCGCGGTCTTCCCGGCCGACGCATCCTGCGCGTTCACCTTCAGCCCATTCACCACAGAATATGTGGCCCCGGCGATCAGGCCGGCTTTCAGAAAATCTCTCCTGCTGTTCATCTTTCTCCTCCTCTTTCATTGTTTTTACAAAATTAGAGCCGCGTTGTTGTCAAAGAAACGAGGCTCCGCCAAAACCGGTTCACCTTATCATCAAAAGCGTACCTGTCAGGGCGTTCAGATAAAGCGTGGTGACACCCTCCCCGGTCGATTTCAGCAACATCCGGCCCGGAACATAAGGATCACACAGTTCCCATTTTACATCCTCCGGAAGCGCGGGCGCAATCAGAATCGGAACCCTAATTGCAACTTTACCCTCCTCTCGCGAGATCGCCGAGACATCAACCACGATCGAACCCGTCGCGGAAAGGGCATCTGTCACGACCTGTTCCTTACCCACACCGGTCGCCTTCACCGTCGCGCCATCCATCAACCGCAACCGCGGAATCGCGTTGCCCGCCGTGAGGGTACCCGTCACCGTGGCAGAGCCAGAACCGTTCATGGTACCCTGATTCTCGAAACGCGCTACTTTCAGATTCCGGGCCAAGGTCAGAACCCCCTCCTCGCCAACGGCCACCCCGGCATCCTCGCCGACCGCATCGGCTCTCCCAGCCACGTACAGCGTCCCATTCGAGACCACAAGTGAGCCGCTTCCCGTAATGGTTGTCGTGTACAGCCAGAAGGTGTTGGTACCGGTGAGCGTCAGCGTATGGTCGCCCAGCTCAAGTAACGATGGGTTATACCCCGGCGAAAGCAGACCGAATGCCCCCGCAGCCTCCGCCTCCGCATCGCCGTCCAAGGTCAGCTGGACCGTCTGTAGGTTTTCGTTACTGATATTGCCACCGCTGTTCATGAACCGCGCATCCTTTGCGAGCCGGACACACACGGAGAGGTTAGCCATACCGTTCAAATCGAACGCCGCACCTTCCGCGACATCGACACACTGGTTGGCGTTCGGCGTTTCGGCGGTATTGAAGGCATACGGGAGTCCGTCTGCGATTGTCACACCTGACACCTTGAGAGTACCCTGATTGACCGTGTATACGCTCTTCGAACCATTGTTGAAGGGCACGGCAACGGCACTGGCGCCGTTTTTGACAACCGGGCCGTCACCGGAGTAACCGCCCGCAATCGTGGCGTCAACACTCCCCACGATATCAATGGTTCCGTTATTGACCAGCGACTTCACCTTCATCCCGGCGTCCAAGCGGAGAACGGTGTCTGCCCCGACCGTAACGGTCGAGGATGCCCCGTTGTACATTCCCTTACGGATATCGAGAACCCCCGCATTGATCGCTAACGTCCCCGTGCCGGACACGGCCAATTCCCCTGTCCAGAACCATAAGGTTCCCGTTCCCGTCTTGGTCAACGTATGTGAACCCAAATCGAGCATGCACCTATACAGGTAGCTGTTGTCGTAATTGTCCGAGACGATGCCGACCTCCGTCCCCGTCGCGCCGAGCGCGACATCGGCCGCCAACGTCCATCCGTACGCCTGCCAGGGAATACGCCGATTGACGGCGACGGCGGAGGTGCCGATGTTGAGCGGGTCGCTCAGATTGACATAAGCGTCGTCCCCCGCCAGCGTGAACATGTAACCCAGCCCGTTAAACCCGTTGAGATCAACCTTGCCACCTTCTTCGATAAACACCTTGCCCATGGCGTTGTTCAGCGCGAAGATACCGAACGGTCCCGACGCGGTTGTGGCGGTGATGATCTCATAAGCGGCACCGGCAACGGCGGTGGCGCCAGCCTTCACAGTCAACCCGCCCCCGAAGGTGCTGCCGCTCGCCGTAAGGAGGACGCGCCCAGAGGCGACCTCCACGCCGCCCGCCCCGCTGATCACACTGTCGATCGTCACATTGCCCGAATAAGCGGCCACCGAACCGACATCCATCACAATCGATGGTGGAGAGAGCGATTCGGGAATCGTCACATACGCATTCGGCCCCAGCGACAATGTGCCGAATGAGACGATGGAGAATGCGTCAATCGCGAGCGTGTTGGTGGAAACGCCCTCCACAAGCCCGTTCTCAATGACGATTTTGGCAATAGTCGTATCCTCGTCAATCGTCAGGGTCGGTCGGTCTCCGGTCACGCGGATGCGCACGGTCAAGTCGGGATCGTTCAACGGGATTCCTTCCGTGAAGAAGCTCCAATTCCTGTCCGTGTCAAGTTCCCAAACACGTTCGGTCTCAACCGTCGCCGACAGTCCATACACGCCATATCCATTAGCTCCGGGGTTCGTCGCGATAGAGTTGCTATTGCCATTATAGGTTCCGTCCGTATTGCCGAACGCATATCCCAGACTCGCGTTGGAGGTACTGACATAGCAAGCGCGTTTGACGGCTCCGTACACGCCGTCGCCGCCATTGGTGAACTCGACGACGATGGCCTTGATCCAGACATCATCAAGCGTCTGGAACTCGACGGTGATGGCGGTCACATTCCCCTGATCATCCGTCGTCATGCGTGTGTTGTAGGCGGATACGGGGTCGGCCTGCGTGGCCAACCACGCCCCACCCACGTGTGCCGTGAAGATTGCATGCTTGAGATCGTTCAGCGTGATGGGGTTCGCGGCATCATCGCCCGTCCAAAGTTTTGTCGGTTCTGTCTTCACGAATGTGGGAAAGACCTGAAGCCCGAAGAGATGGTAAGCACCCCCCGCGCTCTGGTTGAAAGTCACGGTTCCATCCTCGTCCATTGCAAAAAAACAATGGTCGAGATATGATCCTCCGCGATAACGGGCGGCGATCCGGCGGATATAAACACCGCCCGCCCCGTTGACAAGCTCAAGAATAGCGGCTTTGGTGTACTGGTTGCCCGCACCCGCATTATCATAGATGGAAAATTGCGTGACGATCTTATCCGTCTTCCCATTCGCGTCAGTATGGAAAGCGGGAAACTTTCCTAACGCATATGCGGGACGGCCGACCGCCGCACCGGCGAAATAGGCGAGGAAGGTGCTGTCGGCGAGGTCATCCAGTGTCACATCTGGAAACGCCAGTACCGAGTTATCGGGGACTTGTGTGCTGGTCGCTGGATAATCCGCGTTATAGGTGCCGAACACAAGGCTCGCACCCTCCTGATCATACGTCACCGTATCCGCCCGTAAGGAAACAGGCGCCACCAACGCAAACGCCAATACGGCGCCAGACAACATCAACGCGGAAGTCTTCATGGATTACCACCTTTACCTTTTCATGGTTTAAACACACATCATAAAGTAACATATTCCTGGTACGAAAACACCGCCCCCTTAACCATCCAGCCCATCCAACATCCGGAGGGGGGCATCGTCTTGCCGTTCATCCTCTGAAGCAATTGCAAAGCCTGCCGCTATCGATGTGGCAAGGCCGCCTCGGCCTTGCCGCAAGGGCGGGGGTGCCCTTGCCACATCCCGTTTTGCAACCGCTATGGGACCGGGAATGACGCGCCGCGATGGTAGGAACAACAGGGCGTATAGATCCCGAAGGTCCCCGTGCGGAACCACTCAAGCGCGCACCGGGCGATTTCCCGTCCATCCTGAAAGGGGTCAAATGCGATGTGGGCGGTGTCACCGAAGGGAAGAAGCCCCGATTTGCTGTTGGCGAACGACACCACGCGCACGGAACGGGGTACCAGGATGTTCCGGAGGCGAAACGCCTCGTATGCGCCGAGCGCAAGAAAGTCATCCGTGAAGAGGAAAAGATCCGGCATGGGATGAAGCGCCAGAAAACGCGCCATCCTGTCGTATGAATTCCGGACAATGGCATCCAGATCATGCGGTCCTGCGATCGAACAGGTTATGCGCTCGACGTGAATACCCGCCTCCGCCAACGCCCCGGAGGCATCGCAATAGGCATCTTGACCGAAATCCAATTGGGCGACCCGCCTCACCCCCGCAAGCCGACAGTCGGCGATCAATGCGCTGATCGCCGCAGTGTAGTCGTAACGGACACTCCCGACATGACGGGAGAGGCGTGAGCGTTTCGGCGTCATCCCGACGGTCACGAAATGGCAGCCGCTTTCTGAAACGAGCTGTAAGGCGGTTGGCATCCGGCTGAAAGAGGAACGGACGATCACGAGATCAGGATGTTCCCCAAGCGCATCCTTCAATGGTGCAAGATAGGGCCGATCGCGTGTACCGCCGCACAATGCGAGGGAACGGACACGGCAACCTTTTTCATGGAGGAAGTTCGCACACTCAAACAGGCTCACGCTTGGACCGAAGGAATACCACGGCTCGATGTTGACATCAAGGACGGACCGGCCCGCGGCATCCATCTGCGGAATCGACCGGACAACGCACCGACGGCCCGGCTTCAGCGTGATGACATGGTCCGCCGCAAGGCGGGTGAATGCCGTCCGCACGACGAACTCGCTGATGCCCAACTGCTCGGCGAAGGTCTTCCGCGAGGGCAAGACATCTCCCGGTGACCAGCATCCTGAGGCGATCCGGGCGCGGATTCCCTCCTCAAGCTGCCGCGTGAGCGTTTTGGACGAATGTGGATCGATAAGCGATTCAAGACCGATATCCATCTCTTTCCCTCCTTGCCCGTTCATGCCTTCCGTGTTTGAGCCGCCAGGACTTTAAACCAAAGTTGGATATAAATATAACATATTCCTTGGGTAGAGACACCGCCCCATCAACCATCCAGACCATCCAACCGTCCACCTGCGCTCACGCCCCCGCATTCCCCCATCGGGACACAAACGAGGTCTTTTCCCAAGTGTCATCTCGAAAAAGAGCGAGTGCTGCAGATGAAGACCGTCTCCTCGGGAATCACCTGTATGCCGATAGCCCTGACCTGCAGCGGCATTCCGATGCAGGTCGCGGGATGGACAAAAGAGTGCCAAGTTTTTTGCTGATCATCGATTCACTGCGACTGTACCGGCGCAAGTGTATCCGCGCCTCCTTCAGCCTCGAACACCTTTTCAAAGGCATTGATGATCTCGTCCGCCATGCGCTGGTAGCCGGGATCGTTGGGATGCAACGCCACGTCGATCGAGAGGTCGGCGAGCTCTGGCTCCTCGCCGCAGTTGGCGTAGAAATCGGCGACTGCGAAGCCTTCCTTCTTCGCGATTGCACGAACCGCCTCGGCGTACTCGCGCAGGTAGTTGCCGTTCTTGGGCAGTGTCTCCTGCGGCGGAAGATATTTGCCGAATCCGTAGCTCTTACGGGGCGTACAGAGGATGATTTTCGCCTGGGGGCTGATCGCGCGGATTTGGTCGATCAGGATACGGTAGTTGGCATAGAAGGTCTTGTTCGACGCGTTATTCTCGTAATCGGCGAGGACACCCGGCTTCACATCCTGCCCCCAATCGTTGACACCGTGCTCAATGGTATAGTAGTCGGCCTTCGAAATCCGGCCGTGCTGCGAGGCGACAACGCCGCCGTTCACGCCGCAGTTGATGAAGCCCTTGAAGCGGAGCACATCGAGCACACGGTCCTGGTAACCGCGCGTAAACTTGCCGCGCGCGTTATGGACGTTGGCGTTGTACCAGGTGATCGAGGTACCGAGCGAACACCAAGTGGCGTCGATCCCGCGCGGACGGTACAGCGTATTTTTCTGAAGCGCCATCAGCGTGAACAGCGCCACGTTCTCCCACGCTTGGTTGGAATCGCGGTCCATCACGGCTCCGATATGGTTGCGCCCCTCCCAGTCACATGTGTTGACGCGCTCGGTGAGCGTACCAGGGTCACCCTTCGGCATGAAGCGGTTCTTCTCGGTGGTGGCGTACTGCGCGATGTTGAGCGCATTGTCATAGAAGACCTGCGCGTAGCGACTGTCACCCGTCGCCCGCGAGAGCTTGACCAGCCAGTCCGCGCTCATCACATAAGGTCCCGGCGCAGAGTGCCGGTTCTGCACGCTGGCCCACACGCTGCCCGTCGCCTTGATGCCGAGTTGGTTCATACGCGATGTCTCCGGGAACGGATAGTCGAACGCCTCCACCCAGCTCGCGTACATTGCAGCGGCGGCCTTGGCCTTTTCGACCCACTCCCGCTCGCCCGTGAGTTCCCACAGCGCGATGAAACTCTCGCCGAGTTCGCAACTGGACTCGCTGTCGGGAGCCTCAAGGATTTCCGCGGGACCTCCCCCGCAGTACCCTTTCGCGAGATCATGCCCATAGAGATAGCGTCCCGTGGCCTTCGCCACATCCAGGTAGGCGGGATTGCCGAAGTACTTCGACGCGAGCGCGAGCGCGCCCGGCACCAACGCACCGTTGGTGGAGTTGGGCGCGTGGATCTCGCCGGAGTCCACCCTAACGTACTGTCCCAGCTGTCCGTAGCGCTTCCAGACCGCGACCACGCCGTCGCATGCCTTGCGCACGGACGCCTTCCATTCGGGCTTGATGGCAACGCCCAACGCCTCCATCTTCTGCAGCGATTGGATACCGTAGTAGATCGTGATCGCCGTACGCCGAATCATTGCATGGTCGCGCAGCTGCGTCATGTGCCCGAACGCGTCGCCGAGCAGTTCCCCACGACGGTTGATGGCGTAGTAGAGTCCGCTCTTGCCGTTCATCCCCGTGATGGCGTCCCAACACAGCGCACAGCGGCGCAGGCGTTCGGGCGTGGGATGTTCCAGCATCGGCAGTAGATAGACCGGCACGCCGTTCCAGCCGAGCTGGAGGTGTCCGAAGGGACCGTTCCCCTTCGGCTGGTTGCAGTAGTAGCCGAGTCCCTTCTCTTTGTCCTCGTACCAGTGGTTGGCGTCCTCGTTGGCGAGGATCTGCCCGATGACGGTTTCGGGGTCTTCGGTTTTCGCGTGGACCGTGCGTCCCGTACGCAACTTGCGGACGTCGAAGGCGCGTACGAGGAACGCATCGATGTCCTTCGCCGGGAAGTCGATCACCGACACGCCGAAGGTCACCGTGGTGTCCTTCTTGATGTCCGGCGCGCGGTCACCGCAGTCCTCCTGTCGCGAACGGCACATCGTGTACTTTGTCATACGGACACCGGGTGCGGCGATCACGAACGTGCAGGTCTTTTCCTTCGGCGACTCACGCACGGAGAACCCGGTCTCGCCGAGCGGAGTCATCGGATCGGCGAGGTAGAGGTGACCTTCCTTCTTGACCGAATCCCAGTAGCCGACCATCGGCGCCGAGGTCTCGCCCGCGAGAAAGTCGATGCGCGCGTCCGTACCATCCTTGTTGAGGTGGTGGATGTTGGTTGTCACCACGGGGCGGTTCGGATTCTCAGGCATCCCCCAGTCGGTGATGTACGGCGGGTAACGGACAGACGCGATGTCGAAGCGGTTGCCGCCGTAAATCGCCGCCGGCGCGAATACGTAGTTGTTCGTGCTCCAGTCGGTCACGACGAACTCGAAGCCCACACCGCATTGCGGATAGTCGCGGTCCGCCTGCCAAGTGAGCGTGCGGTTCACGCCGGATGTCTTCACCGATTTCACCTCCACGCGGTTGGTCGCATTCATGCCGTCGTATTGACACACGAACGCGCCCTGTGCCGCCGCCGTCAGCGCACTTGCCGTGATCGCCGCCGCCAACGCGAACCACATGCGTGTCATCTTCATCGCAATTGCTCCTTATTCCTTGAACAAATCCTCAAGCGTAACGAAAGACTGGATGTCAAAGGCAGTTGAGTTGCCCTCCATACAAATCACGCCCTTCTTCGTGATACCTTGAGGAAGTACACTTTTCCCACCCTTTTCACCCGATTCACTCCAGTACCACGAGCCCTTTACCCTTGCCATAGCGGGAACCGTCGCGATCAAACAGAACGGTCAAATTCCGTCCGTGATACCGGATGCCGTCCACGCACCACCACTCCCACGATTCCGGGGCAAGCGGCTTGACGGAGACCTTACCATCCTCCTGCGGCACGATCCCGCAGAGTCCGGCGATGACCAGATCACAAAAGGTAGAATGGTTGTAGTCCTTGCCGCGCTCACGATAGGCGAGTTTCTTGATACCGGCTTTGTCCTGCCCGATCATGATCTCCCGCGCCAGCCACACCCCGGTGAACGGATCCAGATCCTCGTCGATCCACGGGACCGTCTTGCCGTCTTCACGGAGACGCCGTTGCTGGAGGGCATACTGTTTAAGCAACCGCACGAAATCGTCCCGCTTTACGGGGAGACCGTTCCCATCCCACTGAAGCGTTTCATAGAGGGCCGTGAGGGCGACACTCGTCGCGTAAGGCCAGCTCGGACCGTTCCAGAGGCATTCGTGTTTTTTGAGATTGACCGCGACATCGAATCCCGGCGTGTTCCTCGCGGGGAAGGTCAACCCCTTGGGCGCGAAAAATCCCCGCTCATCCATCAGCGGTTTCCAGGCCGCGCCGAAACCGTCAAGCGGCATCCGGAAGTAGAAGGGTGCGTAGCCGTGAAGCTCACAGACCGCGTCCAGTTTCCCATCGGTGCCGAGGGCGGTGAAGAACGCCTTCTCCGCGTTCCACAGTTTCGTCTTGATCGTCCGTTCCAGCGTATCCGCCTTGGTTTGGAAACGCTGCGCCAAGGCCGCATCGCCCGCCAGGCGGGCAAGTTTCGCGACCGCCGACAACTCCGCCCACATCATCGCGTTGACCATCGGGCGCGCCCCGTCAGACGAAAGGGCGTATTCGGTCCCCTCGTAGTTGCGCGGCAGGTCGTACAGTCCCCTATCCGGTTTAAAACCCGCCTTGAATTCCCCCAACGCCCACCCCTTCTCCCACGCCTCGCTGACCCGGACAAAACTGGGGAGTAACGCTCGGAGCGATGACGTGTCGCCCGTCACCTTGGCGCGTTCCAAGGCGGACCATGCGGGCGCGCAGGCATAGGCACGGGGGCCGCTGACCGTCCCCTCCGTAACCATGAACCGCAGATAGTCGTCCAGATAGACCGGCGTCCGGAGCCAGCGTCCCTCCAGGATATGATGGTTGAGCGGGCAGGAGATCGTGTTGTATTTTCCCGCCCAGCCGACATCCGGCAGGAATTCGGTCACAACCCACCCGCTCCCCGTCTGGCGCAGATGTTTGCGGTAGGTCCACCAGCGAAAATAGTAGCTCTTCTCGATCTCTTTGTCGGGACACTCGAAACGCGGAATCGCGGTCAACGCCCACTTCGCCGCTTCCGCGTTCCGGATGTCGTGCGGGTACAGCTCCTCGTCATCCGCCGAAAACCCATCGAAGTAACCGCGCACGGTCTCGTTCCGGATCAGGGATGTGAACGGCGGCGCGGCGGGCGCGGGAGGAGGCGCCTCCAGATCGTACCCCTGGCGAGTGACCATGCCGATGTACTCGGCACCGCCCTTGCGTCCATTGTACCAGAGCCGCCAACAGCCGGCCGTCTCATCCCAGACGACGGAGGGCTTATAGCAGGCATCGGCATCCCACCCGCCGGGCGTCGGCTCGACAAGCGGATTGTCCTTCAGGCGTTTCCAGCTGCGGACGCCGTCGGGCGAGATCGCCGCGCCGATCCGGGCGGTGTGGATGTCGGAATAGCCGATGTAAAACAGCACATACCGCCCGTCCTTCAGCCGCTTCACCTCGCAACCACCGATACGGTCACGGTCCCAGACGTTACCCTGGCCCTTGACAAAAATCGGGTTGATCCGTGATTTCTCCCACCGGATACCGTCTTTCGATTCGGCGTAACAGAGGACGTTCGGCTCGTAGGTCTCGCCGCTCGAATACCACATCCGGAAGACACCCCGTTCCTCGTCGCGCATCACATAGGGATTCATCACGCTGAACCCCTCGTGCGGGCGCTCCGGAATCAGCACCGGGTCGCGGGACACGCGGGTGAAGGTCACGCCGTCCTTCGACTTCGCGTAGCCAATCCAACTGTAGCTGGCCCCCCGCGCCTGACCGGTGTACCACATGTGATACTCCCCGTTCCAAAAGAGTGTACAGCTCCGGTTGACGATATCCTCCCAGCCGCTCGTCGGGTCCTCCCGGAGACAGATGACCGGTTCCGACCAATGGATACCGTCATCCGACCGTACCAGCGCAATCGACTTTTTCGGCCGCCACGAGAAGTACATGTTGTACCTGGCGCTTCCCGCATCGATCACGTTCACATCGAAACAGGTCCCCAACTTCTCATTCCCCAGAACGGGATTTTCCGCCGCCTTCCGCCATCCGCCCCCCGCGAGGGCCGAAAGGGCGAGCGAAACGGCCATAACCGCCATTCCTGCCTTTGTAAACACCGTTGCACGTGATTGCCGCATAATGTCCTCCTTTCAGCAAACCCGAAACAGATGATAAGCGACCATCCATCCCCCGTCAAGGGAAACCCAGGCATTAACCCTTTGCGTGAGTAATCCTTTCTATTTTCTTTAGGCCGATATCAACGGATAAAACCCGATCGCGAGCAATCCCAGAAACAGAAGGGTCCAGAGAAATCCGATCCCGACGGCGCGCGCGCCCCGCCAGCCTTTGATCTTTCGGAGAAAGAGGGTGAAAAGGGTCCAGGGAAGCCCAAGGATCACGATAGAGACACCCACGTTATACGCCAGTCTCGACGGCGTGTGGCCGAAAAGGAAGGCGAAAAACAAAAGATACCAGGCCGCATGCAGGCCGAACGTGGTGAGCAATCCAAACAACGCGGAAAGCAGGATCCCCCTCCCGGCCTTATGGTACAGGTAACCGAAGACCACCCACGGCAAAACGAAGCCCCAGGCCCAGGCGACCAGAATCCGGTATCCCGTATCGCCGTCGATCCGGGCCATATCCGCCCGTACCGCCAGCGGCAGCGCCGCCATCAAACCGACAATCCATCCCGTCATCCGCTTCCTCATCCGAATCCCCCTTCCTTTTAACCGTCCAGCAGTAACCCCGTCCCATAGCTGACGCCGTTCATCAGCAATGCCACCCATCCGAGAAAACCGACTCTCCGCAACCCGTAGAAGAGGGTCAGCATCCCCCACTCCACCAGCACAACGCATCCCTCGCAGGCCAGAATGAACAACGGATCCCGTCCGAACCGCGACAGGACACACATCAACATCGGATGCGTCAAAAGATTCACCCCGGCGACCGCCAGCCCGAAACGGGGTAGCCGTACCCACGCGACAACCGCGTATTCCACCGCGATATTCACCCATTCCCAGGCGAGCGCCTGTAAAACCTCTCTCATCATGCCAATCCTCCCGTGAACAGCGCCAGACAGTTCAATCCGAACGCGGTCCCGCCCTTCCCGCGCATCCGTCCGTAGAGGATCGACAAAACCGGACCCGTCGCCATTTGCGAGAGGAAGAGAAGCGTCAGCCATGCGGCGCGATTATCCGGTGTGACGGCGAAAAGAAGCGCGAGACTCCCGCAGACGCTCGCCGCCGTCACCCGCCACCGGCCCCATCGCTCCGCGCAATACCCGCCAAGTGCCTTCCCACCCCAGGTGGCCAGCGCCCCCGACAGGGCCGTAAGGATACCGCCGGTGGCGGTCAGATGACCCGCGAACAGGCCGGCCCAACTCCGCCAGGCGATCAACACAAACAAACCCGCGAGGATCAGTACCCCTGCGGAAGGAACACCCCGTCCATCCGCTCCGGATTCGGGACACGTTTGCGAAAGCGTGACCAGCGCGGGAGAGGGAAACGTGCGCCATCGCCACACCGCGACACCTGTGCAGACCGCCAATGCGGCGGCAAACAGCAACAGCCAGTACCCCGAACCGGAAAGGAAACCCGCCTGGCCCGCGAAAAGCCCCAACGCCCCCGTCGAGATAAAGAGACCAACCGGGCCGCTGTCACCGTCGCAGGACTCCAGCACATGTTTACCGGCCGAAAGGTGAAACAGCGCGTTTCCCACGCAGACCGCGGCGAGCGCTAACCAGCCCCCCGCCCCGCCCGCCACCGCAAGCGTAGCCATCACCGTCAGTCCCGTCCCAGCGCAAAACGCCATCCCGCACCATCGGCCCCGGGCATCCAGAACCAACCCCAACGGATACTGCAAGGCGAAGGCCAGCGCGTTATAGACGAGAACACGCTTCCACTCCATGCCCCCCATCAGCAACACGCTGAACGAGCAGGCATCCACAAGAGGGTGAATCGCTGTAAAGATCGCTACCATCCGCACTCGTCCGGTTCCTCTGATGATCCGATGGGTGTCCAGTTTATCGTTTTCACGGAGAAGAAGCGTGTCCATCGCATTCGGCCGATTCGGGCACGGCGGGGGACCTCGACATCAACCAGAAGGCGTACCACGTTTCCACGGCCAAGACCACGGTTAAGCCCACACACCCCGGAAGGACAGCGATCTCGCCGTTCGGGAACATCTTGGAAGAGATGTCGATCACGGCATGGGCAATGATGACGGAGATTAGATCGTCTGTCTTGATGTAGATCGCGCCGAACACCAAACCGACCACAACGGCATAACCCGTCTGAATCATGACGTTAATAATGTGCTGTCCGCCGCCAAGGTTGGTCATGTGGACGATTCCGAAGAAGAAGGCCGAGATCAGGAGCACGCTCATGGGTCTGCGGCCGTTCGCCTTCAGATTGTGGATGAAGATTCCCCTGCATAGAACCTCCTCGAAGACGGCGGGCGCGAGTCCGAGTATGAATGCGTAGGTATTATTCTCGGCATGGCCGCCCCCCGTCGCGACGTGCAGAATGATGTTCCATACGGCGAAGAACAAGGCGGGCAGCATCACGACAAATCCGGAAAGCTGCTTCTTGAGATTGAAGCAACGGATGAAGACCAGAAACAGCAGGCCGCCCGCCAGCAACCGTCCGACCGCCGTATGGATGTTGTTGTCCACTGCGCCGGCGGAACAAACCATCCGCGCGACAACGGAAAAAACCAGTGCGAGAATGATCGCCGCGAAGAACAGCACCACCTGAAAAACAATAGGATACCGGACACCAATTTTCATTTCCGTACTCCTCAACATGTTAACCAATCCCCCTTACCGGCAACTAACCTGTGCGATACTCGCCTTTGAATCGAGACACTTCGCCATGTTTTCCCCGTTTCCGTTCAAGCGTATATTATCCCCAAACAATGAAATTATTTTACCCCAAATCACCCCGAACGTCAAACCGCGACCCCAAACCCGGAATGTCAAAGCGGGTAAATCCCCCTTGCGCCCATCGGTCGGAATGCGCTAAACTAATCTCCGTTCAAACAAAAGTATTTCCGGTCTTGGCCATGCCGCGGGTGGCACGACCGGAAATTCGCTGGTGGCGAAAAAGGAAATTGTCATCTGAAATGGAAACTTTTCAAAAGCGGAACATGTGTCATATTGAGACGGGTGGGCGAAATGACCGTACCCGGCGGATGCTGATTCTGCTTCCGGATGGGAAGATCCACAAATTGAGTCTTCCGTTTCTCTCGATTTCATTCCGGGAAGCGCCCTTAACCGCCACCCTGCTCGCCGCGTTGACGCCCGCGGAACTGCCGTTCGACATCACGATCTGCGACGCGAGCGTCTCCCGTATCCCGCTCGATCACCCTTTCGATCTCGTCGCCAT
>DBXN01000055.1 GCA_002309585.1 Verrucomicrobia bacterium UBA1211
CGCCTGCCGCGCCCGCGCCTACGCGGCCACTGGCGACTACATGGCCGGCGAACCGTCCTGCCCCCTGAACCGTTGAGGGTTGAGGGCGGGGCAACGGTATGCGACAGGCGACATACCCCAGTGTGAAATCTCCCTCGACATCGCGGGGTCATTCATGTACACTGAAAGAATATGGTGTGGATAGGAATTAAACTGGAAATTTGACAGAAGGAGTAGACAGGTGGACGTATTGGTTCCTTTGGCGGATGGCGTGGAAGAGTTGGAGGCTGTGACGATCGTAGATGTCCTGCGGCGAAGCGGGCTGCACGTGACGACCGCATCGATCGGGATGGAGACCCGTGTCACGGGTTCGCGGGGCGTGACGATCCTGGCGGACGCCTTGTGGCAGAATGTCGACACCTTTTCGTTCGACGTGATCGCAATCCCGGGTGGCGGCGGCGGAACCGACCGGCTCGCCTCCGATGAGCGCGTGCTGGATCTGTTGCGGCGGTTCAACGATGAGGGGAAGATGATCGGGGCGCTGTGCGCCGCGCCGACCATTCTGGTCCAGGCGGACATTCTTCAGAACCGCCGGGCGACCTGTTACCCGACCTGCGCCCGGATACTCGGCGAGGCGTATGAAAACGCGCCGGTCGTTGTGGACGGAAACATCATCACCAGCCAGGGGCCGGGAACGGCCATGCTGTTCGCGCTGGTCATGATCCGCTATCTGGTCGGGAACGAGGTTGCGGAGCGGGTCGCCGAGGGGTTGCTGTCCAAGATCTGATGCCGTTTATGGGAAATAGGATCGGCATATACGGCGGCAGCTTCAATCCGCTCCATCTGGGACACCTCTGGGTCGGACGGGCCGCCGCCGAGGCGTTCGCGCTCGACCGTGTACTGCTGATGCCCTGCGCGACCTCCCCCTTCAAACAGACGATGCGGGATCTGCTGCCGGGCGGCGAGCGGTTGGAGATGATCCGTGAGAGCGTGGCGGATGATCCGCTGTTTGAACCGTGCGACATCGAGATTGTGCGGGGCGGGGTGTCGTATGCCGTGGAGAGCGTCGCGGCGCTCCGGCAACGCTATCCCGAAGCGGCGCTCTTCTTCATCCTCGGCATGGACTCCCTACTCGGGCTCAGCCAGTGGTATGACGTGGCGCGGCTGCTCTCCCTCTGCACGGTCATCACCGTCGCGCGGCCGGGTGTCCCCCTTCCCGCCGCCGAAACGCTCGGTTTCCCGCCGGAAACCGCGCAAAATCTGCTGAAAAACGTCATTCAGGGCCGGCTCTGCGATATTTCTTCATCGGAAATTCGGAGAAGAATTGCAGAAAACCGTCCGATTCGCTATCTTGTTCCCTGTGCAGTGGAGAAGCGGATCCGCGAGAAGGGATTTTTCGCGACGGCAGAAATAGAGAAATGAGGCAAGAGGAAATGAACGGAGAACAGATTGCGAAAGAGGCTGTCGCCGCTTTAGAGGCGAAACAGGGGGATGACATCCGCCTGTATGACGTGCGGGGCATCTCCTCGATCACGGATTACACGGTGGTTGCCACCGGAACATCGGCACCCCACCTGAAGGCGCTTATCTCTGAGACGCAGCGCCACATGAAGGAGCTCGGCGTGGCCAGTTACCGCTTTTCCGGGGATCCGGCCAGCGGATGGGTGATTGTGGACTACATCACGGCGGTCATCCATGTCTTTTCCGCCGAGGCCCGCGCCTACTACGCCATTGAGCGGCTGTGGACGCAGGAACAGAATCCCGATAACGGGACAGAAGCCGAATAACGGCAACAGACACGTCCGGAACACCGGGTTTCCCCGGATTCCGGACGTCAACGCCTCTTAGAACCAGGCGACTTCCATATCATCGGAGAGGAAAAAGCTCTCGTCATCCATGCCCTGCATGTAGAGCAGCACATCCGGATCCATATCGGTCCGGTCATTCGACTCCTGCTGGGCCACCGTAACCGCTTTCGGCTGCGGATGGGTCAGTTCGGGCAGATAGACGTGGCACAGTCCCCCGACCACCAGGATGATCGACGCCGCGATCGCGATAACCCGGACCCGACGCCAGAAGGCGGGCTTGCGCATCGCCTGCCGTTCAGCCGCCTGATGAATCGCCGCCAGCGTCTCTACGGAAGGTTCCACACCCGCAAACCCCTTTTGGACAAAGGGAAGGACAGACGCGAGATCCCGCTCAAGCGCATCAATCTCCACCGCGCAATCCGTTTTTTTGCCGTTCATGGTCATACCTCCTCTGAAGCCAACACCTTTTTCAACTTATTCATCGCATCGTGCATCCGCCCCAACGCCGTATTCAGCGGCACGCCCATCGTCGCGGCGATCTCCACGAACGAGAGCCCCCCCTGCGTCCGCATCAGGAAGACCTCCCGCTGGACATCGGGCAGATTGGCGACGGCCCGCATCACACGCCGGGTCATGTCGTCCAGCTCAACCCGCTGGGCCGGCGAGGCCCCCTGGGCGACCAACTGGTCCACCATCGGAGCGTCATCCTCATCCGTCACGGCGTCCAGACTGACCTCCGCACGCCGCTTCCGGCGAAAATCGATCAGGACATTCCGGGCGATCTTCCACATCCACGCCTTGAACGAGATGTTGCTGAACCGGTCTGAATGGCGAATGATCTTCACCCAGATGTCTTGGAACATATCCTCGGCATCCGCCCGATTCCCCGCCATCCCGACAAGCCAGGAGAAGAGCGACTGGCGATAGCGGCTCACCAACCGATCCATCGCAGACGAATCGCCGGCCACAAAACGGGCCAGCAACTCCGCATCCAAACTCTCTTCCCCTGATTCTTGCACATCCACACCTGTAAAACGGGGTAATTCCCCATTTATTGCCTTCAAACGGACGAAGAAAAATCAACGGTCGAGCCACTGCAAGGTAGATGCGCCCAACCCCTCGGCCTCCGCCGTGAGGGTGATGACCCCCGGGCCGGTCCGCCGGACCGCCACAACCGCCTTTCCGAAGTAGAGCGGATGGGAATCGGTCTTCGTAAAGGCGTCATATCCGCGCGGATTACCGTTTCCGACCGCCGCCAACACACCCGAACCCATCAGGCGGAAGGAGACCCGGTTGGTCGCCAGCGGGTCCCGTGTCCCGTTCACATCCACCACATCGACCTGGAAGAACTGCACGTCCCCGATCGCGGGTTTCCCGTTGTACGGATCGGGCGTCAGCCGAACCGCCACCGGTTTCCCCGCTGTCCGCATCACCTGCGTGCCGATTTTCCGGCCATCCCGGTAGGCCACCGCCTTCAGTTCACCCGGCTCATAGGGAACGTCAAACCAGCGCAGGCGGTAACGGTCACAGACCGCGTAATAGGGATCCAGCCGGGAACGGTCGGCGCAATCGGCCACGACAAACTCGCGGATGGAGGCCCATGTGCCCGGTTTCAGCGCCGTAAAGGTCACACGGCAGAAACGGGCCCTCGCCGGCTTCACGAAGCAGTCGTTGGCATCGCCCATCGGCTTCTCGGCGAACGTCCGCCACGCCAAACCGTCATCGGAAAGATCCACCCTGTAGGCATAGCCGTCCGCCGACCGCTCGGTGATCACCCGAATCGCGCCGAAATCGGCCGGACGCCCCAAATCGACCTGCCACCAGACCCCCACCGAACCGTCCGCCGCGCACCAGCGGGTGTCGTCATCGCCGTCAACCGCCGCGGAAACATAGTTGTTCTTGCCGGGATAGACCTCTGCGCTGGATGCGCGGGCGGAGCATCCCACGGCGAGATTGACGGCCTGCGCCGACTCCCCCTTTGCCCGGCGGCCCAGCGATTTCCCGTTCAGAAACAGTTCCGCGCTGTCGCCGCTGGTATAGACATAGACCGGCACCTTCGTCCCTTCCCGCCCCTTCCAGTTCCAGTGCGGCAGGATGTGGACCGTCTCATCCTTCTTGTTCCAGTGGCTGCGGTAGAGGTAGAAGCGGTCTTTCGGGATCCCCATCAGATCGACGATCCCGAAATAGGAGCTCCGAGCCAGCTCCGGATTCGGCACACCCTTGACCAGCGAGCCGATATACGGCGTGGGTTCGCCGAGATAGTCGATGCCCGTCCAAACGAATTCGCCGCAGCAGTACGCATGTTTCTCCATCCGGGCGAACTCCCAATCGGGGATGTCGGACCAAGGTGCCGCGTTGTGGTCATACGAATCGACCTCGCGGTCCGCCACCGCGAAAGCGGTTTTCCCGCTGGAGGGCGGCTGGGAGTAGTAGCCGTAGGAACTCAACGCCGAGGCCGATTCGGAATAGACGACCGGCTTGCCGGGATACTTCTTTTTCATCGGGACGTACTGCTCTTGGTAGTTCCATCCCGTCAGATCCAGATCCTCAAAGACCCCCGCCCCGATCGCCGCCTGGAAACAGTTACCGTTCCCGACGGGACGGGTCGTGTCATACGCGCGGATCGCGTCGCGGAACGCCGAGCACCGTTCCCGCGTCATGCCGGGGTCATCCGGCTTCTTGGGATCGGCCGGGGGGATCTCGTTGCTGATCGACCAGATGATCACACTCGGATGGTTACGGTCGCGCAACGCGAACTGCCTCAGATTCCGGGAGACGTAAGCTTCCAGATTTTGATCATGGCGCCGGCCGGCCGTACCGTCCCACTTGTCGAAGCACTCGTTCCACACCAAAATCCCCATCTCGTCGCACAGTTCCAGCACCTTCGGGTCGGGCGCGTTGTGGCTGGTCCGAAGCGCGTTCACCCCCATGTCCTTCATGATCGACAACTGGCGGCGCATAACCGAACGGTCAAACGCCATGCCGAGCGGTCCCATATCCGCATGAAGGTCCACGCCGTTGAGCTGAACCCGCCGCCCGTTGAGGTGGAAGCCGTCATCCGGCGGAAAGGCGATCGACCGGATCCCGAAAGTCGTCACGCTGACATCCGTTCCGAACCCCTCCACGCTCGCGGAGACGGTGGCGTGATAGAGGTTGGGGCTCTCGATATCCCACAGTTTCGGCGCCTTCATCGTGAACGTCTGGGACACCTGCAACACCCCGCCCGCCGCGACCGGCACGGAGGGGAAGTCATGCACCGCCTCGGGACGGTTCTGACCCTTACGCCACACCGAGAGGCTGATCTTGACGGGAACCGCCTTTTCCAGCCGGTTCGTCACCGCCGTATCGACCCGCACAACGGCCTTTTTCGCGGAGACCTCCGGCGTGGTCACAAAGGTCGACCAATGCGCCACATGCACCGCCGGGCAGATCACCACCCGCGCCGACCGGTAGATCCCCGCTCCGGGATACCAGCGCGAATGGTGGTCCCGCGTGTCGGCACGCACCGCGACCACATTCTTGCCCGCCAGGTTGAAAAACAGCGTCGCATCCACCCGAAACCCCATATAACCGTAATCCCAGCCGCCCGCCAGGTGTCCATTGACGTAGACCTGCGGCGATGCCATCACGCCGTCGAAATCAAGATAGACCGCCGCGGAGGGATAGTCGGTCTTGTTCACTATCACCGTTTTCCGGTACCACCCGACGCCCCGCCACGGCAACTTCCCCGTATTGCCGTCGCCATCGGGATTGAAAGGCCCGCTGATCGCCCAATCGTGCGGAACGGTGACCCGCTGCCATGCGCCGTCATCAAACGCCACCGCCCCGGCCTGAAGCTCGGCGGAATCGTCGCGGCAGAAAGACCATTCACCATCCAACGGGATCTCCTGCACCTGTCCCCGGCACCAGCACGCCGCCAGACAAAACACCCCAAACACCCAATACTTACCCATCGCTCTTCCCCCTCTCACCTCTCATTGGCCCAAAGTCCCGTCTGTCCCTTGACCTTACCTATAACTTCAATGTTCACAATTCACAAATCTCAAATGTTCACGATTCATCAATACAAATTGGAATTTGCCATTTGTGGACATTTGTGCCAATTGCCATTTTTGAACACGCTCCTACTTATCCTCATTCACATCCCCGCGCTCGACGCACCAGAAGCGTTGAGTACAAAATGACGGGAATGGCATGGAGGTGAATAAGCCGGATTCTGTTCACCTTCCGCATGGAAGGCTCCGATCATTCATCTAAGCGATCTACCCGGAGCATCCGCGTGCCGCCTTCGGCACACACGACACGGGCCGTGTCTCGCGCTCCCTATTTGATCTTGCTCCAGAGGGGGTTTGCCTGGACGGCGCCGCTCTCGCGAACGCCCGGTGGTCTCTTACACCGCCTTTTCACCCTTACCCCCGCGCTCGCGCACGGTGGCGGTATGTTTCTGTGGCACTGTCCGTCGGCACCGATGTGGCGGTGCCTCTCCGGCTTTCACAACCGGACCTCTCGCCCTTTGGAGTCCGGACTTTCCTCTCCCGCATCACGGGAGCGACCGGTCACTCTCCAACGCCATCCCCGTCAAAGGGACAAGCCATTCAATCCGTCAAACGCCAACCGTCACTTCTTCGCGGGCGATTCCGTCGTGTAGAGAATCCGTCCGCACATCTCGCAATGGACGACATCCTCATCATGCATGGCCATCTGCCCGACGGACGGCGGCTGCACCAGATGGCACCCGTTGCAGATGAAGCGGTCGCCGTCCCGGCGGAGAGAAACCACCACCGGCCACCGTTTCTTGAGCAGAAGGGAGTATTGCCGCAGCATCGCTTCCGAGACGTTCGGAAGAAACGCCGCGCGCTCCTGCTCGGCCGCCTTCAACGCCGCCTCCACCGCCGCCTGCCGATCCTCCATCTCCTTCACGTAGTCGTCGATCACCGCCTGTTCGGCGGAAAGCCGCTCCTCCGCATCCGCCACGCGTCGCTTCACGGGAATCGTGTTGTCCATCGCGATCAGCTGCTGGGCCTCAAGTTTCTCGATCTCGCTCTCCAACGCGTTGATCTGGAGATTGAACATCTTGTATTCGTTGTTCGACTTCAACCCGGACTGCTCCTGTTTGAGCTTCTGGATCTTGTCGCGGCGAACCTTAACGTCAGCCACCAGATCATCCACCCGCGTCTGCGCCGTCCGAAAATCGGCCTGGGCGTTCGCCAGCTGGCCCAACACGCCTTCCAACCGTTTCTTCTCCTGTGCGATACGCGCCGGAATATCCTTGAGCTCCTGCTCGAATTCACGAATGCGGCTGTCTATCTCCTGCAAACCAAGCAACGGCTGAACAACTCTCACTGAATCCCTTCCTTCCGTTCTCTTTCGAAAAAATACCAATTCGGTAGTTTACCCCTTTAGACGGTCAGAGTCAAACACCGTCTCACGAAAAACGAGTGACGCCACCTTTTGTGTCTCACGCCAAGTTCGCGAAGGGTGGCGGAGATGACAGAAGTTTTTTTGACAGGATTGGGCGGTAAAACCGTATAACGCTTACGCGGAATCATGGAATCATCAGCGAGGGCGGGACAACGCGCCTATCCGCCGTTCCGGGCTATGGCGGCCTCGGCGCAGCGCCTCACGACCGGATCGGGGGCGGACCGCGCGAGGCGGCGGATCTCGGGCATGGCTTCCTCCCATCCGTTCTTGCGGCAGAGGGCGATGGCGGTGAGCAGGGCGGCGTTGTCGGAAAGGGGATCGCGCAGGACGGCGAGCGCCGTTTCCCTAAACGGGAGCCCCGGAACGCGGCCGCCCCCGCGCTCAATGGCGGCGATCCCGTTCAGGGCGGTTCCCCGGAAGGGGCGGAGGCGCGGCTCGGCGAAGACCGCCCGGAAGGTCTCCTCCACGACACGGCGGTCATCTTCCGAAAGGGCATGGGCATGGAGTCCGGGGAGGGTCTGGACGGCGTAGTCCCGCCACCCCCGCGCGTTCGCGGCGTCGAGCGCCTGGGCGGCGAAGAAGGGAGCGAGCCCGGGGACCTCCCCCGCGCGGAGCAGCAGGACGTTCATCACGTCGTTCTTCAGCGCGAGCGCCTCGGCCGGCGTGACGCCCCCGATCCGGCCCTCCGCCGCCGCGAGGAGGTTCGTCAGCGCGGCGACCTCCGCCGGGGCCAGGGTCTCCGGAAGGCGCGCGAGCTGCCGCCGACGGGTTCCGGCGGGAACCGCCGCGTCCAACCGCGCCAGCGTCCGCACGGCGGGCGAGACGCGGCCCGGGGGAACCGTCCGGCTCGGTTTGCCGCTGACGGGAGCCGCGCGGTTTGTCACGGACGGACGGGAGGGAAAGTGCTCCGCGGACACAGACTCCTCCCGTTTTCCGCATCCAAGTAAGAGAGAAACGAGTATGGCGCCAGCCGCCACCTCAACTAACGCAAACCGCTTATTCATTCTGGCGGTTTTCCCCCTTGCCCACCCGTAACCCCCTTTTCACCCTCAGACGTTAATCTGCTTGCAAGATATTCCTCATTCCGCCGAATCCCTTCTACCAGAATTCTAAATTTGCCAGCAGTTCGATCTTCCCGAATTGGGAACACCAATCTGCGTATCGGAGCATGGCCGAAGGCGACCGACAGTGCGCGGGGAATCAGGCATATCTCGATACCCGGGCACTCATCCATCGAGATCGAAACTCTTTGTTGCGCGGTCCGATAGACTTCTGGCAATTTCGGTATCCGTGTTTTGCTTTGACCGCCCGGATCTATGCACATAAACCATGCCTTTTGCTGCAAAAGCGGCTTTAATCGCTCGCGTTCTACGGTCCCTCCGTTCGCACGACAGGTGATTTCGCACAGGGTACCGATATCATCCCTTTCAAGAGCCGAGAAAAAGGTCTCGACAACTTTCAATCCGTTTGAAACCGAGGCGCAATCCCCGTTATCCACAAAGCCGATATCTCCCCGCAGGGTGGTCACCGACACAAACAGGGCGGCCAATGCTGTCCAGTGAAATTGAGTCATTTCCACCTCCCTAATCCTAAACACCTTTAATCCTTTTTCCCTCGCAAATCCTTATTGGCGTTAACCCGGCGGTTGTAAAACCATAGCCAGACCCTTGCCCGGAAATTTTCCCTTGCAAAAAACGCGGCGAAATTCTCATCCACCGGATATCGCCCATCACGTGTCATGAAATAGCCGAAGACCCCTATTTTCGGCGCGGATTTCGCGTTCCGGGGATCATCCGGCAGGTAAAGGCCGTCCATTGGCAGCAGAATCTCGTTCAGCGGAGCAAGGGTCCCATCCGTCCGTCGTTCACGGATGACGGTCAGGGACATTGAATTCCGGGTGACGGGCGTCTCGAACCGTTTCTCAGCACGCTCAAAGAACATCAGGGGAGTCTCCCCCCTACGGACGGCCTCGTCGCTCATGAAAAACGCTTTATTGTTACGGATATAACGCCACACGAGCGAGCGCATTTCCGCTTCCCTGAGATGGCCGATCTTCCCCCACTCGTCCAAACCCCTGAACACGCAGCAGGCGGGCGTCTCCGTCCCATCATCTTCGGCGGACAGTGCCTCGTAAAAGGTCCGGACGGCCTGAAGGCATGCCTTCGGCCATCCGCTGCCGTCGTTATCCCGCAACTGTTCCATAGACGCCGCCGCATCAAAAACCGACAGGAAACAGATGGCCGCAATGATGGTTTTCGTCATCGTCATGACTCCTCTTGTTCAAACGCCAACGCGGTTTCAATAAGTCTCTGCATGGTATCAGCGGATTCGATTTCCTCATCATTGATGAAATCATACAAAACGGGACGTGTATCGGGTCGTTCCCAAAACAGGGTAACGTAATACCGGTCATTGATCTGGCAGAGCGGAATATGCCATGTGTTGAAGGCGGGAAGCGGCAGACGCTCCAATTCGTCCTTTTTGAAAACCGTTATCCCTTTTTCCGCAAATTCATCGCTTTTTGCGTACACCGACTCATAATCCGGCGGTAAAGGCCTGATGGGCTCCTGCCGATCCCGATCCGAAAGGCCGGAAAGACGAACCGATTCAACGGAGACATCCGTATAGCGTTTCGAGGGTATCCGATCATAGCAAATCTCGCTTATTCTGCCCTCATAGGCCCAAAGTTCAATCTGCAGCCAATCGGCATCCGCCCGGACGGAGAACATCGCCAGACATCGGCTGCCGCCACCAATCTCAAACAACGCTCCCGGACAACGGTCTGGCTTGTCCACATAGTGAAAGTTGACTGACTTTCCGTTCAATTCACGGCTGATAAGGATCCATTGGGAGCGTTGGGTGACAAACCTTTCCCGGTCTCCTTGCGGCAAGACCCGTTCCCATGCCGCAAGGCACATCTCCTCCAGTCTACTTAACCGACAGGAACGTTCGCGAACGAAGAATCGGACTATTTTCTGAATGACACTCATTATTTCTCCTTCTGATCAACGCTTTTTCCAATCATTCCAGCAGCCACACCTGCCACGATGCCATCCAAAACGCGGGGGATCCGATCCAATTGCTGAAAGATCGGAGCAAATCGATTTCCCATGTTCTTCCATCCTTTTGGGAAACGATAGGGATCATGTGCGTAATGACGAGCCGGAGAGACATAATTCCCATTCCAAATGGATTTTCCAAACGATTCCCGTATAAACTTACTTTTGGTTCTCTTAAGGATTCTATCGGGAATCCAATGGGAAAACTCATATCCTACAGCTTTCTTCCCGGCCAGTTTTGCTCCACCTTTAAATCCTGAAATCGAATCATATATTACGCCTGTCCATTCACCGCCTTTATACCATCCTGAACACGGGTTGATTAGATCGTCATCATATGTCAAATCACGGAATAATGAGGTTGCCCCTATTGAAATTGTGTCACCAAAACCTGCCAAAAAATCACTTAAATCATACACCCAATCCAAATCATAATCAGCGATATCTTCACCGCAAGGATCAATGTAATTCACCGGGTTGTTCCCGAACGCCTCGTACAAATTCAGGCCGCCCTCGAGGCCGATCGGGTCCTT
>DBXN01000090.1:0-356 GCA_002309585.1 Verrucomicrobia bacterium UBA1211
CGGGGTGCCGTTTGATTTCTGAACCACGAATAACCCAAAATGTCAACGTGCCACACCACTAGGTTAAACGATGAAATGAGGGGGTGATTATGGCATTATGGCATTATGAAAATGTGGCGGCGTGAAATTCCATAATGGCTTAATGTCATAATTTCAGAATAAAGATAAGGGAAGAGGGAAGAGAAACGAGGCGAACGGCGAAACGAAAGCTTCCGCCGCGTGGGCGGTGGGCTTTTAACCTTCTTTCCGTTCCCCATCACCCGTTGAGCGTTGAGGGTATTCTTCTTTTGCCCTTGGACTTTTGCCCGAAATACGGTACCTTATAAAAAGCAATGGGTCATAGGGCTTTGCGAATC
>DBXN01000090.1:386-1444 GCA_002309585.1 Verrucomicrobia bacterium UBA1211
GGATGGGTCGGCGTGTCGTTGGCGGAACCGCTGATGCCCCCGGAGGGTTTTCTGCTGGATCGCGCGGCGGTTATCCAGGAAGCTGCGAAGGTGACGCGCGAGGCGTATCCGGACGCGGATCAGGTGTTGGTCAATGACGCGATTCTGGAGGTGGTCGCCAAGGATGGGCTGGCGGTGACGTGGGATGATGAGTACTCGAAAATCCTGACCGAAAAGGGCCGCCGCGACGCTTCGACCGCCCGGCTCCACTTCTTCGCCCACTATGGGACGGTGTCGGTGCATCGCGTGGAACTGATCAAGCCGGACGGGACGGTGATCCCGATCGACCACGCGGCGCATTCGCGGGTGATGACCGACACGTCGCAGATGGGTTCCAACATCTATGATCCTGATGACAAGAATCTGGTTCTGTCGATCCCGGGCATCGAGGTCGGTGATGTCTGCCATACGATAACCGTCCGGAAAGAGCTCAAAAAGCGGATGCCGGGGGTTTGGTGCGATTACAACCTCTTTGAGTACACCTCGCCGATCGTCAAGATGGATTACACGGCTTCGCTGCCGGCCGAGTTGCCGCTGCGGCACAAACTGCTGCGCGCGCCGGTCCAAGGGACGGTCGAGGCGGCCGAGAAGCCCGGTCCGGAGGGTCGGACACTTTACACTTGGAAGGTCCGGAACGTGCCGCAGGTTTTCCCAGAGCCCGATATGCCCGATCTCTCCACACAGGTTCAGCGGCTGATGCTCAGCACGATCGGCAGCTGGAAGGATATCTCCAAGTGGTATTGGAATCTCTGCAAGCCGCAGCTGGAAAAGATCACGCCGGAAATGAGGCAGAAGACCGCCGAGCTGGTGGCGGGGGCGAAGGATCGCGAGGAGCGGATTCGCCGCGTCTTTCGGTTCGTCTCGCAGGAGATCCGGTACATGGGCATCACGACCGAGGATGTGGCGCCCGGATATGAGCCGCATGACGTGAGCCTGACATTCAAGAACCGTTACGGGGTTTGCCGGGACAAGGCCGCGTTGCTGGTCACCCTGTTGCGGCTGGCGGACATTCCCGCCTC
>DBXN01000090.1:1463-6257 GCA_002309585.1 Verrucomicrobia bacterium UBA1211
GCGCCGATGCCCTATTTCAACCACGCGATCACGGCGGTGGATGACGGGAAGGGCGGATATATCCTGATGGATCCGACCAACGAGGGAACGCGGGACATCTTCCCGGCCTATCTGTGCGACAAGAGCTATCTGGTGGCGCGCGAGGAGGGCGAGGATCTGCGGGTGTCGGAGGTGTATCCCGCCGAGAAGAACCTGCTTAAGATTGCCACGGAGGGGACGCTGGAGGAGAACGGTTCGATCCTGCTGAAGACGCGGATCGCCTTCGAGGGTGTGAACGACACGGTTTACCGCGGCCATTTCCTCCGGCAGAAAGAGGCCGATCGCCGTCTCTTTTTCGAGCGTATGCTGAAGGCGCGCCTGCCGGGCGCGGAGCTGCTTGCCTGCGAGTTGCTGCCGAAGAACCTTCAGGATACCGAGGTGCCGCTGAGCGTTTCGTTGACGAGCAAGGTCCGCGATTATCCCGTCCGGGGCGACGATGTGGACCTACTGAATCTGCCGTGGCTGGGGAACTCGCTCGGCTATGTCAATTTCGTGATCGGTTCGACGGGACTTCCCAAGCGGCGGTACCCGATGGAGACCGAGCTGACCTGCGGGGTGGAGGAGACGCTGACCCTCGATTTGGGGAAGGGCATGGGCGCGCCGAAGGTGTTGCCGAAGCCGATCCATCTCTCCCGGAACGGGTTGATCTTCGATATGGATCAGAGTGAGAAGGACGGCGTTTTCAAGGGAACGCGCCGCCATCTGGTGAAGACGGTCCTGTTCACGCCGGAGCAGTATCTGACGCTGAAAGAGGATCTGAAGACGATTGAGGCGTCGGGACGGGAACGCCCGCTCTTCGTGGCGAAAGGCGGGGAGTCCCAGGACCAGGAGATGTTGAGCGATGTGACGGAAGTCAGGATCGATTCCCCGACCGCCTGGACCACCACCCACACGTGGCAGAAGCGGATCCTGACCTACAACGGCAAGAAAAAGGGGTCGGAGGTGACGATCGGTTTCAACCCGGTCTGGCAATCGGTCGAGGTGGTCTCGGCGACCGTCTCCAACGTCACGGGCGAGGTCAAGGCCCTGACCGACAAGGAAATCAACGTAATGGATGCGGGGTGGGTCGGTTCCGCGCCGCGCTATCCCGGCGCGAAGACGATGGTCCTGAGTTTGCCGGGTGTCGAGACGGGGAGTGTCATCACCGTATCGACCCGGTTCTCCCAGACCAACGGCTACTTCTACGCCCATCGGCACAACTTCGGCGGAAATGTCGAGGTCGGTCATGAGGTTTACCGGATTACCTATCCGCGCAGCCTCGTTCCCAAGATGCGTCTCTATAACGGGGATGACCTCACCGCCAACGCGCAGACCAACGGCACATGGGTGACCTGGAGCTGGGAGGCGAACCGGTTGCCGGTGGTGAAGAGCGAGCCCAGCGCACCGCCGTGGCACTTCTACCAGCCTACGCTCTGCCTCTCCTTTGGCGACTGGAAAGAGCATGCCGGACGGATCCGCGCCGCGTTGAAGACGGCTGGGAAGGGCGACCGGGAGGCGCGCCGTCTGGCCAAACGGTTGGTGAAGGGGTTGAAGACGCCGCGCGAGAAGGTGTTGGCGATCCGGAACGAGGTGCTTCGGACCATCCGGATCGGTGGGCCCTCGTTCCTGAGCCTGCCGCTGGATCGCGCGTTCTCCACGCCGGACCAGACGCTGGCGGATCAGTACGGCCACACGGCGGATCGCGCCCTGCTGTTGGCGACCATGCTGGACGAGGTGGGCTTTGACGCCGAGTTTCTGTTGGCGAGCGGCGAAACCACCCGGTATGAGAAATTGTCCGAGCCGTCGCGCGCCTTCCCGACGCTGGGCTTCTATGACGCACCGATCGTGCGCGCGCGCCGCCGCGGGCAGACCTGGCTGCTGAATGAGGGTGACCAGTACAACGAGTTGGGCACGTCCGCACTGAACGATTCCTCCGCGCTGACGCTCAAGGGCAAGGAGATCCTGCTCTCGGTTGAGGAGCCGTTCCGGAATCGCGGTCTCTCCTCGCTGACCATCGACCTGGATGCGCAGGGAACCGCGACGATCACCTCGACGAACTGGTACTTCGGGACGGCGGTCGGCGGTTTCCGCAAGACCTATATCGAGATGTTGCCCGAGGATCTGCGGCGCCATCACCTTGAGCTGGTCGGCGGCGTGGCGCGGGCGGCCGTTCCCGCCTCTCCGCTGGTCACCGAGACGAAGGCGTATCCCGGTTACCGGACCTACACGGTTAAGGTGTCGGATTTCGCGGTCATCCAGGGTGACACCATGACGATGATGATCCCGTCCGCGGCGGCGACGGTCTTCCCCTTCACGGCCGAGACGCGCGAAACGCCGATCTTCCTCTCCTCGCGGAGTACGAGCGCCTGGTCATGCGAAATTGTCCTTCCCGCCGGGTTCACCGTTCCCCAGCTGGTGCCGGAGTCCAAGCATTGGACGTTGCCGAACGGAACGGGGACGTTGGATTGGGAGGTCTCGCAGCGGACGCGTGAAGATGGCCGCATCTGTGTCTCGCTGGTCCGTCAGATCCGCCACGCCTGCGGCGAGATGCCGCCGGAGTTCTACCCCGCGTTGATGGAGTACAACCGACTGCTCTCGCATCCCTCGGTCCGGACGCTGGTCTTTAAGCGCCCGTAGTGGGGGTGGTTACGCGCGGTCGAATGCGGTTGATCGTGTGCAATCGAGAGCAATCGGTTGCACGCGATTTGCCGTATTGTCGGCTTGACTCCGGGGCCGTTTTTTACTAAATTAAAGCTTCTTTTTCACGAACTTGAGAGGTTTTGCATGTACACAGCATCCGATTTGCGCAAAGGGTTGAAGATCGAGATCGAAGGGCAGCCGTATGTCATTACGGATTTTGATTTCAGTAAGCCGGGCAAGGGCCAGGCGATCTACAACTGCAAGCTGAAGAACATGCTCAACGGGACCACGATGAGCCGCAGCTACCGCTCGAACGACAAGTTCGACAAGCCCGAGCTGGTCCAGACGACGATCCGTTTCTCCTACGAGGACGGCAACTCCTACGTTTTCCTGAATGACGATTTCGAAGAGGTCCGGGTTCCGGGCGATGTGCTGGGGCGCAACAAGTATTTCCTGTTGGATGACATGGCGGTGGACGCCCTCTTCTTCAACAACGAGGTGATCGAGGTCGAGCTGCCGAATCTGGTGGAGCGGAAAGTGGTCAAGTGCGAGCTGGGCGCCAAGGGCAACACAGCGGCCGGCAAGGTCACGAAACCCGCGACGGTGGATGGCGGGTACGAGCTGGCGGTGCCGCTTTTTGTGAACGAGGGCGACATTATCCGTATCGACACCCGGACCGGCGAGTACGCCGACCGGATCCGTTCCTAAAGGAAAAACGCAACGCGCACTTGCCATGGGGGCGGCGATTCGGTACACTATCCCCCTTGTTTTTTGAACACGAAGTCAGGAAAAGGTATGTCGGTTATTTTGGGTTTGCCCAAGGGCAGTTTGCAGGAAGCCACGTTCGCGATGATGAAAAAGGCCGGATTCAACATCCAGGCCGCTTCCCGTTCCTATGTCCCGCATGTGGATGACCCCGAGCTGCAATGCCGCCTGATCCGTCCCCAGGAGATCTCCCGTTATGTCGAGCTGGGGCTTCTGGACGCGGGGATCACGGGCTACGATTGGATTTACGAGAACGGTTCCGATGTGCAGGAAGTCGCGGAGATGTGCTATTCCAAGGCGACCTCCCGACCGGTCCGTTGGGTTTTGGCGGTTCCGAACGATTCGCCCTTCCAGAGCGTCAAGGATCTGGAGGGGAAGCGGATCGCGACGGAGGCGGTGGGCTTGACCAAGCGTTACCTGGCGCAGTTCGGCGTCAACGCGGAGGTCGAGTTCTCGTGGGGCGCGACCGAGGTCAAGGCGCCGGAGTTGGTGGACGCGATTGTGGAGCTCACGGAGACGGGATCGTCCCTGCGGGCGAACAACCTGCGGATCATCGACACGATCCTGACATCGACCACGCGGCTGATCGCCAATAAGAAGGCGTGGGAGGATCCCGTCAAGCGGGCCAAGATCGAGCAGCTTTCGATGCTGCTGCAGGGCGCGTTGGCGGCGGAATCCCGGGTCCTCCTGAAGCTGAACGTTCCGGCCGCGGGGTTGGACGCCATCACGGCGATTCTGCCCGCGCTGCATGCGCCGACCGTGAACAAGCTGAAGGATGCCGACTGGTTCGCGGTCGAGGCTGTGGTCGAGGAGAAGATCGTGCGCGATATCGTTCCGCCGCTGCGCGCGGCCGGGGCGACGGGCATTATCGAGCTGCCGCTGAACAAGGTGATTTTTTGAACAAACTGTGCCTGAGCCGCAGGGGCGGTGAAGGCCATTCTCAGGAGAAAGAACGTGGGTTCGATTAAGAAGAAACGCCGTGCGAAGATGGCGAAGCACAAGTACCGCAAACGCCTGAAGTCCATGCGCCACAAGAACAAGTAGGCCTGCGGGTTTGCTGTTGCCGGTTCCGGGTGGCCTTCCTCTGCATCGCCGCCGGAACCGTTTCTTTGTGACGCGCCTCCGCAGGGGGCGGCATCAAAGGTGGAGAGACAAATGAACAAACTCCCATGGGTTGATTTTGGTTTTCCTTTCGGGAGGGGGTTGGTTTCGTCTCTTCTCTTTTTTTGTCTTCTTTTCGCCGGCTGCCGGAGTCTGGAGCCTAACACCCTTCCCCTCCCGGCGGATGAGGTGGCGCAGGCGCGGGCGATGGCGCTCTTCGCCGAGGCGGAGCTGCTGAACGCCGAACCCAAGCCGGATCAGGCGGCTACC
>DBXN01000036.1:0-12520 GCA_002309585.1 Verrucomicrobia bacterium UBA1211
GGCGGGAAGTTGTAGTGGAGCATGAAACTCTTGCTGGTCTCACCGCCGGTGATGCTGTCCATCTCCTGGGCATCCTTCTTGGTGCCGAGGGTGACCGAACCGAGCGCGGAGGTCTCGCCGCGTTCGAAAATCGCCGAACCGTGGGCGCACGGCAACAGCTGGAGCTGGGCATACAGTTTGCGGATCTCCTCGATTCCGCGCCCGTCGATCCGCTTGCCGTCCTCCAGGATGTTTTTCCGGACCAACTCGATCTCCAGCGCGTCGAACAGGTGGACGAAGGTCACGTCGTTGATCTCTTCCGGCCACTTCTCCATCGCCTTCGCCTTGAGGTCCTCCCGGATCGCCTTCACCGCGCCCTCGCGCTCCAGCTTGCCGGGGATCAACAGCGCGCTGCGCAGCGCGGCACCGCCGTTGTCACGGAGGAACTGCATCTTCTCCGCGTCCGGCGCGACATCGTGGATCTCCTTCGGAGGCTTGCCGAGCATCCGGCGGAGCTCCTCCTGCGCGTCGATGATCTTCACGACCTCGACATGCCCGCGCTTCATGGCCGCCAGGAAGTCGGCTTCGGAAATCTCCTTCGCGCTGCCTTCCATCATCAGGAAACGCTCGCGCGTGCCGGCGTAGATCAGATCGAGATCGCTCTCCTTGCGCTGCTTCTGGGTCGGGTTGATGACAAACTCGCCGTTGATGCGGCCGACGCGGACACAGCCGATCGGGCCCATGAACGGGATGTCGGAGATGTGAAGCGCCGCGGACGCCGCGTTCACCGCCAGGGTGTCGGCCTCATTGACGCCGTCCGCCGAGACGACCATCGTGTTGACCTGGACATCGTTGTAGTACCCATCCGGGAACAACGGGCGGATCGGGCGGTCCGTGATGCGGGCGCAGAGGATCTCACGCTCGCTCGGCCGCTGCTCGCGTTTGAAATACCCGCCGGGGAAACGGCCGCAAGCGTAATACTTCTCGCGGTACTCCACCTGCAACGGGAAAAAGTCGATGCCTTCCCGGGGTTTGTCGGTGCAGGTCACCGCCGAGAACACCATCGTGTCACCCAACCGGACCGTCGTCGCGCCAGCCGCCTGGCGGGCGAGCAACCCGGTTTCAATCGTCATTTTCTCCCCACCGATGTCGATGGAGACGGATGTCGTATCCTTCATGTCTATCCCTTTCAAACGGAAAAAGGACCGGAAAGCGCCTTGGCCAGTGTAACAGACCACTCAAACAGGAGTGGAAAAGATCCGTTGAAGAGGGACCCCGCCCGGGTCGCCCCGGGCAGAGAAAGAGAACGCCACGCGGTCGCGTGGCGCAGGACCGCACTAACGGCGGAGACCCAACTCTTTGATCAACTTCCGATAGGACTCCTCGTTTTCGCGCTTGAGGTAATCCAGCAAGCTGCGGCGGGTGTTGACCTTGCGGATCAACCCGTAACGGGAACTCTGATCCTTCTTGTTGACCTTCAGATGCGCGGTGATCGCCTCGATCTCCTTCGTGAGAACGGCGATCTGCACTTCGCTCGAACCGGTGTCCCGGTCATGGCGTTGAAACTGCTTGCGAATAGCTGCTCTGTCAATCTGGCTCATAATGCTCTCTCGCGGTCCTTGTTCCGCTTACTTCCTTTTTCTGTTAACTTCCGGCGCATACTTTAGACCAATCCCCCGCCGGATGTAAAGCAAAAACAGGCGCGAAAAACGCACGCGTCCTCCCGCGGCGGGGAACGTATCCTAAGACACGCCACAGGAAGTCCATAGAGTAGCAGAATCCCCCGCGCCGCGTCAAGGGGGGAGAAGAAAAAGTTACGGATTGTCCCCTTCCCGGTTTTTTGGTATATTGAGTGATCTTTTCGGTGGATTGCGCCGGGAACCCTTTTAATCGAAAACGAGGAGATCGTTATGGCATGGTTTGAAAAGACGGAAGAGACCCCGCTCCGTGTGCCGACCGAGGCGCTTTGGGTGGTCTGCCCTTCCTGCAAAGCCTATGTCCCCAAAGCGGACTGGAAAGCGGCCGACAAGGTTTGCCCGCGCTGCAACTATCACGGCAGGCTCACCTGCCGCGAGCGGATCAGGCTGTTGGCCGACGAAGGCAGTTTCAAAGAGATCAACGCGCAGGTTTCGACGCACGATCCGCTGAATTTCGCCGACGCGAGCGGTACTTATAAGGATAAGGCGGCGAAGGCGAAGGCGAAAACCGGCGAGTCGGAATCGGTGGTGACCGGCACGGCGACGCTGGACGGCATCCCGGTGGTGCTGGGTGTCATGGACTTCTCCTTCCTGGGCGGCAGCCTCAGCAGCGGCGCCGGCGAGCGCATCCTGCTGGCGACCGAACAGGCCATCGCCCTGAAGCGCCCGCTGATCATCGTCTCCGCCTCCGGCGGCGCCCGGATGCACGAGGGCATCGTCTCGCTGATGCAGATGGCGAAGACCTGCGCGGGCATCGCCCGGCTGAAAGAGGCGGGCCTCCCCTACTTCTCGGTCCTGACCGACCCGACCACCGGCGGCGTTTCCGCCAGTTATGCGATGGTGGGCGACCTGAACATCGCGGAGCCGAAGGCGCTGATCGGCTTCGCCGGCCGCCGCGTGATCGAGAACACGATCAAGCAGAAGCTGCCGGACGATTTCCAGACGGCGGAGTACACGCTGGCCCACGGCTTCGTGGACCACATCGTGCCGCGGAAGGAGCTCAAGGGGTTCCTCGCCAAGGCGCTGCGTTACGCGGGTTGCTAATTCCGGAGGAGCTTTCCATGGCTACGAAAAAAGAGACGAAACGTTCGGCGTGGGATATCGTTCAGCTTGCGCGGCATGCGGAACGCCCGAACATCCACGATTACATCGCGCTGATGTGCGAAGACTTCATCGAACTGCACGGCGACCGGCTCTACAGCGACGACCGCGGGCTGATCGGCGGATTCGCCACCATCGGCGGCCAGAAGGTCATGATCATCTCGCACCGGAAGGGCCGGACGGTCGAGGAGAACATCGAGGCGAACTTCGGCATGGCCAATCCCGACGGCTACCGCAAGGCGATGCGCCTGATGAGGCTGGCCGAGAAGTACGGCCTGCCGGTGGTCTCGTTCATCGACACGCCCGGCGCCTATCCCGGAAGCGAGGCGGAGGCGCGCGGCCAGGCCGAGGCGATCGCCCACAATCTGGAGTTCATGTCGACGCTCAAGACCCCGATCGTCGTGGTGGTGATCGGCGAGGGCGGCAGCGGCGGCGCGCTCGGCATCGCGGTCGGCGACCGGATCCTGATGCTCCAGAACGCGGTTTACTCCGTCATCTCGCCCGAAGGATGCGCCGGCATCCTCTGGCGGGACGGCTCGAAAGCGCCCATCGCCGCCGAGGCGCTGAAGCTCACGGCGGAATCGCTCAAGGGTCTGGGGATCATCGACCAGATCATCCCCGAGCCGAAAGGCGGGGCGCACACCGATTACAAGGCCACGGCGGCAGCCGTCAAAAAGGCGGTTCTGGCGCAATTGGCGGAACTCCGCAAGATCCCGCTCGACCGGCTGGTCGCCCAGCGGTATGATAAATTCTGCGCGATGGGACGCTTCAACGGTTAAGGGAACTTCATGTATCTGATTCTGATCAATGGCGCGGTCGCCCTCGCGGCGGTCGCGGGATTCAAATTCGGCGGTGTCTGCGGCTGGGGCTGGGCGGTCACCTGGGGTATCCTCATCTTCCTCGCCGGGCAGGCGGCCTGCGGCTTCATCCTCCACAAGAAGGTGAAGGCGTCGATGGGCGAGGTCCAGAACATTCTGGCCGCCGCGCAGAAGCGGCTTCAGGGGAAGGTCAAGCAGTGGCAGGAGAAGCAGCAGATGCGTCCCGGTAGCGTGGACCCCAAACAGGCCCAGGCCGAGATGAACCGCGAGATGAACACCGCCGTGAAAGACGCGCTGGAGGCCTCAAAGGGGATGGAGCGGTTCATCAACTGGGTTCCGCTCATGAAACGCCAGATCGCCACGCTCCGCATCCAGCTCTACTGGATGATCAAGGACTTCAAGCGGGTCGATGAGCTGATGCCGCAGGCCCTGCTGGTCGATCCGATGATGAGCGCCATCAAACTGGCCCGTATGCACATGCTGGAACAGTATGACGGGATGGAAAAACTTTTCCGGAAAGCGACCCTCCGGCTCCGCTACGGGCAGGGCGCGCTTCTCTACGCCCTCTACTCCTGGATTCTGGTGCAACGCAAGGACTACGACACCGCGCACAAGATCCTGATCCAGGCCAACGAGAAGATGGAGAACCCCATCATCAAGGCGAACAAAGAGGCGCTGGCCAACAACAAGATCAAGTCCTTCTCCAACGCGGGCTTCGGCGACCAGTGGTACGCGCTCCATCTGGAGGAGCCGAAGATGCGGGTCCAACGCCCCTCGCGCTTCAACCAGCGCCCCTTCTGACCTTCCCGGAAAGACGACAAGACACCTGCTTCGCTACCGCCGCAACGGGAGGGACGCGCCCCGTCGCGTCCGCAGCGACTGTGGATTTCATGCGTCACCCGAACAGATCATCCAGCGTCACAACCGATTGGGAACGCCCCTTTTGGGGGAAGTTTTTGTTCAAAAATCGCTGTCCACCCATGATACGCCGACAGGCGTATCATGTCACGGGATCGTCTCCCGCAGCAGGTCGTCGGTGATCTGGCCGGGGGTCAGGCCGAACCGTTCGAGGAGCGCCTGCGTGTTCCCCTGGGGGATAAAACGGTCGGGCCAGCCGTAACGGCTGGANNGCCTCCGCCACCGCCGAACCGAACCCGCCGGTCAGCACGCCGTTCTCCAGCGTCACGATCCGCTCGGCTTTCCGCGCCTGGGCCAGCAGCAGCGCCTCATCGAGCGGCTTGATGAACCGGGCGTTCACCACGCCCACGTTCCGGCCCGCCCCGCGCAGCCGCGCCGCGATCTCGCGCGCATGGGCCACGCGGTCCCCCAGCGCCCAGATCCAGACCGGCGGCGGACCGTCGATCGCCGCGGGCTCCACCGTCTCCGCCCGGCCGTAGAAGACAAGCGGCGCGGGCGCGCCGGCCGGCTGACGCTCCGAGGCGGGAACCGGATCCTTGGGATAGCGGATCACGGCGGGGCCGCCGTGCCGGAAGGCGCAGCGCACCATCCCGTCCAACTCCTCTTCGTTGCGCGGCTGCATGATCGTCAGATTCGGCAGGCACCGCAGCATCGGGATGTCGAACACCCCGTGATGGGTCGGGCCGTCATTCCCCACAACCCCGGCCCGGTCCACACAGAAGAGGACCGGCAGATTCGCCAGGCAGATGTCATGCATGACGCAATCGATCGCCCGCTGCAGAAAGGTCGAGTAGACCACGAAGACCGGCCGCTCGCCAGCCGTCGCCAACCCGGCCGCAAAGACCGCCGCATGCTCCTCGCAGATGCCGACATCGAAAAAGCGCTTCGGATGCTTTTGGGCGAAGGCCGCCAGACCGGTGCCGTCCCCCATCGCCGCCGTGATGGCGACAATCCGGGGATCCTCCTCCGCCAACCCGCACAAGACCCGCCCCAGCGCCGACGAGTAGCCGGGCTTTCCCTCCGGCTGCTCCTGCTTCTCCAGATCGAACGCGCCGACCCCGTGCCACTTCTGCGGCGCCCGCTCGGCGGGACGGAACCCGCGGCCCTTCTGCGTCGCGACATGGATCAGGACGGAACGCTTGTCCTCATGCGCCGACCGGAAGGCGCTCTCCAGCACCTTCAGGTCATGCCCGTCGATCGGCCCGACATACCGCAGTCCGAACTCCTCAAAGAAACGGTTCTTCAGCCAGACGCTCTTGAGCAGCGACTCCATCCGGTGGTAGAACCGGCGCATGAAGGTCATGTGCAGCCGATGCCCCGCCGCCTCCGCCGCCATCTTGATCCGGTTGTACCGTACGCTGGAGAGCATCAGCCCCAACCGGCGCGAGAGCGCCCCGACATTCTCGGAGATCGACATCTCGTTGTCGTTCAGGATGACGATCACCTTCGTGTTGGCGTCCTGGAGACTGTTGAGCGCCTCAAAGGAGATCCCGTTCGTCATCGCGCCGTCGCCGATCACCGCGACAACCTGCCGTTTTCCACCCTTCAGGTCCCGACCGACCGCCAAACCCAGCGCGGTCGAAAACGCGACCCCCGCATGGCCCGCGATGACCGGATCGCAGGGGCTCTCCGACGGCTTCGGAAAACCGGAAATCCCGTCCAGCTGACGCAGGGTCGAAAAGCGCGGATACCGTCCGGTCAGCAGTTTCCAGGCGTAGGACTGATGCCCCACATCCCAAACCACCTGATCCTCCGGCGGGGAAAAGACCCGCAGCAGGGCGATCGTCAGCTCGACGATGCCCAGATTGGACGCCAAATGACCGCCCGTCTGCGAAACGGTCTTCAGGATCGTCTCCCGAATCTCCTCCGCCAACGCCGGCAGCTTCTCTCTCGGAACGCCTTTGACATCCCCTGCGCTATGGATCGACTCCAACACGGTTCAACCAGTCCTCACAAAAGGGACGTTGCCCCTCCCCTTAAACACCTTCCTGTGGCTGCCGACGTTCATTCAAAAAAGGCGCCAGATTGAATTCCCGCAGCCGCCCCTCTTTGGCGACCACCTCCAGGAAGAAGGCCTCCAGACTCTTGGAGGGGAAATCCTGCTTCACGGGCCGCTGCGCGTCCCGTTCCAATCCCGTGCGGAGCGCGCCGACCGCCGCGTCATCCAGTCCGCGGCTCTCGATCCAGAACCGGATGACATCCGGCTTCCGCAGCAGATCGGAAATCTTCCCCTCCGCCTGCAGCGCCCCGTGGTCCAGAATCGCCACGCGGTCGCAGACATCCTCGACATCACCCAGAAGATGCGAGGTCATCAGGACGGTCACCCCGCCCTTTGCCAGCATCCGGACCAGGTCCTTCACCTCGCGCGTCCCGATCGGGTCCAACCCCGATGTCGGTTCATCCAGAATCAGCAGTTCCGGCGCGTTGATCAAGGCCTGCGCCACCCCGACGCGACGCGCCATCCCCTTCGAGAAGCGCCCGACCGCACGGTCCGCCGCCGACGTCAAGTCCACCATCTCCAGCAGCTCCTCCGTCCGCCGCTTCGCCTCCGCGCGCGGCATTCCGAAGAGATCGGCGTAATACATCAGCGTCTCGCGCGGCGTCAGGAAGGGATGCAGATGCGAAAGCTCGGGCAGATACCCGATCCGCGACTTCGCCTTCACGCTCTCCGGCGGCTCGTTCAAGACCCGGATCGTTCCGCCCGAGGGACGGAGCAGCCCCAGGATCATCTTGATCGTCGTGCTTTTGCCCGATCCGTTCGGTCCCAGAAAACCGTAAACCTCACCGGCCTTCACCGTCAGATCGAGCCCGCGCACGGCCTCTACGGTCACGCGGCGCCAAAAGTCGCGGAAGACCTTCCGCAACCCGCGTATCTCAATGATCGCCTCTCCGTCCATCATACCGCTCACCCCAAATCCCGGCCTCGAAACGCCAGACTTCCCAACAGCAGGAAAAGCAGGCAACAGGTCAACGCATAGCCCGCCGCCGCCACGACATAGCCCGCCGCCACATGGCCCCCGTGCGCGATCGCGTCGCACAGCCAGAAATTCTGAAGATCCGGCAGCACGCCCGAAACCAGCCGCTTGACGAGGACAAACCGCTCGCCGCTCAAAAAGGTATCACCCGAAAGCCCCAACAACAGCACCCCCGTGCAGACCGTCATCACACCCCCCGTCTGTATGCGCGTGGAAAGCGCCGTCGCCAACGCCGCAAAGATCAGCAACACCAGAAACACCAGAATCGCGACGGGGATCACCCGGAGGTTCAACTCCGGATGGTAAAAGAGCAGATGCATCGCCCCTTCCGCGTGGGTATGGGCGTGGTTCAGCCCCGTGCAGGCGGCCTCGCCGTGGATGGGATACCAGTCGCCCAGCCGGTTGTAGAATCCGGAAAGGGCGCACACCGCCACCTGCGAGAGGACAATCCCCACAAAGACCGAGACCCCGAACCGTTGCCGCCGGGCGAAGTGCAGCCCCGCCGCCACCGCCAGCACCAGCACCAGACCGCCCAACGCCAGTGTCAGCGAGATCGGATCCGTCGCGTAGCCGGAGAAATCCTCCCGCATCACGAAGTGCGCCGAGGCCCGTTCCGAAACCATCAGCGCCGCCAGCTGCCCCAGGCAGAACAGCGCCACCACATAGACACATCCCAGCCATTTGGAGAAGACGAACAGCGTTCGCCCGACCGGCTTGCCCAGCACCGAAGCGGCGGTGCCGTTGGCGATCTCGCCGGCGACCGACCGCCCCGCGGTGCCCACCGCCAGCGCCATTCCGAACACCAGCATGCACGACAGCCCGCTGTCGCGCGCCAACCGCCCGTCCTCGCTGAAGCGATGAAACTGGAAGATCGGCACCAGCAGCGTCATCACCGCCGATGCCAACTGCAACAGAAAGACGATCGGCTGCTGGATCGACTCCAAAAACGCGGTCCGCGCGATCGCGCCTATCTGCTTCCTGACCACCGCTCGCCTCTCCCCTTCCCCCGGTCCGTCCCGGACATTCCGGCTTTCCGGAATCTCCGGTCCGTCCCAAAGGCCTTTAACCTTAACATGAGCGTTCAGCCACAAGACTTCGGACTTCAGCCATCAGACTTCCGTACTCCGTTACTCAACCCTCAACACTCATCCCTCAACTGCCCCCGCCCCACGTTATCGTCATTGACATTCCCGCGCTCACGCGGGCGGGGGGCTTTTAACCTTACTTTTTCTCCCCGTGCGCCATCTCGAACGCCTGCATCAGGGTGCCGTACTTCACCAGCATATTCGGCACTTCCCACGCCGGCATGTCGCGGTTTCTGAGGAAGCCCAGGTATTTCTCGGTCACCTGCCCGAAGTGGGCCTCATGTCCGCAAGCGTATTTCGCGGGAACGATGATCCGGAAACCGGTCTCATGCGGCTCGAAGGAGACGCCCGGCCACTTCTTGTTGATCGCGACCATCGCCTCGGCCAGCGCCTCCGCGATCTCCTCCTTCTTCACACCCGGCACCCGGCGCGGCTCGACATAGAGCACCGGCTTGAACCCTTCCGCCTCGCCCTGTTCGATGATCAGCGACGACCGCGTCCCGCGCATCAGCGAGAAGTGCGTATCCCCGCCACCCTCCGGCGGCTGGAAGTTCCACAGCACCGAGATCTTGGCGTAGACCCCTTTCAGCGAATAGGTGAACTCGCCGTTGGCCGCGCACTGCAGCACCCCGTCCTTATCCAGCTTCTTCTTCAGATAGTCGGGCCACGCCTTCGCGGAGGTGTTCATCTTGTACTGCTCGAAGGTGATCGGCGTCGGCCAGACCCGCGCGGAGCACATCTTCACGTCATCCATCGAGAGGGTCTGCTCCGGGAAAACCTCCCACTGCACGAGATCGGTCAGATGCGTCGTCACATCCACGATCGCCTCGCCCTGCTGATCGGTGTCATAGTACCACTCCGGACGCTGGAGCGGCTTGCCCGCGACCAGCTTGCAGAAGTGGTGCACGCTCTCCTTCGTCACCGCCGGATCGTCCGGCGTCCCCTTCTCCTGCATCCCGTAGACTTTCGGGAACCGGGAGAGCTCGCGCTGCAGCATCGTCGTGATCTCATACCGCTCGGTCATGATGTCGTAGAGCAGCAGTCCCTTCTTCTGCGCCACGTCGAACGCCTCTTTCAGCACCGCGTAATCCTTCGGCGTGGTCGTCATCGGCTTGTCCGCCAGCACATTGAAACCCGCCTGGAGGCTCTTCAGGATGTAGGCCGGTTTCCGCGCGTTGTTGCCCGCCAGCACCACCACGTTGCCGGCCCGCTCCGCGATCATCTTGTCGAGGAAATCCGATCCCGTATAGACCACGCTCTCCCACCGCGTCGGATCATCCTTGCGCGTATTAAAGCCGTTAATCCGGTCCATGTGCATCGTGAGGTCGGCCCCTTCCGGCGCGTAGACGTGCACCGTCGGCGAGACCTCGGGATACATCCGCTTCTGGACCAGCGCCGCATGGAAGTGCCCCGGATCCAGTGTCACCAGCCGGACCTGTCCATTATCTTTCCCGAACCGCGACACCGGATCGCATCCGCTCAACGCCACCATCGCAACCCCCATCCATACCCAAGCGTGTTTGAACATGTGTTCATCCTTTCTTCTGACCCGTCAACAATAACACATTGAAACAAGACCAGTATACACCGATTCCCCCTTCCGCGTCCAATGGATTATCATCCGTACCCGATCGTCGCAAACAGACAAAAAGGGCAGGCCCTTGCGGGCCCGCCCTCTTTCAATCGTACCTTTCGGCATCCGGGATTACATCTCACGCATCAGACGATGGGAGCGGTTGCGGATACGGGCACGAGCCGATTTTTTACGCGCCTTCTCACACGGCTTCTCATAATACCGATTGTTACGGAGCTGCTTCAGCAGACCTTCCTTATCCATAATCTTCTTGAGACGCTTCAACGCACGCTCAACAGACTCGCCTTTCTTCAATCGAAGCTGGATCACGCCAGTCACCCCCTTCCCAAAACCTCAGACGCCGACCCGGCTCATCCGGGCCATCCAAACGCCTTCTCCGGCAAAAGTGAAAGAATAGGTTACCAAAACCCGACCCCTTCGGTCAACCGAAAACCCGTCCTAAAAACCTTCGGGCGCATCAGTGTTTTTCACCCATGCCATACAACCATTGTGAAATTATGGAAGTGTGGAATTGAGACATTATGGCATGATGAAATTGGGAAAATGCCACATTGCCACATTGTCATAATTCCACAATTTCACAATAATACATGGTGAATTGCGCAGATGCGCCCTTTTTGTCATCAATCCCAAATCCTCTCTTCTCACCCCTCCCCCTTCTGTGATATAGTCCCACGTCAGTGAAAAGCGAGAAACAGGAAGACCGGCGAATCGGACGGGCGGGCGGCTACCGGGAAATGGCCGCCATCGCGACACCTCTCATTCTGGGGATGGCGTCGTATACCGTCATGCAGTTCTGCGACCGCGTCTTCCTCTCGCGCTTCAGCAACATCGCCATCCAGGCCGCTCTCCCCGCTGGCATTCTCGCCCATAACCTAACCTGTTTCTTCCAGTCCCTCGCCGGATTCGCGGGCACCTTCACCGCACAGTACCACGGCGCCAACCGGCCCCGCGAAGGCGTCCACGCCGTCATTCAGGGGCTCTGGATCGCGTTGCTCTCCTGGCCGCTCATCCTGCTCCAAATCCCGCTCGGCTATTGGCTCATGACGATCAGCGGGCACTCGCCGGAGGTTCTCGCCGCCGAAAAGTGTTACTTCCTGATTCTGATGGCCGGCGGACCGATGATCGCCTTAAACGCTGCCGTCGGCGGCTACTTCATCGGGATCGGGAAGACGGCGGTGAACTGCGTCGCCAACACCGCGGGCTGCGCGCTCAACATCCTGCTGAACTACATCATGATCTTCGGCCGCTTCGGATGTCCCGCGCTCGGAATCGCGGGCGCCGCCTACGCCACCTTGATCTCCGGCCTTTTCGCCGTCCTCATCCAGTTTGCCATGCTCCTCCGCCACCCGGTCTTCCGTACCCTGCTGCGGGAAGAGGGGGCGCGGCTCTGGCTGTTGAAGCCTGCCCTCATGAAACGGATCATCACCTTCGGGGCGCCGTCGGGTTTTCAAGTGGTGATGGACATCGGCTCCTTCACCGTCTTCATCCTTCTCACGGGCCGGCTCGGCGACCTCGCGATGGCGGCCAGCAACATCGCCTTCAGCGTGAACAACCTCGCCTTCGCGCCGTTGCTCGGCTTCGGCATGGCAACCTCCACCGTCGTCAGCCAGTACATGGGCGCCCGCAACCCCGATGCCGCCAACCGCGCGGGTTACACCGGTCTCAAACTCGGCATGTTCTATATGTTTGCCATCGGACTCACCTTCGTCCTTTTCCCCCGCAACTACTTCGCTCTCTTCCGTCCCGCCAACGCCCCATTCACGCCGGACGAACTGCTGAAGGTCGGCAGGATCATGCTCTATCTCATGGCGGGCTGGGGTCTGCTCGATACCCTGAACATCATCCTCAGCTACGCGCTGAAAGGCGCGGGCGACACCCGGTTCGTCATGATCTACATCACCCTCACCGGATGGCTGGTCCTCGTTCCCGGCTCGATCATCCTCTACCGCCTCGGCGCCGACATTATCCAGCTCTGGATCTGGATGGCCGCATTCATCGGCATCGTCGCGCTCGGTTTCCTCTGGCGCTGGCGCCAAGGCAAGTGGCGCACCATCCAGATGATCGACTACATCCCCGACCACCAGGGACTCTACGAGGCCACCGACCCCAAAACCGCCCTCTGACCCTCCTCCGCTCAAGCGATGGAGACCAGCCCATTCCTACCCGTTAACCTCCGGTCCGTATGATGACCGCCGCCACCGTTGACACCAACCCCACCGCCGCCTCGAAGGGAATCAGCCGCAACCGCTCGCCCACACCCATCGCGACCGCCCCGCCGGTGGCATGGAAGAAACTGCCGTGCGGCAGGGAATCGATAACCGTCGCGCCGGCGTGCAGCATCGCCGCCGCG